>NZ_JBFRFX010000025.1:0-111107 GCF_052115045.1 Cupriavidus sp. 2TAF22
TGAATGCAATGGAGACGCCCGAGGATGGCTAGACCCGAGGTCATTACAGTAAGCATGCGTGAGTTAGACAGGCTCAAGACCGTTCAGGCGGTCGTGGATGGTCAATTGCGGCCCAGCGTGGCCGCCGAACGGTTGGAGATCACGGATCGGCAGTTCCGGCGGCTGCTAGAACGCTATAGGCAGGAAGGCCCATCCGGGCTCGCGTCGCGGCGGCGCGGCCGGCCCAGCAACAACCGCATGCCGGTGGACCGCGAATCCGTAGCCCTTGGCCTGATCCGGGAACACTACGCCGACTTCGGCCCGACCCTGGCCGCCGAGAAGCTGCGCGAGCGCCATGGGCTGACGTTGTCCAAGGAAACGATCCGCCGACTGATGGTGAGCGCCGGGCTTTGGGTGCCAAGGAAGCAGCGCCCGCCCAAGGTCTACCAGCCACGCAACCGTCGCGCATGCCTGGGCGAGCTGATTCAGATCGACGGCTGCGATCACCGCTGGTTTGAGGAGCGCGCGCCGGCCTGCACGCTGCTGGTCTATGTCGACGACGCCACCAGCCGGATCATGGAACTGCGTTTTACCCACTCGGAGGCAACCTTCACGTACTTCGCCGCGACACGCGCCTATCTGGAGCGCCATGGCAAGCCCGTGGCGTTTTACAGCGACAAGGCCAGCGTGTTCCGCGTCAACAAGCCGAACGCAACCGGTGGTGACGGCCATACCCAGTTTTCCCGGGCCCTGTTTGAGCTGAACATCGAAGGCATCTGCGCCAACAGCAGCCAAGCCAAGGGGCGTGTGGAACGAACCCACCTGACCCTGCAGGACCGCCTGGTCAAGGAACTGCGTCTGCGCGCGATCAGCACCATGGAGGACGCCAACGTCTTCATGCCGGAGTTCATCGCTGACTACAACGCGCGCTTTGCCAAGGTGCCCCGGAACAGTCATAACGCGCATCGTTCGCTGCGACCTGATGAGAACCTGGACCTGATCTTCACTTGGCGCGAACCGCGCTGCGTATCCAAGAGCCTGACGATCCAGTACGACAAGATGCTCTACCTGCTGGCCGATACGCCAGAGCATCGGAAGCTTGCTGGGCGCTATATCGACGTCTATCACTATCCGGACGGTAGGATTGAGCCACGGGCGAATGGCGCTACCCTGCCCCACACCATCTATGACCGACTGTCGGAGATCGATCAAGGCGCCATCGTCGATAACAAGCGACTCGGAGCTGTGTTGCAGATGGCGCAATATGTCCAGGAGAAACGCGACAACACACGATCGCTCTCTTTGCCTGCCACGGAAGGCGTTGTCCGCAAGCGTGGACGACCACCAGGCAAGAAGTCGCAGCGCTCGCTGGATCAGAACGATATGTTGGAAGCGCTAAAACGCTTACAGCGGCAACCGTGGCCGCTTAACGGAACTGAGAATTGATTCAGCTTGACACCTGGGAATTCAAATCCGCCCTGCTGGCATGACAGCCCCACCCTGATCACAACTCTGCCGCTTCAGGCCAGCACCACCGCCCGACGGGAACCTCATAAGCAGAACAAACAACACTGAAATGACACCGAACAACCGGACATTTCAACTTTGCTGGCGCCCGGACATTTCAACTTTGCCTGGACAAATTGATGTTGGCCCCAATTAGTAATGTCACGTGCGCCATCTGACCATCGCCGAGGGTACCAACCAGATCCAGTCGATGCTGATGGCACAAAGCGCGCTGGAACTGTCCGCCCTGCGTTGACCCGGGCCAGACCACTTCGTCATCATTCCGTTCTGATCAGTAACCATGCCTCAAGTCGTTCCCACTGCCAGCCGTGTCCTGCAAGTCTTTGAAGTCTTCGCGCGCGAAGGGCGCCCGCTGAGCAACTCCGAACTGGCCCGACACCTCGAACTGGCTGACAGCAGTTGTTCCGATCTGCTGTTCACCATGCGCGAGGCTGGCTATCTGTTGCGTACGCCGAAGTCGCGCCAGTTCTACCCGACGGCACGCCTGAGCGATGTCGCGCAGCGTATCGCCGCACTGGACCCGCTGCATGCGTTCGCGACCGAGGCGCTGGAGATTCTGACCAAGGAGTCTGGGGAGACTTCGTTGTGCGGTTACCTGGAGGGCAACCACGTCAAGATCTTTGCCTGCCAGGAGAGCCCGCATGCGTTGCGCTACGTCGTGCGGCCCGGAACGGTCTATGACCTCCACTCGGCCGCGCTGGGCAAGGCCATTCTCGGGGCCATGCCGAAGACGGAGCGGGATGCGCTGATCGACGCCCTGCCCTTGCCGGCGGTCACTCCCAACACCATTCGCGACGTCAGCGTCCTTCGCAGCGAAATTGAGAAGTGCGCTCGTGAGAAATGGTACCTGGCCAAGGACGAAGGCAGTCAGGGCGTCGCCGCCGTGGGTATCGCCGGCGAGGTCGGTGGCAGGTTGACTTCACTGTCACTGGTGGGACCCACGCAGCGGGTCGAAGATAATCTCGACCGATACGTGGCGATCCTGCTCGATGCGCGCAAGGAGTTCTTCCCCTGAAGGCGGAGTCTCGCGGGCCAAATGGATAGCGCAGGATTCTCCGTCCGTGCGCGATAAATTCCGCGCCTGGCAAGGAGCACCGCATCATCGAATGCGAGGGGGGCTTGCACTGCTGTGTGGTCCCGCTGGCAGCCTTGCCATCGATGTAGCGAAGGAAATCTGCGGCCTGCTAGAACTTGTAGCCAGCCGAGACATAGGTGAAGTTAGTGTTGTGGCCGCCAACGCTGCTCAGGACCTTTGCCACGTCCACATGCACGATGCCGGCATTGATGGCTATATGCCGGTTGACTTGCCAGGACAAGTCGACAGAAAGCTGACTGCCCGTGTAGCGACCAGGGCGTCCCGCCGTACCGGCGATCGGAGTGGCTATCGCCGTATAAACTGCGTCGTTTGTCGTCTCTCTCCAAATGAAGTCGCAGGCGATGGTGATCTTGACCCGCTCATTGGGTCCCAGCGTTACGGATGGCTGTACGTCCAGCACGTTGGAAGCGCCGAGGAGACCGGCTTGATTGAAGTACGCAAGTTTTGGAAACAGGCCACCATAGGTACCAAGCCGGCCATCGCGGGAGTCATGGTCGCCGCTCCCCGCAGTGGCCTTGAAGCCCCCGCGGAGCTTCCAGTCGGCGACGGGAAATGTATAGCCGGTGTCCGTTGAGAACCCCCACGCCCGGATGTCTTGTTGGCCAAGGCTTCCGAATTGTGCCAGGGCCTCCCAGTCCCAATCCCAGCCCTTGCCGCTGCCGAAGATGCGCGCGCCGATCGAATGCCGTCTCTCGACACCAGCTCCTGCGCTGTACAGCGCTCGGCTGTTTTCGAAGCCCAGATAGTAGACATCGAGGCCGGATGCGGGGATGAAGCTCCTGGGAAAGGTCGTATACAGGCCCCAGAAGCCCTGCGCATGATTTGGATGGTCGTCGAAATTGCCCGTCTGCAGGAGAACCGGACGTGTGACGAAAGCATCGATGCGCACCTTGTCGACCGCGCCCCCCAGGCGAACGCCATCGAAAGCGCGACGGACGTTTGGCGCATCCCGAACCGAAACGAGGCGTTGCGATCCCAATGCCATCTCCTGACGGCCGATTCGCAAGTCGGGGTCGGCATTCGCGTCGCCCGTCAGTGGTGCCCTAAAGTCGACGAAGGCTTGCTGTACGTCGAGGCGGTCGACATAGGGCGGTGCCGCCGCGGTCTTGCCCGCTGCCAGTTGATTTCCCAGTTGAAGAAAGCCGCGGAAATAGTCACCGGCACGCAGGTCGGCGTGGAGCAGCAGGCGATGAAGCAGGTATCCGTCGGCGGATTTGCCCGGCACCCCGAAGTTGGCCTCGGAGTAGTTCTCAAACCGCTCCCGCAACTCGCCGCCAAGGCTTAGTGACCAGTCATGCGGTCCAATCGGGATGTATTTGACAGGATCCCAAAGATCGCCGCGATGAGTGGGATCCCGAAGGTATGTGAAATCCTCATCGTAGCGTAGCAACTTGTACGGCGGCGGCGCGCTGCCTGGAGCGACAAACGTCTGCTGGGCAACTGCATCGTTCGCGAGAATAAGAAACCCCAGGCTGGCAAGTATCGATTGAGCAATACTGTACTGCCCCACTTGGCGAACCAGCCGCCGGCTAACCGCCTGGACAAGTTTTGTCATCATGGGCATTCCGCATCGCAAGGATTCGCCGGCGACCGCTGAGATACCGCGTCAGCACAAGAATAGGATTGCGAGAGCAAGATCACCAGAAGAACCGGGTGACCGATTCGCCTTTACCTTCCTGCAGCCGGCCAAGGCCTGGATGCGGGCTTTGAGGAGCGTGTCGCGTGCCCCTCAAAGCGGGATTCAATCCGCGCGTGGCTACACCCAGTTCGGGCGGGCCGCTGTTCGAGCTCAATATCGACATCCTGTGCGCCAATTCCAGCCCCGCCAAGAGCCGTGTCGAGCGGATGAATGGCACCTTGCAGCAGCGCCTGGTCAAGGAACTGCGGCTGCGCGGGATCAGCGCCATGCCAGCCGCCAACGTCTTTGCGCCAGCCTTTATCGCCGACTTCCATGCTCGCTTCGCCAAGCCGCCGCGCAGCGACTTCGATGCTCACCGGCCGCGGCCCCGCACCGGCCGTCCGGACTAGTCGCCTTGCTGCTGGCAGGCGGTAGATTCGCGGTCCTGGATGCCGGGACCGAGGTGCCGCCGAACATGCGCCCCCCCTTTGTGGAGGCGTCGCCATGGCGCCCCAGCGCGGCTGCAATTGCTCCGCTATCACTTGCCGGGCGTGCTGCCTTTCTGCAAAAACCTGGTAAATATTGCCACCGTCTATTGCACCAAACTTCCGCAAATGAACAAGGTCTTCATCGCAGGTAGCGCTGCGTGGCCTGTTGGTGCTCCGACAACCATGCAAGTAGTCGTGGGACGATTGGCTGGACCAAATAATGCTTCGCTCTGGCTGCCATGCCGGGACTAGCCTGCCCCGGAAAGCGCGGGATAGGCCGATATCGACCGGCTTCATGGGCGGCCGCTGCAAGGGACCGGCGGCGCCACGATCGACCAGGCCCGGGACGCCAAGTGCCGTTAATCCGGTCATTCCATACTGCGGCGCGCGGCCGGCTGACAGCGCAAGGCAAGCGTGCGGCTTCCAATGCGATGACGGAAGGCGCGAGGCAGATGATGGCGGCCTGGACCGATGGGATGACAACCACGAAGCCGGTGAAAAGGCGCAAGCGCCGTTGAGCGCGCTTGACGCTCCGCGCAGCAATACCCCAACAGTGCGCATCCGCAGTGCGCAACTTTCCCCTACGGAGGTCCTCATGGACAAGTCAAAAATACCCGTTGAACAACGCACGACCCTCGGCCTCCTGATGGATGACCATCGTGCCGTGAAGAAGCTCTTCAAGCAATTCGAAGCCACCAAGGCCGTCGCAGAAAAACACGCGATCGCCACGGAGACATGTCAGAAGCTGTCAGTCCATGCGCAGATCGAGGAAGAGATCTTCTACCCTGCCCTGCGCGGCGTGTCGGAGAAGCTTGACGACATGCTTGATGAAGCCAAGGTCGAGCATGGCGTGGCGAAGGCACTGATTGCCAAAATCGAAGCGGGAGACCCGGACATGCTCGATGCGAACTACAAGGTCTTGACCGAGTATGTTGGCCACCATGTCGAGGAAGAGGAAAGCGAACTCTTTCCCGCGGTGATCAAGGCAAAGATCGACCTTCGCGAAGTTGCCATGCAACTGGAGGCACGGAAATCGGAGCTGCTGGGCGAGCCAGCGTGAGTGAGGATGGCTCTCTGCGGCGTTGCGTTTGGCTTGCGATGGACTGAGATGCCGTTCGTGTTTTCGTTCTGGCCGCGTTGCCACGGATGCTGAGGAACGCAGTAGACCTTGATGTCCGTGGCCACGATGAAACGCTTGTGGATCTGGATCTGGATCTGGCGTGGCGCCAGGCATGCAGCCGATCCACGATACCGCCTGTCCCGCACTGCCGGCTGAGCTTACCACCCGCGCAATGTGCCGGGCGCTTCGCCGGACTAGACAAACAGGGTGACGATGAGGCCGACGACAGACAGCGCCATGGCTGCCGTGGCAACCCAGCCGACCGCCTGAAGCCACGGCGACGAGCAGAACGAGCCCATGACAGCCTGTCGTCGCGAGAGCAACTGCAACATGATCATGACGGGTACGGCGGCCACGCCATTGAGAACCGCACTCCAATAGAGCATCTTGAATGGATCGAACGGCAGGAGGCACATCGCGGTGCCGGCCACCATCACACCGGTCAACACCAGGTAGAACCATTTGGCACCCGCCGGCTTTTCTTCAAGACTGCGCCGCCACCGAAACGCTTCGGCCACCGCATACGCCGCGGAGCCGGCCAATACGGGCACCGCGAGCAGCCCGGTTCCAATGACACCGGCGCAGAACAGCGCTTGCGCAAAACGACCTGCGACGGGCACCAGCGCTTTTGCTGCCTGGGCTGTCGTCTGTATCTCGGTCACCCCGTTGGCGTGAAGCGCAGCCGCCGCTACGATCATGATGAAATAGGCGATCGCCGCGGACACAACCATGCCCACCGTCGTGTCAAATGTGATACGGGACAGGTGATAAGGCGCTTGCATCGGGGCGTCCTTGAGCGGCCTGGCCTTTGGCTCAAGATCTACTTCCTCCACCTCCGAGGCGGCCTGCCATACGAACAGATATGGGCTGATGGTGGTGCCGAAGACCGCGATCAGGGTTGTGAAGAACTCCTTGGACCAGACTACGCGCGGCATGAACGTGCCCCGCAGTGCAGCGCGCCAATCGACGTGGAGCAGGAAGGCCGCGAAAACGTAGACAAGTAGTGAGAGTGCCAGCCATTTGAGATAGGCGGAATAGCGCCGGTACGGCAAGAACAGTTGGACCAGCAGCGAGAACAGCGCAAACAAATAGACGTACAGGATATAGGAGCCGCCCGCCAGAAGCTTCATGCTTTGCCCCATGGCAGACACATCGGCGCCCACGTTGATAACGTTTGCCAGCACAACCAGGACCGCGAAGGGGAGCGCCATCAGCGGGGAATAGTGTTTGCGGATATTCGACGCAATGCCGCGGCCTGAAACGCGTCCGAGTCGCGCACTGACCAGTTGGATGCCAATCATGAGCGGCAGCGTCAGAGGAATGGTCCATAGCATCAGGTAACCGAACTGCGCGCCTGCTTGAGAATAAGTAGCGATCCCGCTCGGATCGTCGTCCGAGGCGCCGGTGATCAGGCCGGGACCGAGCCGATTCACGAGAAAGCTCCGCCGATTCTTGGTCGTCCTTGTCACAGGCATTCGCCCTCCTTCTGACCGCGGTCCGATCTGCCGCCGCGACGGAGCGCTTCATTGACGGTTCCTTCTGGTCAGCTTCACATGCACAACGAATGGCATCTGCCGGTTGGTCATCGGGTTGAGGCGGAGCAAGTCTTCGGCGAGTTTGGGCCACCCACGCGGTGTTCGGTACTCAAGCACGCGCAGGGAAGAGATCCCGGGTGACCAGGTACGAAGCCGCGCCTCTATCTCATCCCTATCGACACCCCAAGGCATCGGAGGCAGGCGATAGCCGGACGTGAGCATGACGCCCCAGTCCGTTAATTGGGCGAACCAGCGCGGAACGGCGTCGAACGCTATTTCGGCACCTGGAACACGATTTGCTATGTGAATAAAAATGCCCTTCACCGCCTCCGGCTCAAGATACATGAACAGGCCTTGTGCGACGATAAACACCGGAGTGCCCGGTTTGATTCCGTCTGCCCAGCGCGCCTCGCAGGCACTCGACGTGACGTGGCGAAACCGTGCGCACGATGGTAGAAAGCGCTCCCTCAGCTTGATCGCGGACGGAAGGTCGACCGTAATCCAACTCATTCGGCCGTTGTCGACACGATGCGCTTGCGTTTCCAGGCCTTCACCCAGGGAAATGATCAGACCGTCAGGATGCCGCTCGAGCCAGCGCTTCAATAAGCGGTCGAACTCCACGGCGCGCGCAGAGAATGAGCCAATGGGCGTGCCGAAGCGGCCGGCGAAGTCATATTCCAGGGCGTCGCAGATGCGCACGCTATGGGGGTCTGCAATGATACTGTCAGCGCGGCGCGCTTCGCATGCGCGGTCGTATAGCGTCCATAGCATGGTTTCCGAAACCCCTTCGAGGGTCGGCGAGATCTTGATTCCGTCTTCGATGCTACTGGTCGCACGTCGCTCGCCGTTGCTCGCGAGATGTGCTTTCGCGGTCCGGACAGCGTTCATGGCGCCCCTAGGCGTTTCGCGTTGGCCGTCGCCCGGACGTGGATGGGTGCGAGAACCTCCTGCATCAGACATGTCCCCCAGTTGGTGAGCTGCAGCGGACTGGCGGGATGGTCGCAAGCCACTTTAAAGAACGCCTCCTGACGCTCGAGCCACTGAGATGTTGAGCGGCTGGCTACCAGCGTGGATGCCGCTGCGGAGGCGGCCCAAAAGTGATTTGTGGTCTCGCTCGCCAGCACCACGGTCAGGCTGAGCAAGCCTGCGCCCAAAGCACCTATCGACTCGGACGCGGCCTCGCCCTTCTCTCGGCCCATGAGGCTAAACTCGTGCGGGTCCCGCTCGTCCGGAGCCACCAAAGCCTTTGCCATGCGAGCCGTGCGAACAGAAACGACTTCGACGGTCGCGTGGAGCAGTTCAAATATTTCAGTGTAGAGGCGCGAGAAGTTCGAAGACGCGTCCGTGACAGACTTCGAGAGAATCGATGAAGGCATAAGGGGTTCCCAGGGCAACGCAGTGGAAAGGCGACTCGTGGCGGAGGAGAAAAGTCAACGCCGAGCTTTGCGCATCGGCGCTCCGAACTCCCGCGCAGGATCTATGCCATGCGCGCCCTATCGGGCACACGACAGCGGTGGCTCGAAGCAAGCCGTACGGAGCGTGCAAATGAAGGGCACCGTCTGCCAGGCCACCTGCCCAGATAGTAGCCTCGGCCGGTCAGTTAGCCATCTTTTTGTAGAAAATGCCGCAACGCAGCAACGTTCGTTGAAAAGCGGTGAAATGACGTCCAGGCTTGAGGACGCGTTGTTCGTTTGACCGGTTAAACGAACAAGGATGGAACTGGCAGCACATCCGAATCCAGGCGCTCAATATTTTCGTGGGCACTGTATATACATACAGTGCACTGGATCGCGAGGACTCAACCGCCAAATTTTCCCCGCCGCCGTTTGGCGAGGCAGTGGAGGTCATCATCCAGACCAACCCCGGGACATGTCCCGGGTGTTTCTCGGCCTCGCATCGGATTGTCGAAAAAAGCGCGAGGCGGTCCGCGGACCGGACAGGATCCGGCATTCACACCGGCGCGCCTTCGGGTCTCCAGGGCAGCGGCCCACTGCCCCACATCCTCAGCCACTAAAGAATTCCGCGTCGCTGCCGATAAGCGGGTGCAGCAACGCTGCGTCCGGCGTCGGCGAACTTTCGCAGCCAGAGCGCGGCCCCTTCTGTGCCCAGAAGCAACCGGGCGTGGAGCCCTCCACAACCTCGGATGCGGGCGTGCGCCGGGCGCAAAGCGAACGGAGCTACCAGCGGCCCCATCACGCGACAACCGGAGAGGCAAGACGGTCAACAAGAAAACAAAGAAATCACAAAAAACAATCAAGCGGCAAGTCTACTTCGCAATTTACCGATCACCGGGTCCTCGTAAGACATGAAACAGCATCGCAGCATTCGAGGGCAGGCACGCCCTGCCATCCGCAGCACCTCAGCAGCATCCACCCTGTGCGCGGCCACGCCGCCGTCCATACCCCGCTCGATCACCAGTGCCGCGCTGGTGGCGCTGGGCGCGATCGCGTCGATGCCGGCCCTGGCCGTGCCGCCGGCATGCGCGCCCCTGGGCGCGAACACCGTCGCCGGCTCGATGGCCCAGACCTGCGTGCTGGGATCGGCCGGCAGCGTGAACGTCACCTCGCCGAGCGGGCTGATCAGCGTGGCGGGCGCCGCCGGCGTCTCGGTGACCGGGCCGCTTCTCTCGCGCGCCATCAACATCGAAAATCACGGGCGGATCGAGAGCATCGGCACGGCCGGGATACCTGCCATGCCGACGCCGATGAACAACGGCGGCAGCGCCACCGCAATTACTGTCGTCAGCAACAGCGCCACGTCGGACACGCTGGGCGGCATCCTGAACGTCGCCGGCGGCACCATCGCCGCGTCCGGCGGCAACGGTGCCATGGGCATGCCGGGCCTCGACAACGGTGCCGGTGGGGCCGCCACCGGCATCAGCATTGCGACGGCCAAGGTCGGTAACATCACCAACCAGGGCGGCATCGCGGCTACCGGCGGCGCCGCTTTTATTAGCGGCGGCATTCCGATGCCGGGTACCAGCCCCGGCGCAGCCACCGGCATCAACCTCCAGTCGGCAACGGTTGGCGCGCTGGTCAACGATGGTGCGGCAAGTTCGATCACCGCCACCGGCGGCAACGCCATTGGCGCCGGGATATTCGGCAGCGCCGGCGGCTCTGCGACCGGCATCAATATTGGCGCCAGCACGGTGGCGTCGATCCGCAACGACGGCACGATCACCGCGACCGGCGGCACGGGCACGGTCCTCGCGGGGCTGCCGGGCATCAGCCTGGGTGGCATGGCATACGGCATCAACGTCCAGAACAGCACGATCACCGGCAGCATCAACAACAACGGCACCATCAACGCCACGTCGCCAGGCGGTTCGGGGACCGGCATCAACGTCGTGAACAGCACGATCGACGCGATCAACGTGGCCGGCACGATCAATGCCGCCAACGCGATCTCGATCGACACGGCCAGCACGATCACGCACGGCGTGAGCCTGACCGGCACACTCAACGGCGCTGTCTCGCTCGGCAACGCCATGCTCAACATCGACCTGAACAGCGCCGCGGTGACGGGCGCAGTCAACGGCAGCGCCAATTCCGTGGTCAATGTCAACGGCACGTTCACGTCGGGCAATACGTTCAATGTCGGCACGTTCAACATTGCCGAAAACGCGGTGTTCAACCAGCGCCACACGGTGAGCGCATCCGCAGGCGTGAACAATGCCGGCACGCTGGCGGTCGCGGCCGGCACCACCGCTACCATCGCGGGCAACTACACGCAAGCGGCGGGCGGCGTGTTCCAGACCGGCATCGGTGCCAACGGCGCGTACGGCAAGCTGGCCGTCACCGGCACCGCCGATATCTCGGCCAGCAACAAGATCGGCGTGAACGTCATCGGCGCGCCATCCCTCGTCGCCGGCACCAGCGTGCAACCCGGCGTGCTCACCGCCGGCACCCTGGTGGCCGGCCCGGCCCTGACGGTGACCGACAACAGCGCGCTGTTCGACTTCATCGCCACCCGCAACGGCAATGCCGTGGACCTGTGCGTTGCCCGCGCCGGCGCCACCTCGTGTTCGGCCGCGCCAGTCACGCCGACGTCCCCGACGCCACCGCAGGAGCCAACGCCCACCCCCGCGCCCGTGATCACCGTGGTGAGCAGTGTCACCGGTGCGCGCAACACGCCAGGCCTGGGCGCCGCGCAGGTCCTGGACGCGCTGATCTCGCAAGGCTCGTCGGCCCCGGCTGCCATGGCTCCGGCGATCACGGCGCTGGGCACCTTGTCCACGGAGCAAGCCGTATCGGACGCCGTCAAGCAGACCCTGCCGCTGATGACCGCCGGCATGACGGAAGTCAACAGCGCCGCCATGCACGCCACCAACCGCGTGATCCAGTCGCGTCAGGAAGCCAACCGCGGCTTGTCCTCGGGCGACGAGTTCGTCTCCGACCGCCAGCTCTGGTTCAAGCCGCTAGGCTCGTGGGCCAAGCAAAGCGACCGCGACGGCGTGGCCGGCTACAAGGCCAACACCTACGGCATGCTGCTCGGCGCCGACGGCGTGGTCAGCGACAAGGTGCGCGTGGGCAGTGCGTTCTCCTACATGCACAGCCGCATCGACGGCAACTCGCCGGTGGCGGCGCAAAGCGCCAGCGTCGACGGCTACCGCCTGATCGGCTACGGCAGCTACAGCCTCGATGCCAGCACCGACATCAGCGTGCAGGCGGACGTGGGCACCGGCCATAACGAAGGCCAGCGCAACATCAACTTCGGCGGCCTGAACAGCCGCGCGTCCTCCAGCTACAACAGCTGGAACGCCCACGTCGGCGTCGGCCTCGGCCGCATGCTGAACCTCGCGGCGAAGACTACCGTGACGCCGTCCGTGCGCGCCGACTACACGTTCATCCAGGATGCGGCCTACACCGAGAACGGCGCGGATGCGCTCAGCCTGGCGGTCGGCAAGAACTCGACGCGCGAGCTGATCCTGTCCACCGAAGCCCGCCTGAACCAGGGCATTACCGAGCACGCCATGTTCACGGCCAACCTCGGTTTTGGCTACGACGCGATGGCGGGCCAGTCGGCCATCACCGCTTCGTACGTCGGCGGCGGCGCGCAGTTCGTCACGCGCGGCATGTCGCCGGCGCGCTGGCTGGCACGCGGCGGCCTCGGCTTCGTCGTGACCAACAGCAAGGCGATGGAAGTGAGCGTGCGTTACGACGCCGAGGTGCGCGACCGCTTCACCAACCAGACGGCATCGGTGAAGTTGCGCCTGCCGTTCTAAGCCAGCGCAGTGACGGGGAGAACGCCGGGAGGCGTGCTCCCTTGTCTCCCTTGTCTGCCTTGTAGGAACCTCATCCCCCGATCGAGCAGTCCAGTTCGAGCGCCACGAACGCCGTCGCCGGCGGCTCGTCTCACCGTGGGCACCAGTGGGCTTGCCGCGCAATATTCTCCTGCCCGACCCCGGCTCCATCCTGTCGGACATACTCCAAGGCGCGCCAGCCTGGGTTCGGGCGGGGCCTCAGGCTGGCCTGCGGGCGATCATTTCCTCCACCTCGTCACACCAAGCGATATAGGCCTGTTCGGCCAGCACGCCGCGGCGTGTCACCAGCAGCGGTCCAGGCTGCTGCTCGGTCAGCACGGCCTGCCTTGCGAGAAAGAACTCAAGCTGGGCCTGGTGGTCCGAACGCACCTCGCGGATCTGCTGCAACGCTGTCTCGCGCGGCAGCAAATCGAAGCACAACACCCGCAGTATCTGTTCGTCCTTGATGGCCGGGCGCGGTGAACCTTTCGCCACCCAAGCCGTCAGCTTCTCGCGTCCAGCATCGGTCATGCTGTAGATCGAGCGTTCCGGCCCGCGCGTTCCCGGCAAGCGCTCCGATTTGATGAGTCCATCCGTCTCCAGTTCTCGCAAAGCCGGGTACACCGAGCTGTGCTCTACCGACCAGCAATGCTGGCCCGCCATCTGCAGCCATTTGGTCAGTTCGTAGCCGGAACGTGGCTGGCTATGTATCCCGGCAAGAAGAACATGCTTCAGCGGTTTTTCCTTGCTTGCCTTGGCTTCCTTCAGATCACTCACTCGCATTGCTCCTTGATTGCGTCAAACGCGCACGCGGGATGACTATGTTTTTTTTGACATAGTCAAAAAACCGTGACACTATGTATTTTTCCACATAGCCGATTTTACCCTATTCGCCGGCCAGCGACTGCGCCAGGCGTAGCAGCGTCGACCGGGTGCGGCCGCCTCCGAGCGCCAAGGTTGCCTGGCCGAGGCGGCGCCGGCAGGTGCCGACAGCATCAGCTACACCGGCTTCACTTCGCTCATTGATACAAGGAAGACAATGATGTCCCAAGAAACCATCCTCGTCACCGGCGCCGCCGGCAGCGTCGGCTCGACCGCGCGCGCGGCCATCGGCATCCTGCTGGAGCAAGGCCATCGCGTGCGCGCCATGGTGCGCAAGCTCGACGCGCGCGCCGACATGCTGCGTGACCTCGGCGCCGAAGTCGTGGTCGCCGACATGCTCGACATAGTCGCCGTGCGCACGGCCATGCGAGGCTGCTCCGTGGTGTATTTCACGATGTCGGTATCGCCCACATACCTGGAAGCAGCCGCCACCGTCGCGGTCACAGCCAAAAGCCTGGGTGTGAAGGCCTTCGTCAATCTGTCGCAGATGACGCTGTCACAGATGAGCGAGACAGAGACCACCGGCAGCCCGCAACAGCAGCAGCACTGGCTCGCGGAGCAGATGCTGCGCTGGTCCGGCCTGCCGGTGGTCTACCTGCGCCCAACCGCTTTCTTCGAAGGCTTGTTCCTGCCGGCAGCCAAGGGCATCCGCGACGACAACGCCATCCGCCTGCCGTTCGCCGACGGCAAGACCTCGCCGATCGCCGCCGCCGACGTAGGGGCTGCCGCCGCTGCTGTGCTGGCCAACCCAGAGCCGCATATCGGCAAGATCTACGAATTGACCGGCCCCCAGTCGCTGACGATGGCCGAGCTCGCGCAGGAGTTCAGCGGCGCTCTGGGCCGCACCATCCAATACCTCAACGTCCCACCGCAGATCTGGGAGGCCAAGCTCCAGGAGTTCCAGCAGCCGGCGCATCTGATCTCACACCTGGTCATCATGGCCCAGTTGCATCGCGACAACCGCTACGACCGTATGACCGACACCTTCCAGCAGTTAGTCGGCCGTGCGCCGATTTCCGCCGCCGAATTCGCTCGCCGCCACGCGGCCGCGTTCACGCCTGCCTGATCCTCCCTTTCAAAAAGGAAGCAACGATGGAATTTGTTCTCGCTTTTCAACAGCCACCGAACAGCTATGAAATCCACGCCGATCCGCTCAAAGGGCAGCAAGTCTCGCTAGCGTGGAAACAATATATGGACGCCATGGCGGGCGCCGGCGTCATGCGGGTCGGCACCCAGCTCGATCCGCGCAACGCCAGCACCGTGCGGGTGCGGGACGGCCAGCGCCAGGTCCAGGATGGCCCATCTCCGGACGGGCACGCACTGTTTGGCGGCTTTGTGGTGATCAATGTCGAGACGCTGGAGGAGGCTTTGAACTGGGCTGAACGCAGCCCCAGCTCATCGGCCGGATACACGGAAGTCATCCCGGTCGTGCCGATTATCCGCGGGTAGGCGGGTAGGCGCGTAGGCGCGCGTCGGCGCTTGCATATGGCACTGTCATCGCCCGGCCATTGTCGGGCGGTCCCTTCTTCTTGGCTTACATAAAAATCATGTCCGCTACTCTTGCTAGTCAGGCCGAGAAGATGTCTCCGCCTCCTGACAACCTGCCGGCCAACAAACTGCTCCACGGTCCGCTGTTGTCGACATTGATCCGCCTTGCCTTGCCGACAGTCGTCGTGCTGTTCATGACGACCTTGCTCAGTGTCGCCGAGACCTATTTTGTCAGCTCACTGGGCCTGGAAGCGATTGCCGCTGCATCGCTTGTGGTTCCCGTCACGGTGCTGATGGCCACGATGGCGAGTGCCGGCATCGGCGGCGGCGTGTCCTCGGCCATCGCCCGCGCCACCGGCGCCCGCCGCCGGGACGAGGCGGAAAGCCTGGCTTGGCATGCGGTGGTCATCGCCGCCATAGCAGGCGGACTGTTCTCCCTGGTGGTGGTGCTGGCCGGCCCGGCTCTGTACCGCAGCCTTGGCGGCAGCGGGCCATCGCTGGACCAGGCGGTGCGCTACTCTAACCTCCTGTTCGGAGGTGCGATCCCATTCTGGATATTGTTGCTACTGCAGGCGGCGTTGCGCGGAGCCGGCAACGTCAAGGTGCCGGCGATGATCATACTGGGCGGCGCGGTCGCCGGCCTGATACTGTCACCGGTGCTGATCAACGGCTGGCTGGACGCGCCGCGCATGGGCGTGGCGGGCGCCGGCGTCGCCCAAGTGCTGTGCAATATCGCCGCGCTGAGCGTTGTGGTCCTCTACATGCGTTCGCCCTCGTCGACGCTGCGCCTGCGTCGCTATCCCCTGCAACGTAAGCATTTCAGCGCGATCCTCGGCGTCGGCTTGCTGTCGGCGATCAACGCCGTCATGTCGGCCATGTCCGTCACCGCACTGACCGCTGCCGCCGGCGCCGTGAGCGTCACCGCCATCGCCGGCTACGGCATTGCCTCCCGCCTGGATATGCTGCTGGTGCCGGTGATGTTCGGATTCGGAACCGCGGCGATCACGCTGGTTGGCACGAACCTGGGCGCAGGCAACGTGGCGCGTGCCCGGCGCGCGGCGATGGTGAACGTGCTGTTCGTTGCCGGCGTGGTTGGCATAGTCGGGCTCGTTGTCTCCCTCTTCCCGCAGCTGTGGCTAGGCCTGTTTACCAGCGACAGCACCGTTGTGGCGGCCGGCGCAGGATACCTGCATGTGGTAGCGCCGTTCTACGCGGTGATTGGCGTGATCTTCGAGCTCTACTTTGCAGGTCAGGGGGCACAACGCATCCTCTGGCCGATGATCGCAAGCGTGGTGCGCTTCGTATTTGCGCTGGCTGCCATGGTGCTGGTCCTGCAAGGTTACGCGAGCCTGCATACCGCTTTCGTACTGGTGGCCGCCAGCATTGTCGTGGCAGCGACCATCAGTCTGCTTGGATTTCTGCGGACCCGCTGGGACCGCTAGACACCAGGGCATTGGCCAGGCCGCTCAACTGGCCGCGCCTGCCCGGGGGCCTCGGGCGGCGCTCGCAGGTATGCGTGCAGCCGCTGGCCAACCGCTCATGAAACCTGCGTTCTACAAGATTCCTGCTGCAGGCAGTCCTTTCCTATTCAACCAAGGGAGTTCAGATGATCCGCACACGCATGCCAATGCTGGCGATTACAGTCGCCGCTTTCGCCGCTGCCGCCAGCGTGGCTTTGGCCACGGTCAATGACCACACAGGGGGGCCACCGGCCGGCACGGTTCAGCCGAACGGCAATGCCCGCAGCGAACTTGCGGGCGACCCGCTGGACAACGCGCGCGAAGCCGACGGCACACTCTACGGGTATCGCGTCTGAGGGCGCGTCTGGAGACTGGTCATCTGCGACCCGCCCGCGTTCTGCCGCGGGCGGACATTGAGAGCAATCGAGGTGCGACGGGGGCATGGATGAAGACAGGTGGCCTTGGGAATCTGGCAGTTGCATTGGACGCGGCGCTCGACAGGCCGGCTATCCGGCTGCTGCGGCTGCTGCGGCTGCTTCGCTGCAAGCTGCGGTGGTGGGCGAAGTATCTGATCGCCCTGTTGCCGGTTTCCCTCACCTACCTCGGCTGGTGGCTGGTGGCCTTGCTCGAGCCGTTATCCGACAGCAAGGGAAGGCCCAAATGCCTCTACGACTGCCACGGGCCCGGCACCGACCTGACGTGGCTTACTGGCTTCGGCTTCTTCATGATGTTCGTGTGCATCTGTGTTGCTACCCGGCACTCATGCGGGCTCGTCATTCGCACGGTTGCAGAGGAATTCGCCATGCGCGACAGCCCCAGGCCACCCGCACGACGGTACGGGTGTGGCGGCCGCATTCTCCTTCGCCCGCAGCATGGCGACGTTCTTCCTTCGAAGTCGCCTCACAGCCCGGATTGAGTCATGCGCGCCCGGAAGCGCAATGGGGAAGTCTCTTCTCGCAAAGAGTGGTGGCCCCTTCCCTCATGCTCACCCGCATTGCCAGGAACCCGAAGCTGCCCGGGGAGAAAAGCATGGCGGGGCCTGGCGGCGGCCCCGGTGGCGATGTGCTCAGCCAGCTGCGCCGCGGCGCACGCTGGCAAAATCCACGGGCCGCTTCTCCAGAAATGCAGCAATGCCTTCGGCGGCTTCGGCGCCGCCCTGGGCCACGGCCATCGCGATGCGCTCGGCTTCCAGCTGGTCGTCGAGCGTGCGCTCATGGGCATGCCGGCACAGCGCCTTGATCGCCCCCATTGCCTGCCGGGGCCCTTGCGCAAGCCGCGCCGCCAGCGCGATCGCCACCGCGCCGGCTTGCCCGGCCTCGACCAGCTGGTTGACGACGCCGAACTGCTGCAACTGCTCCGCCGTGATGCGATCGCCGGTCAACGCCAGCTGCGTCAGCAACTGCCGCGGCAGGCTCTGCGCCAGGAGGCCCGTAATGCCGCCATCCGGCGTCAGCCCCACTTTCACATAGGCAATCGAAAAGGCGGCACCGGCGGATGCCACGAACAGGTCGCAAGCCAATGCCAGCGAGAAACCCGCGCCCGCCGCGCCACCATCGACTGCCGCCACGATCGGCTTGGGAAAGTCGCGCAGCTTGCACACCACGTCGTGCAGGTGTCCCAAGCGCTCGATGCGCTCCTCATAGGTCAGTTCCCGCCGCTTGCTGATCAGTTCCAGGTCACCGCCGGCACAGAAGTAATTGTCGGCGCCGGTCAGCACGATCGCGCCAATCTCCGGATTGTCCGCGGCAGCGGCCAGTGCGGCACGGATGTTGTCATAGAGGTCTGCCGCGATGGCGTTGCGCTTACCGGGATTGTTGATGGTGAGCACCAGCACGCGGCCGTCCGTGTGCTGCAGCAAAGAGGAGAAGGTGGTCATATCGTGAATTCTGTACGCGGGGCGAGGTTTGATCAGCCGGCAGTCTGTCGGGCAGCGCGCTGCCCCTCACGGAGCTGCGGGTGGCAATAGGCCATGCGACTCAACGGGAGTCGGCCGCGCGTCGTAGCGGCCTCCCATGGCGCAGGCATCGGGTATCAACTCTTCATGGCGCTCCCCCGTCTACGCGTTGCCAGTGGGACGGCACCGCACGACCAGGTTGACGACGCCGGCCTGCACGGGTTCGTCATGCTGGTTGAAGGTTGTGATGCGTACTTTCACGATGCCTTGGTCAGGACGCGACTTGGACGTCCGCACCTCCAGGATCTCGCTCTCGACATGCAATGCATCTCCAGGCCGCACCGGCTTGGGCCAACGCAGCTCCTCAAAACCCGCCCCGATGATGCCGCCCGCGGGCCGGAGTTCGCCGTCGACGAGCAAGCGCATGGTCAGCGCCGCTGTATGCCAGCCGCTCGCGGCCAGGCCGCCGAACAAGGTATCGCGGGCAGCCGTTTCGTCGAGATGGAAAGGCTGCGGGTCGAACTCGGCAGCGAAGGACTTGATCCTGTCCAGTTCGACGGGCAGCCGCCCTGAACCGTATTTCTGGCCCGGCGCCAGATCCTCGATGTATTGGATGTTCATGTTTGCTCCTACATATTTCCGCGCATGGCCGACCGTCTGGCGGGCGATGCCACATCTGCGCGGCAGCCGCGGTCTCGCACGTCCTCAGCCAAAGCGAAAATGGCTGAGATCGATCGAGACCAGCAGCAGGTCGCGGATCGGTTGCAGGTCGGGGCCACGCAAATAGGCACGGCGCCTGGTCGGAAAACGAAGGCCGTTCACCTCCACGATATCGTGGACATATTGCGCAGCCGGGAAGCCGCCCGCGACATCGACATGGTAGTCATGCCTGCGCAGCAGCAAGTCGTCGCCGAAGTAGAAATCCTGCACATTGCCATGGCTGGCAATGTGGTCGGGAAACTGCGCGCGCAACCCACGCCAGAGCTCCCTGCCCTCCCGCCATGGCGGGATCTCGGTGACATCGAACCCAGGCATCGCCATGAGAAAGGGCGTCGTCAGGTACGTCCACATCGCGTAGCCATTAAAGTATGCCCGGTGCAGCGGATCCCACGGCGTGTCCATTCCGTGGCCGGCGAACGAGGCCCTGGGATTGGCGCGCTCGCGAACGGTCGCGCCCGAGGTGGTCTCGATCGCTATCCGGTCTGGCCTGAAGGCAGTGCGCCAGTCCTGCTGCCCGAACGGAAAGACGGAGGCGGTTTGCTCGTGGAGCGCAACTGTCATCTCACGGGGAGTGGGGTCCTGCACCAGGCCCTTCATCCCCCACAATCCCCCGCCAGTAACGAGCGTCGCCGTCACCGAACTCAGTTTGTTCCATCGTTCAAGGCCACCATGTGCCTCAATGACTTCTGCCAACAGCTTGTTCAAGTGCAACTCCTTTGATCGCCCGAAAGATCCGGGGGCCGTGAGACCGGCCGCGACAAGTCGTCAATCAGCATCTTGCGGGTCCCTCGCGCGGCCACCGCTGGCCGCGCAGGAAAAGGCCGGGTCTGGCCACTTTTGTCGCCTGCGCGACTTGTTCTGGCGGTCGCCGGCTAGTTGCCTTCATGATAATCAGCGGAACTTTCAAATTGCAAGTTTCGCTGCTCCTCGTCGCTCCTTGGTGGGGAGAACGATTCGCGGTACCTGCCTTACAGCGAAAGACGATTGCGCGCCTGCTTGTACTCTTCCCGGAAGCGGCCAATCAGGTCGGCAGCGGGGACCACTTCCTTGATTGCCCCGATGCCCTGTCCTGCGCCCCATACGTCCTTCCAGACCCGGACCTTCGCATTGCCGCCCGACCCGAAGGTCATCGCCGAAGGGTCGGATTCAGGCAACTCATCCGGATCAAGGCCGGCTGCCACGATGCTCTTGCGCAGATAGTTGCCATGCACGCCCGTGAACAGGTTCGTGTAGACGATATCGGAAGCAACACTCTCGACCACAGCCTGCTTGTAGCCATCGACGGCGCTGGCTTCTTCTGTGGCAATGAAGGCGCTCCCTATGTAGGCAAGGTCAGCGCCCGCTGCCTGCGCCGCCAGGATGGCATTGCCGCCGGCAATCGCCCCCGATAGCAGCAGAGGACCATCGAACCACTCGCGGATCTCCTGGATCAGCGCAAAGGGGGACAGCACGCCGGCATGTCCGCCGGCACCCGCCGCCACGGCGATCAGGCCATCGGCCCCCTTCTGGATCGCCTTCCTCGCGAAGGTATTGTTGATGACATCGTGCAGCACGATCCCGCCCCACCCATGCACGATATCGTTGATTTCCTCACGTGCACCGAGCGAGGTGATGACGATCGGAACCTTGTATTTTTCGCATATCGCCATGTCCGCTTCGAGGCGATTGTTGGACTTGTGAACGATCTGGTTGACGGCATACGGTGCGGAAGGACGATCCGGATGCCTCGCATCGTGCTCGGCCAATTCCGTCGAGATCCTGTCCAGCCATTCGTCGAGCGCGCCCTCGGGACGCGCGTTCAGCGCGGGAAAGGAACCGACGATTCCGGCCTTGCATTGGGCAATGACGAGATCCGGATTCGAGATGATGAAGAGCGGCGAGGCGACGACGGGAAGCGAAAGGCGATTCGCGAGGACGGACGGTAGAGCCATGGTTTTCTCCGAAGCTAACACACTGTGTACAGGCGCACGGCCTCATCTTAACACCGGTAATATAGATTGCAAGTCGTTGCATGCCGCAGACCGCCGAACGACATGCCATCAGGCGACCCTAAGCGTTGGCAAGTTGTCTTTCCCGCCAGGATTGAAAACCAGATCGCCAGGGCAAGCGCATGCAGAAGCCCCCGCGCGGCGATGACCGAACAGGGTGGTTCCGAAAATGCGTTTGGCGTGCTGAGCCAGGAAGCTGGCCAGCGAGGAGAAGAGCCGGCGTTCCGGCTAGATGCCAATCCGGCCCTTGATGCCGGAAAAGATGAGATCGAGTGCCTGGTTGACCAGTTGCTCACGGCTGACTTTCGGCGCGCCCCAGGGGTTGATCCTCTTTTCGATGATCAGCGTCGCGACGCCATGCATGGACATCCATGCGACGCGGGCTACTTCATGGGCCTTGTCCTCGTCCGTGTTGCCGTTCTCGGCAAGGTATTCGGCGGTAGCCCGAGCGACCGTCTGGTACGACTGGCTCGCCGCTATATCGAGTTCGGCGTGGGACTCCGCCGAGAATAGTTGCGGGGCGAACATCAGATGGAACAGCGTGGGGTGCAGCTTCGCAAAGGCCACATAGGACGACAACAGCGAGCGCAGCCGCTGCTCGGGGGACATGCTCGGGCGCAGGTGCGAGAGACGGAATTCCGTGAGATCACGGAAGCCGCTGGCCGCGATGGCCGCAAGCAAGCCTTCCTTGTTGCCGAAATGGTGCCGGGGCGCGACCTGCGACACGCCGACGCTGCTGGCAATACGCCGCAGACTCAACTCCGCCAGGCCGACTTCCTTGAGCTGTTCCTTGCCGCAACGCACCAGCTCTTCCCGGAGGTTGCCGTGATGGTAAGGGCGCGCCCCGGCCAGCTCCGCGCTCTCTGCGTTTGCCGCGCGGGCGCGTTTCGCAGCGGGAGGATCGGCCGCGCCTTCTTCGTTTTTCGCCGGTTTGCGCGCCGCGGTGGTCTTTGTCCGGACCGCGCGCCTGGCTCGTGCAGTGTCTTCCATGTCGGCGATCTTAACACTAGTCAGGTTGGGGAAAGACAACTTCCACCCGGCGATATCCGGCCCAAGGTTTGCTATGCTGCCTCGTTTTCCGCGCTGGATTCGGCAAGCTGCGCCCGCTGGTATCCGGCCCTGGCCCGCAGGCGTTCGTAGTAGCGTGCGACGGCCACCGGAAACTCATTCTCCAGGCCGTTCATGGCCGCGAACTGCAGCGCGTAGCCAATCGATATATCCGCAGCTGTGAAGCGATCCCCGCAGATGTATTCCCCCTCGCCTACGATTGCCTCGACACCGCGCAATCTCCCCAGGAAAAACCGCTTGTAGTCGGTCGCCGCCTGCGGCAGCTTGCGCGCATCCGGCTCGAGGCGGGAGTAGCGCATGAAGACGGCCAGGGGAAATGTGAGGGTGGCTTCCCCGAAGCTCAGGAAGTTGAGGTAGCGGGCGTACGCAGCGTCGCCAGGCCGGATGCCAAGCCGGTCCGGCGCATAGACGTCGGCCAGGTACTGGCAGATCGCGCTCGACTCGGTCATCCTGACGGCCCCGTCGATAAAGAGCGGGACTGTCCCGAGCGGGTTGACCGTCAGGTACTCCCTGGCCCGGACGCGCGGCGGGAACGGAAGCAGGTGAAGCGCGTAGGGAATCTGGAGCTCTTCAAGCATCCATAGCGGCCGGAACGACCGCGACCTCGCACAGTGATAGAGCTCCCTCATTCCCGGCGCTCCTCGCTTTCAAATGCCGTGCGCGGCGCGCCCTGGCCCGCTTGCCCGACGCCGCCTGATGCAGCCCATTCCCGCAATGTCGCCTTGGCAAGCTTGCCGATGCCGATACGGGGTAGCTTCGCCACCACGTGGATTTCCTTCGGAATCTTGAAGCGGGCGATGTTGCGCGAACAGTGCTCGAGAATCGTGCCGGGCAGCGCCTGCGCCTGGTCGTCCGACAGCCCGGCCGCCTGCCCGACAAACGCCACCACGTATTCACCCTGCATCTCGCTCGCCTTGCCGACGACTGCCACCTCGCGTACACCGGGGACTTTCAGGATGACTGCTTCGACCTCGGCGGCCGACACGTTCTCGCCGCGCACCTTGATCACATCCTTGACGCGATCGGTGAACTCGAACCATCCTTCCTCCTTGAGGCGGACACGGTCGCCGGTGATCAGGAAGCCCTGATCATCGAAGGATGCATCGGTCGCCGCGACATCGCCATCGTATTCCCGGAAGATCGACAGCCCGCGCACCCCCTTCACCAGCAGGTTGCCCGCTTCGCCAGGACGGACCGGAGAACCATTGTCATCGACAACCTTGACGCCGCAGAAAAGGCTCGGGCGTCCGATGCCTCCCGTGAGCGCCCCCTGCTCCGGCCGGGAGACCAGCACCTGGATCAGCACCTCCGTCATCCCCCAGCCGGCAACCATGTCGACGCCATAGTGGGCCATCGCTGCACGGTCGTGCGTGGAAGTCACCCAGCGGCGGAATGCGTGGTCAGGAACCGGCTCGGCCCGCAGGGCCGCCAGCGTGAAGTGAACGTGCGAGCCGACGGTCGCCCGGTGTTTCATCGCCACGGGCCAGTATCGGCTGCGGGAGAAGCCGGGCTGGAGAACGATGGTCCCGCCTGCCCACATGGTCGAGAAGAAGCACCACGAGAGGCCCACGACATGGAACAGCGGGAGAAAGAGCAAGTGGATATCGTCCTCC
Organism: Cupriavidus sp. 2TAF22; assembly: GCF_052115045.1. Lineage (NCBI taxonomy): Bacteria > Pseudomonadati > Pseudomonadota > Betaproteobacteria > Burkholderiales > Burkholderiaceae > Cupriavidus > Cupriavidus sp. 2TAF22. Next base: position 23,719 of record NZ_JBFRFX010000025.1, read on the forward strand.
CGGATTTCCTGCTGCCGGCAATTTGCTTCCGCCGCCCAGAGCACATTGGCATGCGTCCACATGACCCCCTTGGGCCGGGAGGTCGACCCGGTGGTAAACATCACCGATGCCGGCGCGAGAGGGTCCGCGATGCGTTGCGGAAGCGGCTCGCCGATTAGCGAGGAAAAGGGCACCATTCGATCCGTCTCTGCGCGCGAGTGCGAATCTGCCGGCCCCTCATCGACAACGGCAATCCATGACAGGCCCGGGCAGTGCTCCGCGAACATGTCCGCGAACTTAGGCTGCGTGACCGCGCAAACGGCCCCTGAGGACTGCGCAAAGTACGCCACCTCCGGACCGGCCGCGAGCGGGTTTGTCGCCACACATACGGCGCCCGACCAGGCGCAGGCAAAGCGCATCAGTATCGTCTCAGGGCAATTCTCCATATGGACGATCACCCTGTCTCCCGGCTTCACCCCACGCGATGCGAGACCGCCGGCGAGCTTCCGGACGAGGTCGAGAAACGCCTCATACGTATAGGTGCGCCCCTCTGCGTCCATTGGCTCCCAGACCAGGAACGGATGGGCGCCGCGGCGACGAGCGAGTTCGACGAGCCACGATGCGATGTCGCAGCCTTCATAGGGATTCGCCAGATCCATGCCCGGCTGCCCAACTGCCAATGACGTCATGTTGCCTTCCTCTTCCTTGTGCTTCCTGTGCGTGTTGAGAGTGGAGCAGACCTTAATCGAGCGAGGCGCCGGAGTCTTTCACGACGCTCTCCCATACCGGAAGCTCGCGCTGATAGAGCGCCGCGAATTCCGCCGGCCCCGCGTAGTTCACGTTAAAGCCCAGTTCGCTGATACGCTTCTTGACCTCCGGACGATTGGCAGCCAGCTGGAACTCGTCCGCCAGGCGCTGGACGATCTCCTTGGGCGTGCCGGCAGGCGCGGCAATCGCGGACCAGCCGACCGTCTTGAACAGCTTTTCATCGAAGCCCTGCTCCGCCAGCGTCGGCACATTGGGCAAGCTCGGAAGCCGGCTGGTGCCGGTCACGCCGATCGCCTTTACCTTGTTGGTGAGGAGAAAGACGCTGGCCTGCAACGCAGTGGCGAAGCCGAGTTGCACATTGCCGGCGGCAAGATCCTGCACCATCGGCACTTCGCCACGATAGGAGGCATGCACCATCTGCGCGCCGGTCACTTCGTTGAGCTTGCTGCCGCTCAGATGGCCGACGGTTCCGACACCCCAGGAGCCATAGGACAGCTTGCCCTGATTCGCCTTCAGGTAGGCGCGCAACTCCCTGGCGTCCTTGACGGGTACCTTCTGGTTCACCAACAGCACAAGCGGAGAGTCGGCGATCTTCGCCACCAGAACAAGGTCGCGCCGCGGGTTGTACGGAAGATTCTTGTACAGGAACTGATTGACCAGCAATTGCGAACTCTGGGAGACGGACAGCGTATAGCCATCCGGAGCGGCCTTCGCTACGGCATCCACGCCGACGATGCCGGCCGCGCCCGTCCGGTTGTCCACGATGACCGGCTGGCCCAGGCGCGAGGACATGCCATGCGCCAGCTCCCGCGCCATCGAATCCAGCGCGCCGCCCGCCGAGAACGGCGCAACGAGCCGGATGGGCTTGCTGGGATACTTCTCGGCAGCGGCCAGCAGGGGCGTGGCAAGGAGTCCAAAGACTGCGACGCCCAGGCCGCCGATGCATAACTTCCTGATCATTTCCTGTCTCCATCGTGTATTTCGGAAAAGTGGGTGTGCGGCCGGGCCGGTTGCAACGATGCGAGCACCGATTCCCGAAGCGCCTTCTTCTGCAATTTCCCCGTCGGCAGACGCGGGAAGTCCAGGACGAAGGAGAACGACTTCGGCATCCGGACCGGACCTAGCGTCTCCCGGCAGATCGCCCTGAGTTCGGCGGAGAGCGTCTCAGGCGCAGCAGGCGAGCGCTCGACGTGGACCACCGCATGGACGGACTCGCCGAACTCCTCATCGGGAACGCCAAAGACCGCTGCATCCAGGACACGCTTGTCTGAGAGCAGGGCTGCCTCGATCTCCTGGGGATAGATGTTCACGCCGCCCGAGATGATGGTGAAATCCCGGCGATCCGACAGGTACAGGTAGCCCTCTTCGTCGAGATGCCCGATGTCTCCGTAGGTCCACCACCCTTGCTTGCTGCGGCTGGACGTGGTCTTGTCGGCGTCGTTCCAGTAGGCGAAGCTGGAGCGGTTCTCGAAGAACACCGTCCCTGTCGTGCCAGCCGGCACTTCGTCGTCGTCGAGGTCCAGAATATGAATGACCCCGTCCGTCGCCCTGCCGACGGAGCCCTTGTGTTCCAGCCATTCATGCGAACTGATGGAGCAGGCGCCGATGCCTTCCGTTCCCGAGTAATACTCCTCGAGGATCGGCCCCCACCACGCGATCATCGCCGTCTTGACGTCCACCTGGCATGGCGCGGCGCCGTGACGCGCGACGCGATGACTGGACAGGTCAAAGCGGCTGCGCGCGTCGGCATCCAGCCTCAGCAGGCGATGGAACATCGTGGGCACCCATACGCTGTGCGTAACGCGGAATGTCTCGATCGCGTGCAGAGCGGCAAGCGGGTCGAAACGCTCCATCACGACCGCGGTGCCGCCCAGCGCCAGCGTCGCCGATACGGCCCGGTGCGGCGCCGCATGATAGAGCGGCGACGTGCAGAGATGAACCATGGAGGCGTCGGCGCCCGGCCGCCGCGCGAATGGCACGTCGCGCGGATCCATCGCGTCGAAGGGAATCGGCGGAATCGGCTTGCGCACGCCTTTCGGCCGTCCCGTCGATCCGGACGAATACATCATCTCCCTGCCGCGCGCGGGATCGGCGATGGGCGCGACGGGACTATCCCGCAGCGCATCCTCCAGCCGCAGGAAGCCCGGGATGTCGCCGCCCAGTGCGAGGCAGGGAATGGCGTCGAAGTCGGACGCGGCCAGGCTTTCGCTGCCGACGGCAGTCACCGAGACCACCACCATGCGCGCGTCGCAATCCCGCGCAATGTAGCGAAGGTCCGCCGCGCTCAACCTGGTCGATGCCGGGGTAAAGATGACGCCAGCCCGCTGGCAACCCCACGCGAGGTAGAGGAATTCCGGGCAGTTGTCCACGGCGAAGAGCACGGCGTCGCCATTCCTGATGCCTGCCTGGCGCAGGAGATTGGCGACGCGATTGGACCCCTCATCCAGTTCCAGATAGCCAAGCTCACGCCCACCGGGAATGAACACGGCGGCAAGCTTGCCCGGCGTCGTCCGCGCGAAGTGCGATGGGTGCGACATGACAACTCCGTCACCAGGCCTCGATCCACGGACGCAGTTCGAGCTCGTGCGTCCACGCATCCTTCGGTTGCTGGTGCAGCATCCAGTAGGTATCTGCGATGTGGTCGGGATTGACGATGCCTTCCTGCTCCTTCAGCGCATAGCGTTCCGGGAACGACTCGCGAATGAACTCGGTGTCGATGGCACCGTCGATGATCAGGTGCGCAACGTGAACGCCCTTGGGACCGAGCTCCTTGGCCATCGACTGTGCCAGTGCACGCAATGCGTGCTTCGCGCCGCTGAACGCGGCATAGCCCGCCCTGCCTCGCAGGCTGGCCGTCGCACCGGTGAAGAAGATCGAACCGCGCTTCCTCGGCAGCATCACGCGGGCCGTCTCGCGCCCCATGAGGAACCCGCCGAAGCACGCCATCTCCCACACCTTGTGGTAGACGCGTGCGGTCGTTTCCAGGATGTCGAAACGCACGTTGGCGCCGATGTTGAACACCGCGACTTCGATCGGCGCGATCCTGGATTCGATTTCCTGGATGAGCGCAACCATCTGTGCTTCGTCGCGCGCGTCCGAGCCGAAGGCATGGGCTACCCCGCCCTCTGCCTCGATCTGTGCGACCAGCGGCGCCAGCTTGTCCGCGTTGCGCCGTGTCACGCACGCGATATATCCCTCACGCGCAAATCGTCGTGCGATCGCGCCACCGGTTGCGTCGCCAGCGCCGATGACAAGCACGGCCTTTTTCTCGTTCATGAATTGCTTCCCTAGTAGTCGTGTCCGACGGTGCCGGCAGTTAGCCGGCCTTGACCCGATCGATTTCCTCTTCGACCTCTCGCAGCCGATCCTTGCCGAAGAAGATCTCGTCATTGACGAAGAACGTGGGCGAACCGAAGGCGCCACGCTCGAATGCCCGCTGGGTGTTGGCCAGGAGCACTTCCTTGACGTCCGCGTCCTGGATCCTTGCCAGCGTCCTGGCGCCATTCAGTCCTGCCTGGTCCAGCGCCTCCCGAATAACGTCGGGGTCGTCCATCTTCTTTCCCTGTTCCCACATGGCGACGAAAACCGCTTCCACATAGGCGTCGAAGTTGCCGTCCAGCTGGGCGGCCACAGCGCCGCGCATGATCTGGATCGTGTTGACGGGAAAGTGCGGGTTGTAACGGTAGGCCGTGATCCCGTGGCGCTTCACGAAGCGCTCGGTCTCGAGCTGGGCGTATTCCTGCTTGTTCCTGATGCCCGCGAACGCTTCGGACGGCGCGCGATTGCCAGTGAGGCGAAACAGCCCGCCAAGGAGAATGGGGATGTACTCGAAGCGGGCGCCCGTACGGTCTTCGATCGCCGGAATGACGCGATGGCTGAGGTAGGCGTTGGGACTACCGAAATCGAATAGGAAATGGGCACGCAATGCGGCCATGGCTTGTCTCCTGGATCAATGTGCCTGGCTTTCGACACCGATGCGCAGATGCGCGGATGTTCGCCAGATCGGCCTGCTCCGGCATGGCGCCGCCATCTCTGCTGACGCCGTCCGGGAATGAATGGATCCTATACTACCACCGTTAAGATCGCAAGCGAGTCGCGGTGCGCACTGCTCGTATCCACAGGCCCCGTGCATCTTCCGCGACTTGCCTGGCAATGCGGTATTTCCGCGCCAATCGCGTCGAAACTCTGCTGCCATTGTCCGCTGACGTCCCGCAGATTTTTATATTACCATCGTTAACATTGATGCCATATCCAACCATGTCTGAAGGATGAACCCGCATGCCCGCCTATGAAGCCCCCCTGGCCGAGTTCCGCTTCCTGCTGCAGGAAGTTCTCGCCTACGAAAAGCGCCTTGCCGTGCTGCCCGGCTGCGAAGACGCAACCATGGACCTGGTCCTCCCGATCCTGGAAAGCGCCGGTGTGTTCGCGCGCGATGTGCTGTTGCCGATCAACGGTACGGGCGATGACGAAGGCTGCACGCGCCAGGACGGCACGGTGCGCACCCCTTCCGGCTATGCGCGGGCGTACGCCGTCTATCGGGATGCCGGCTGGACGACGCTGGCGGCGGATCCGGCCTACGGTGGGCAGGGACTGCCCGTCACGCTGGCAACCATGGTGCGGGAAATCGTCGGTGCCGGCTCGATGGCGTTCGGCATGTATGCGGGCTTGTCGCAGGGGGCGTACCGCGCACTGCTGGCCCACGGCACGGACGAACTGCGCGAGCAACTCCTGCCCATGCTGGTGAGCGGACGCTGGACGGGAACCATGTGCCTCACCGAGGCAGGCAGCGGCTCCGACCTCTCCAGGCTACAGACTCGTGCCGCCCCTGTCGGCGACGGCACCTACCGTATCAACGGCAGCAAGATCTTCATTTCCGGTGGCGATCACGACCTCGCGGAGAACATCCTGCACCTCGTGCTTGCCCGGCTGCCGGACGCCCCGGCAGGCACCCGGGGAATCAGCCTGTTTCTTGTCCCCAAGACGCTCCCCCGCCGGGACGGGACGCCGCTGCCGGCATTGAGCGACAACCATGTGTCATGCACAGCCATCGAGCACAAGATGGGCATCCGTGCATCGGCCACGGCAGCACTGGCGTTCGATGATTCGCTGGGCTGGCTGGTAGGCGAGCCCAACGGCGGCCTGATGGCGATGTTCACGATGATGAACTCCTCGCGCATCGGCGTGGCCGTACAGAGCATCGGCGCGGCGGAACTGTCTCTCCAGAATGCCCGGGCCTATGCCCTGGACCGCCGCCAGGGCTACGCCCCGGGCTCCGGACGCACTGCGAACGACGGGCCGGACCTCATCGTCCGTCATCCCGACGTCCGCAAGAACCTGTTGACGATGAAGGCACTGACCGAAGGCGCTCGCGCGCTATACCTCGACGCGGCCATTGATCTGGACGTCCGCAATCGCCATCCCGACCCTGTCGAGCGCACGCGCGCCGAGAACCGGCTCGCGCTTCTGACCCCGGTGATCAAGAGCTTCCTCAGCGACAGCGCGGTGGAGGTCACCCGGCTTGGCATCACCATCTTCGGCGGGCATGGCTACATCCATGAAAATGGCATGGAACAGCTCTTGCGCGACGCGCAGATCGTCCCGCTCTATGAGGGGGCGAATGGCATCCAGGCGCTCGATCTGGTGCACCGCAAGCTGTCGCTGGCCGATGGCAGCGTGGTTGCGGACTGGCTGGAAGCGGCCAGCGCCCTGGCCCGTGGCCACGCGGACGAGCCCGAGCTGGCAACGCTGTGCGAGGCCCTCGACATGGCAACCAGCCACCTGCGGGACGCGACGCTGCTCATGCAACAGCGCGCGCGTGACGACGCGCGGGCCGCCGCGGGCGCGGCAAGCCACTATCTGCAGATGTTCGGCCTCGTCGCGCTCGGTGTGGCATGGTTGCGAATGGCTGCCGCGGCGCTCGCGCCCGACGGCGATGAATCTCCCGCCTTTTACGCCGGCAAGCTCAAGACGGCGCGATTCTATGGCGAGTACATGCTCGTGCAGACTGGCGCGCTGGGGCAAGCCATTCACGCGGACGTGTCAGTGCTGATGAACCACGCACTGGAAGAACTGTAGTTTGCCGAAGAGGTTCCGGCTGCCGTCGCGCAATGCGCCCCGGCAGCCGGGCGCCGGGATCAGTAGATCTCGAACAGCCCCGCGGCGCCCATGCCGCCGGCGATGCACATCGTTACGACGGCATACTTCACGCCACGACGCTTCCCCTCGATCAGCACGTGGCCGGCCAGCCGCGCGCCGGTCATGCCAAAGGGATGGCCGATGGAAATGGCGCCCCCATTGACGTTCAGCAGCTCATCGGGGATGCCCAGTTTGTCGCGGCAGTAGATCGACTGCGAAGCAAACGCTTCGTTGAGCTCCCACAGGCCGATATCCGCGATCTTGAGGCCGTGTCGTTTCAGGAGCTTCGGCACCGCGTAGACCGGCCCGATACCCATCTCGTCCGGCTCCAGCCCGGCCACCGCCATGCCCCGGAAAGCACCCAGCGGCGCAATGCCGGCGCGCGCGGCTTCTCCCGCCTCCATCATCACGCAGGCCGAAGCGCCGTCGGAGAGCTGCGAGGAATTGCCGGCCGTAATGAAATGCTCCTTGCCGCGGACCGGTTCGAGCTTTGCCAGGGCTTCGTAAGTGGTGCCCGGACGGTTGCAGTTGTCCGCGTCCGCCGTCACCTCGCGGTGCGTGACGGTACCGGTTTCCTTGTCGGTTACCGCCATGACCGTCGTGCACGGCACGATTTCGTCCAGGTACCGGCCTGCGGCCTGCGCCGCCGCCGTGCGCCGCTGGCTTTCGAGCGAAAACATGTCCTGCGCTTCCCGGCTGATGCCATAGCGTTTCGCAACGACATCCGCCGTTTCGATCATCGACATGTACAGGTCCGGCTTGTGCTCGGCAATCCAGCGATCCACGCCGTTTTCGCCGTCCTCGCGCGTGCGGATACGCGAAATGCTCTCCGCCCCGCCCGCGATCATCGCCGGAACACCTTCGCTCACGATGCGGCCCGCGGCAATGCTGATGGCATTCAGGCCCGAGGCGCAGAACCGGTTGATGGTCGAGCCGGCAATGCTGACAGGCAGCCCCGCACGGATCACAGTCTGCCGTGCCAGGTTACGGCCCGTGGTGCCTTCCGGGTAGCCGCATCCCAGGATCATGTCCTCGATCATCTCCGGATCGATGCCGGCACGGTCCACCGCCGCACGCACTGCGAACGAAGCCAGCGTGGGGCCATCGGTGATATTGAATGCGCCGCGCTGCGACTTGACGAGCGGCGTACGTGCTGTGGAGACGAAGACAGCTTCACGGGTCATGGCATGGGACCTTTAAAAGGGAGGTTGAGTTAAGTTGAGTCGAGTTGAGTCGAGGACGGCATCATCGATCCGACAGGCGACAGACAGAATCATCCTTGCCGTATCTTACCGTTGTTAATATACTCGAAAACACGGAACGGAACCGAAGGAGATGCGAATGGAACAGTCAGTCGGCGCGCTGAGCAAGGGCGAGATCTACAAGCTTCTGAATTGCATGATCGTTCCCCGACCGATCGCCTGGGTCACGACACGCTCGGAGGAAGGCCTGGTCAACCTCGCACCTTTCAGCACCTTCAACATCATCTGCTACAACCCGCCGCTGCTCGGCATCAACATGGCGTTCAAGGACGATGGGTCGCGCAAGGACTCCGCACGCAACGTGATCGCCAACGGCGAACTGGTGGTGCACATCGCCGACGACACTCAGGTCGACGCGCTCCACGCCAGCGCCTTCCCGCACCCATCGGACATCAGCGAAACGACCCTGCTCGGCCTGCCGCTTCTCCCCAGCGTGGACATCTCGGTGCCTCGCCTGCGCGACGCACCGCTCGCGCTCGAGTGCAGGCTGTCGCAAACCATCCGGTTCGGCCCCACCTCGGACTTCATCGTCGCCGCGCCGGTGCGCATCCACGCACGCGACGGCCTCATCCAGCAGAACAAGATCGATAGCAGGGAGCTTCGTCCGCTGTCCCGGCTGGCTGGCCCGGTCTATGGAACCATCGGCCCCGTGATCGTCCGGAATCCGGCTGGCTGAATGGCGCGGCGCACTGCCGCGCCCCACCTTTCACGCCTTCGGTTCGCGCGGCGGCCCGCGGTCCACGGGGCAGTTGCCCAACGCCGCGCTTATATTAACACCCAAAAGATTAAGGAGTATTGGCGTGAGCGTTCATCACGGCGCATCGGCGGCCGCGACCTGGGATCAGGAATTGCAGCGCTGCCGCTCGTCGTTCTAGTCCGGTTTCCCGGCAGCCTGCGCCAGCATCTCGTCGCCGGTCGGAGAGCTCCCGCGGGATTTCAGCGCCTCGGCAGCCCCTCGAATATCCCGCGTTTCCCTGTTCTGACTGAGCTTGCTTTTCCCCACAAGGCGCGTGATCTCGATCTGCACACCGACGATCGCCTTGAGCATGGCCTCCAGGTAATCTCTCGGCGCATCTCCCATCTTCCATGGCTTCGGTTGCGATGCCTCGTGCGTGCGCGTCAGGCGACCGACCACACCACGCAGGTAGCGCTCATCGTCGAGAATCGTGATGCGTCCGTGCGCGTGGACGACCATGTAGTTCCAGGTCGGCACCCGCTCGTGAGACTCGTGCTTGCCCGGATACCAGTTTGGCGAGATATAGGCGTCGCCCGCATGAAAGACCGCAAGCACCTCATCGCCGTTTGCAACGCTCTGCCATACCGGATTGGCCCGCGCTACATGCGCACGCAGTGTCCCCAGTTCGCCCTCCCCTGTTACGAGCTCGAACGGAATATGGTTGGCGTCGAGTCCGCCGTCGCCATGCGTGATCAGCGTGCCAAATGGATGCTGGGTGATGCGAGCGTGTAGCACTTCCTTGCGTGTCTCGGCGAAATGGGCGGGAACGTACATGTGGATGTCTCCAGAAGGGGCGTGAACGGGGTGACCGGCTGCAGACCGCGACCGTTCCCAGTCTGCTCGAATAGTGGTTTATTCTTAAGATCCAGTTTGGTGGATTTTTTGTGAACCAGAATCATGGCAAGAACTGCACGAGTCGCGGAAATGCCCTCATTCGGCGTGCTTGACCGCACGGCGGGCAATCTGAGCCGCCAGGTGGCGGAGGCGTTACGAGAAGCCGTGCGCAGGGGCGATATCAGGGCGGGCGATGCGTTGCCTTCCACGCGCTCGCTCGCGGATTCGCTTCGGGTTGCGCGGGGCACGGTGATCGAGGCCTACGAGCAGTTGGTCGCCGAGGGCTTTCTCGAATCAAAAGCTGGCGCGGGGACCAGCGTCGCGCATGGCGTGGCCGAGCAGCAGCCTGCCCGCGAAGCCCGCGCGGTTTCCAGCCTCACGGTCGAGCCAGATATGCCTGCGCGCGCGCGCCCATTCGCGCAGATCGCGCAGGAGTTCCGGGCGCTGGCACCGGCTCCGTTCGCCATCTCGGTGCCGATCGGCTTGACCGCGCCCGCCGACATATGGCGCCGCCTTGGCAACCGGCTGCGCGCAAGAGGCCCGGGTGCGCCCACCGGATATGCCGATCCTCTTGGCGCGCTACCGCTACGCGAAGCAATTGCCGGCTACGTCCGCAAGTCACGCTCGGTGCGTTGTGAAGCGGACCAGGTCATCGTGACGAGCGGAACCCAGCAGGGACTGTTTCTCGCAAGCCAGGTCCTGCTGGGGCCGCATGACCAGGCCTGGGTGGAGAACCCCGCATACCGCGGCGTAACGGCAATATTCGAAAGCATGGGCCGTCGTGAAGACATGGTCCGGGTGCCGGTTGACGCCGAAGGTCTCGATGTCGAAGCTGGCATGCGCATGGCGCCACGCGCACGCGTGGCATTTGTCACGCCTTCGCATCAGTATCCGCTTGGCATGCCCCTGAGCATGGCCCGGCGCACCGCCTTGCTGGCGTGGGCAAGCGCCAGCAAGGCCTGGGTGATCGAGGACGACTATGACAGCGAACTGCGGTATCAAGGCTATCCGTTCCCCGCGCTTCAGGGACTGGACCCAGACCGCGTGGTCTATCTGGGCACCTTCAGCAAGATTCTGTTTCCATCATTGCGGTTGGGCTATGCGATCGTCCCGCATAGCCTGGTGGATGCCTTCTGCGGTGCGCGTGTGCTCATCGACCGTCACCCACCCACCGCGGATCAACATGTGCTGGCCGCCTTCATGGCAGAGGGCCATCTGGATCGTCACATTCGCAAGGTTCGCAACGCGTATGCAGAGTATCGACTTCGGTTGATCGAGACACTCGAAACGCTACTCCCCCATGATCTCGCGTGGATCGAACCCGGCGATCAAGGCATGCACCTGGTACTTTGGCTTGCCAGTGGCATGGACGACCGCGCGGTGGCGCAACGGAGTGCCCAGGAGGGTGTCGTCGTCCGCGCAGTGTCGCCGATGTTCGCATCCGGGACCGGGCGCCCCGGCCTGATCCTTGGATTTGGTGGCTTCAGCATTTCGCAGATGAAGACAGCTGCTCAACGACTTGCCGCGGTCATTGTCGAAATGCCGAGATGAAAATCGTGAACGTGGCTTCTCTCGCAGGAAACGTCGCCGCAGCGGTAGTCACGCCGTGTCGTGGGGCTTTCCAAGGCAGCGCTTTCCCTTTACGTCATTTTGATGCGTTCACTGTGCCCTGATACGGCAACTTGATTTCCTTCCCTCTACCATTCAGTCACCGATCTGTTCCTTGGTAGTGAATATCCGGTTCTGGAGGTCTATGACGACACAGATTCAGGTTGTCCCGTATCGGGATGGCTGGGATGTGATCCATGAAGGCGCACGTTACGCCGACTCGCATCACGCAGATCGCGAGGCAGCCATCATGGCCGGGACGGTACTAGCCCGGGCCGAGGGCGCGACGCTGGTGACATATGATCGCGCCGCCCGGGAGTGTGCGCGGGTTGATTACGCCACACGGACAGTGGGAGTACCTGCATGACTTCATTGTCGCCCGAGCGACGACCTTTGCGCGAGCAGGCGGATGCACGCCACCCCCTGCCGTCGGTGCGTGCCGTGACGATGCACATCGTCGTCGATGTCCAGCACGCAGTGCCACTGCGCCAGGCCCTGACAAGAGACTGCATCGGGCAGTCCTGGACGATCAGCCTTTCCTTGCTGCCCGGGGGCTCGCGGATGCGCCTTTCCCTGACCCTGCCGCGGGTGGTCATCCCCGATGCCTTGCGGCGCATTCGCGACGTGGCACCGGGCGCTGAATTCAGTCACGCGGTGGAAATCCCGGAATCGCCGTCTGGTGCATGGATGGACCTGGTTCATGGGGCGCGTCCAAGGCAATGGCCCGGCGCTGACGATCTGCGACCTCGATCGCTCGGCGAAATGCTACGTGAAGCGCATGTGGCACTTGACCTGCACGCGTCTGACCAGTCTGAATTGTTTCGTCAGATCGGTGCGCTCGCCGCGCACCGTTTCGGCCTCGACGCAGAGGCTGTGACGGCGGGCCTGGCGGAACGGGAAGCGCTTGGCTCCACGGGGCTTGGTCAGGGTATCGCCGTCCCACACGGCCGCGTCCGAGGTCTTGCGCAAGCATTGGCATGCTACGTACGTACCCGGGAACCGATCGCGTTTCATGCGCCAGACGGCCGTGGCGTTGACAATCTGGTCTTCATCCTCTCGCCGGAATGGGATAACAACGCTCACCTGCACTTGCTGGCTAGCGTCGCACAGTACTTCTGCGACGCACGCTTCCGCGCGCTACTGAGAGACTGCCCTGACGCGGCTTCCGTCTGCCGGCTTTTTGGCAGCTACCGCTTCTGATATCTCGCCCTTGCGTGGCGGGCGAGAAAAGATACAGGCCGTTGATTCTCCACACCTCAGCTTCTTCGTGGCATTTATGCCAATCTCGATATCGTCTCTGTCCTGATGCTGCTTTTTCCAGCGCGCATCCGTTCGGAGATCATTTATGTTTGAAATTGGCAAGGAATACACCCGCGAACTTATCCATACGGTCTGTGGCGGTAGCAAGCAAGCATTTCTTCCTACAAAGAATGGCAAGGTAGTGGCCGTATGTCTGCGACAGGACCTCAATCCTCACGCCCCGGAGGCCATTCTTTGCAGCAGTGGCGCGGCGGCTCGCGCTGCCGGCAGGACGCTGGCAACGCAGCCGGAAGCCATCCCGGTATTTGTCAGGCGGGAGACCGACAAGTACCGTTATCTCGGCCACTTCACCGCGGCGGAGTCGCTGACGTCGCCACTGGCATGCGCGCCGTATGTCGTCAACAGTGGCTTTACGCTTGGGCAGATTTCCCGCGTCATCAAGCTAAAACCAGTGACCACCAAGAAATGAGGCACTTATGCCGAGGCAACAGACGGGGGCGGCAGCCCCCCATGAACGCGACGGCTGCACGCATGGCTTCCGGTATTACATCGCCGTGTCAGCCTGTCTTGTTGCAATCGGCATGCTCTACGTTCTTTGACCGGCGATCTCGTCGATCGTGTACTCGCCGAGCGTCTCGCGCATGCTGCCTTAGCCTCGAAAATTCATGAACACATCGTTGAGGGCGTCGCGAGACGACCAGGGTTCGATCGGCTCGAACGAGTGGGCGTCGCCAAACCAGACGTATAACAAGGACGGGGGGGTGGACCGTTCCCCACGCGATGAAAAGTATTGGGCATATCGACTCCGATGCGAATGGCATGCAGCGAAGTGCCCACCCTTGTCGACCCGGTTGTAGCGGATGAGCTTCGGATAGGCCCGCTCCGTCCGGCTGCGCGGCGCCGCATGGCTTTCGTCTGGGAATACGCTCGGCCACCGGAATCTCGAGGCTCTTGACGTCGAAGAACGCCAGCTTGCTTGCGGTGGGCGTTCAGCCCCTGTGGCGCAGCGCTCAGGCGACCCGCGTCATGGGATCGTTGGCCTGCGCAGGGAGCTGGTCGATGGTAGTCATCCCGGGCGTGACCGGTTCCGTGTCGAGCGGACCGGAACCCGTCAGCGCCGGCGCGTCGACCCGATGCACGTCGTGCGTCACGAAGCCGACATCGTGGCTCGGAATCGCCAGGCACTCGGGATGGGCGAGCGTGTCACGGATGTCGTCCAGCCCGCTCGTCCAGTGCTCGCCCATCGTGTCGGCGCTGAACTCAAAGTCCTTGTAGTGGCCCTCGAAGAACTTGTTCCGATAGATCAGGTGCACGACGTTGACGGCGCTGCCATCGGCAATGCGCTGCGCCTCGCGCATCAGCGGATGCGTATCGCGAACGGACTTTGGCACATGCTCCAGCAATGCCTTGATCAGCCGCGCATGCTTCTGGCGGCCTTCCATGAACGCGGTAATGGCGCGCGTCCGGCTTGAGTACTGGATATCCTTGGTCCGCTCGGACACGTCGAGGAAGTTGCCCGGCAGCGCCCCGCTCGCGCTCCACAGGTCCACCTGGAAGATGAGCGTGTCCTTGTGCTGGGATTCGCGCACGATCTCGGTAAGCGGGGTGTTGGAGACGAGTCCGCCGTCCCAGTAGAACTCACCATCGATCTCGACGGCCGGGAAACCCGGCGGCAACGCGCCCGATGCCATGAAGTGCTCCGGCTCGAGGCGCATTTTCGTATTGTCGAAGTACACGAGGTTGCCGGTCCGTACATTGACGGCGCCCACGGAGACGCGCATTTCGCCATCGTTGATGCGATCGAAATCGGCGTATTTCAGCAGCGTCGCGCGCAATGCGCTGGTGTCATAGAAGCTCACCTGGCTCGGCCCGTCGCCATGGCCGCCGAAGCCATGGAGCGGTGAACGCGGCAGGAAGAAGCCCTGCTGGCCTTCCATCAGCGCGCGGCCGGCGGCCCACATGCTTGACCACTTGCGCGCGATGTCCGGGAAGCCGAATGTCGCGGGCAGCCAGGCTCCGGCCTTGCCAATGGCATCGGGCGGAAGGCTGATGGTCTGCCAGAATCCGCGTAGCGCTTCCACGCGATCCTCGCGGGCATTGCCGGCAATGATCGCCGTGTTCAAGGCGCCGATGGAAATGCCTGACACCCAGGTGGGATGGATGCCCGCCTGGGCCAGGCCGTCATAGACGCCAGCCTGATAGGAGCCAAGCGCGCCGCCGCCCTGAAGGACGAGGCCGACCTCGTCATAGGGCGGCAGCGCCAGCGGTTCGGCGGGATGAGACGTGTTGCGTTGACTGCGGCGCACTGGGTTCCTCCTCTTATTGCATGAACCAGCCATGGCTGACGACGATCGACTGGCCTGTCAGCGCGGCCGATTCGAAGCCGGCCAGGAACGACACCGTGCGGGCCACATCGGCCACAGTCGTGAACTCGCCATCGACCGTTTCCTTGAGCATGACATTGCTGACCACTTCGGCTTCGGAAATGCCCAGCGCCCTGGCTTGCTCGGGAATCTGCTTGTCGACCAGCGGCGTGCGGACAAAGCCGGGACAGACGACGTTGGCGCGAACCCCGCGCGGACCGCCTTCCTTGGCCACGACGCGCCAGGCCGAGAAGCCCGTGCTTGGCCGTGACGTAGGCCGACTTGAGCTTCGAGGCCTCGTGCGAGTGAACCGAACCCATGTAGATGATCGCCCCGCCCTTGCCCGACGCGTACATGTGCCGGATCGCCGCACGGGTGGTCAGGAACGCGCCGTCGAGATGGATGGCCAGCATCTTCTTCCAGTCCGCGAAGGCATAGTCCTCGATCGGATTGACGATCTGGACACCCGCGTTCGAGACCAGTACGTCCAGGCCGCCCAGCGTTGCCACGGTTTCATCGATGCCAGCATTGACGACGTCTTCGCTTGTGACATCCATCGCCACGGCAATCGCCTTGCCGCCGCCGGCGACGATCGACTCGGCCACCTGCCGTGCGGCCTGGATATTCAGGTCGGCGATGACGACTGTCGCGCCATCATTCGCCAACTGGCGCGCGCATTGCTCGCCGATACCACTGGCTGCGCCGGTAACAAGCGCGACTTTTCCTTGCAAAGACATGGTTGCTCCTTGTGCGGTGGGTTATTGGTTGACGACCAGCTTCGGCGCCTCGGCCGGCGCGAGGTAGTCGTAGGCGACTTCGCCGATATCGAGGGTGAGGTCGGCAATGAGATGCTTCGCGCCCACCACTCGGCGAACCGGCAGGTCGGCAACGGATGCCAGCGCATGCGCATGCAGCTCGAGCGCGCCGGGGCCTTGCCATGCGCCGTGCACCGTCACGTCGCGCAGGTGGAAGCGAACCAGTTCGCAGATGCGCGCCGAACCGTCGACGTGCGGGATGACCTTCAGCAGGTAGTTGGGGGTATCGGCGAGCGCCTTTTGCTCCGATGCCGGATCGAGTGGGCGGAACTTGAAGCCCATGGTGCCGGTGGCAACGCGCTGCGAGCCATAGTCGAGCGTCCCGAGCAACGTGTCGTGTCCGTCGATCGACAGGCGCGGCGAGCCCAGCTTCTTGGGAAACCCCCAGATCTCGCGGCCTCCGGCGATGGGGCCCTCGTCATCGAGATACATGGCGTGTGTGTAGCTGCCCTTGCGCCCCTGCGCGTCGACGACGGGGATTGCCTGGCCGCTTTCGGTGTAATTGCCGAAGCCGGACGAGTCCGGCATGCGGATGAACTCATAGTTCACCAGATTGCCGTCGGGCATCAGCGGTTCGGGCACCACCGCACGTAGCGCGTCCGGGTCGGTCTCATAGGAGACGATGAAGTACTCGCGCTGCAGGAAGCGGAATGGCGGACGCGGATATGACGGGTTGTGCACCGGCATGGCGAAGGCGTTGCGGCGGATATCTTCAATTTTCACTGTGCGTTCCCTTGTGCGATGAGAACCCTCCGATCGCCCAACGCGCCCTTCGGGGACGAGCGAAGCCAGCGTGTGAAAACACGCACATGGCCCGGACGACGCGTCGCGGATGGATTGGCCGGCCTGCCGGCCGGACATGGGCAGGTAGAGGTGGCGGACAACTGCCACGCAGTGGACGCATCCTAGGGTTTTTCCGGACGCAGTAACACCATAGCAACGGCAAATGTATGTTTCGTCCTTTGGAAGGAACGAACAGAGAGTCCAGGGGTCGTTGCTGTCGCCGCGCCGAAATGCACAACGGCGCATTGCAGCATGTGCCGAGATCGGCCTCGTTCTTCGCAGCGCCCAAACGGCGCTCCCGATTCTGGCAGCGCCGAATTGCTTATCAGACGCTTCGACTGCCCTTACGCGCCGTCAGTGTGCGGAGCGCGGGCTCCGTCACGGATCGGTTCGTGCCACTGTGGTAGCACGCTTGTGCCATCGAAAGATTGTATCCATGACAATAATTTGATTGTCATGCATGCGCAGACTACGATGAGCCCGACTACTCAGCCGATACCCTGGCGCCCAGGCAAACCGCTCCGTTCGCGTGACCGGTCCAAGCGCTCAGCATCCTGCTCTGGGCGTTGGGCGGAGTCGCAATGGAACTCGTGTCTGCAATGCATTGGTACCTCATACAAGCCACCGCACAGGCCGTGGGTGGCGGCGCTCTTCTGCATGGCCGCTCTGCCCGCTATTCGGGCGAAGGGAGATGGTCAACATGGAACTGAGCGCCACCACCATCCTCGTCACGTTCGCGGGTGACTTCCTGATCTGCTTCATGAAAGGCGCGTTCGGTGGCGGTTTTGCCATCGTCGGCATTCCACTGCTATCGCTCGTGATGGACCCGGTGACAGCGGGCGGCCTGCTTGCGCCCCTGTTCATCGCGATGGATCTGTATAGCCTGCGCTACTGGAAGCCATCCACGTGGTCCAAGGCCGACCTCCTTTTGCTTTTGCCCGGACTGGTGGTCGGCATCGGTATCGGCTACGTGCTGTTTCGCGTGCTGGATCACCGCGCTATCGCCATCGTGATGGCAGCGGTCACGCTGACTTTCGTCGGCCTGTGGTTTATGCGCGGCGGAGAAGTCGTGGTGCGGCCGCGCTCATCGCCCAAGGCCATAGGAGCCGGCTTCACGTCGGGCATTACCACCATGGTCGCGCACTCCGGCGGGCCGCCGCTGGCGATGTACCTGTTGCCGCTTGGCCTTAGCAAGCAGGTCTATGCCGGGACGACCAGTCTGTTCTTCACGGTAGGGAACATCATCAAGGCGGCGCCATGGCTGGCGCTGGCCAGGCCGGCGGGCGCCGTCTGGACTTTGATGGCGATTTGCCTCCTCGCCGTTCCCTCTGGCGTCTGGCTGGGCTGGCGCCTGCATGCCAAGCTGGACCAGCAGCAGATGTACAAGGCCTGCTACGGCTTGCTGGTGGTCACGGCCGTGAAGCTGCTGTGGGATGGCGCGTCGGGTTATCTGCACTGAAGGTGGGGAAGGGGTGCGAAGGAAGGCATGCGCTGGCGCTCGACAGCAGGCCCCCCCGAACGCGCTGGTGCGCACAGCGGCCGCATGAATGTCGAACCAAGGGGTGTCGCGGCGTGGTGCTCCCATCGACGCCCGCTTGTCCCATTCTTCATTCCGTCTACTGGCAGGTAGCGAGTCTGCACGCGAGCCAGATATCCAAAATGGCTGCCCTTCTGGACGGATCACCATCTGCGAAATAGCGGTTCATCGCCGATTTCAGGGGAAGGCTCGCCCGGATCAGGGAACATTCGGTTGAATCCTGACTTCATAGCCGGCTGTCGCCCTGGAAAATAGAAAGGTCTTTGCTTACGCTACTTTTCGCCACTCCAGAAGCCGGCGGCGAAGCACGCTTCGAAAGTCGGGTGTGAGCTTGCGGGAAGCACCAAAGTCTCTGCATTTTTCCGAGAACCTTGGCGACGTAATCGCCAACAGCACGGGAAGCGCCTGTCACGACGGCATTTCGCCGCGCAATCGTTCAAGTCTTTGCCGAAAGTTGCCGCCACGACCTCGCTGTCGACGCGCGGATCCAGCGGAGTCCGTCGCTAGCCCCATTCCCCTTGCCCGAAGGCCGCCAGTTCGGCCAGCGCAGCCTCCACGGTGGACGCGGTGTACACGGGCTTGCGATCCGCGACGACTGCCCGGCGCTCCTTCCAGCCGGCGTGCTCCAGGCTGATCAGATGCACGATGCAGGTCATGACATGCTCCTTGCCGACTTGTTATGCCCTAAACACAACATTTCTGACAGGCCTCATATTCCCGCACGGAATCAAATATCGAAGCGAATTCTCGGTATTCAGCAGAACAATATCAACAGGACGCCCCCCCATAGCGCTCTCCAGAGAGCCGCATTCTGCCCCGAAGACAAAGACATCAAGGAGACATCGTGAACCAGGTTGCACAAGTTCTGACGGCAATAGTAGTTGGAGTCATTGGACTGTCGGGTAATGCACAGGCGAAGGAGTATCCGGGCGATCGGCCCATAACGGTGGTTGTTCCGTTTGCGGCCGGCGGTCCTACCGACAAGGTCGCGCGTGAAGTATCGGTCGTGATGTCCAAGTACTTGAAGACCTCGATGGTTGTCGAGAATCTCGGCGGTGCCGGTGGCACGATTGGCGCGAGGAAGGTGGCTCAATCGCCAGCCGACGGCTACACCGTTCTTGTCTACCACATCGGCATGGCCACCGCTCCGGCGCTGTACCGAAAGCTCGGCTTTGATCCGCTCAGGGACTTCGAGATGTTGGGTGAAATTGCCGACGTACCGATGGTCTTGGTTGGCACCAGGAACTTACCTCCGGCAAACCTCAAGGATCTACTCGGGTACATCAATGCCAACGCAGCCAACCTTTCACTCGCCAACGCGGGAGTTGGATCGGCGTCTCATCTCTGCGGTCTTCTCCTCCAGGACTCCATTCATACGACCCTCACAACTGTCCCATACAAGGGCTCCGCGCCGGCGTTGAGCGACCTCATGGGCGGCCAGGTCAGCCTGATGTGCGACCAAACCACCAGCCTCGCAGGCCTGCTCCAAGCGAACTCCCTTAAGCCTTACGCAGCTATGCAGAGTCGTCGTGTCGAGGCTTTCAAGAACATTCCAACTTCGGCCGAGCAAGGCCTGATCATGGACGTGAGGAACTGGCACGGAATGTATGCTCCGAAGGGGACGCCCAAGCCAGTTATCGACAAGCTCGTGTCTGCGCTTCAGAGCGCCGTCTCCGACCCCGACTTTCGCGCCAGGATGAACGCTCTCGGTGCAGAAGCGGTTAGCGCGCGTCGCGCCTCTCCGGAATCCTTGCGAGCCGTCCTGACATCAGAAATTGGCAAATGGGGACCGGTGATCAAGAAGGCAGGGATATACGCGGACTGAAGAAAACGCTTTCCCCATCGAGCCGGAACCGACCAAGGAGGCCAAATGCTATACGAACTCGCAACACTCAACTTCAATCTCCAGGACACCCAAGCGGTCATCCGCGGTGCAGAAGCCTATGTCAATGCCGCTTGCGTGGCTGGGCGCCTACTCGGCGCATGGACTACCGATGTAGGCGCTCTTGGTCGAATGCTTATCCTGCGCGAGTTCGAATCCGCCGAGATGCTCGCCGCCGAACGCGAGAGAACGCTGTTCCATCCGGGCCCATTCAGCCTGTCTGCAAGCGGAGAAAGCGAGCGCGCCGTCATCACTTCCTTCGAGACGGATAGCTACAAGGCACTGCCTTTCCTCCCACCGATAACGCCGGGCACCTATGGTTCGATCTATGAGATCCGCACCTACCGCCTCAAGCCGGGCGGGTTGCCTCCGACGATAACAGCCTGGGAGGCTGCAGTACCCGATCGCGTCAAGCTCTCTGCGCTGGTGATCAATATGTACGCATTGGACGGCGCTCCTCGCATCACGCATATCTGGCCCTATGCCAATGCCAGTGAGCGCTTTGAAATCCGCGCCGAAGCAGCTCGCGCGAAGATCTGGCCGCCAAAGGGAGCGCCGGCTCACCTCATCGACGCCAACTCACTTCTTTGCGTCCCTGCACCATTCTCGCCGCTTGCATAGCTGCACACGCGCGGCAGACTCCGGGATGAGGGACGACGCGTCCGGCGCCCGCAGAACGATGACGAACCGCTAGTGCCTGAGCGGCGATAGCTTGAGTCGTCGCCAGGGCCCTATTCCGCATCGGAATCGATTCGGGCCACAGATTCCGCAACCCGTCGCCAAAATATCAGCAAGACGCTTGCACAAACCGAGAAGCGTGAAGGATGCCATGAACTTCAATCATCACATTTCAGGCCAATACAGCGACGACCACTCCACGTCGATAAAACGGTCTCCCACACAATCGCCGCGAGATGATGTCGGAGCCTTCGTGCCAGGCAAGGCTGTCGAATGGCAGCCAACAGGCTCCGGACACCTTGACGGGCTCACTTGCGGCATCAAGGACGTCTTCGATATCGCCGGGTGTCCCACCGGTTACGGCAATCCGCAATGGGAGGAGACGCATGCGTTGCCTGCCGCAGACGCCTTCGCCGTGTCGAAGCTTCGTGAGAATGGTGCCCGCATTGTCGGGAAGACCGTGACCGATGAGCTTGCCTTCAGCCTGGCCGGCAACAACTTTCACTATGGGTCTCCGATAAACACCGCCGCGCCTGACCGGCTCACCGGAGGATCCTCCTGCGGATCCGCAGCAGCCGTTGCAGCCGGCTTGTGCGATATCGGCCTGGGTACCGACACGGCCGGCTCGATTCGTGCACCAGCGAGCTTTTGCGGTGTCTTTGGCATCAGGACGACACATGGCGTGATTCCCTCCGATGGCGTGCGTGCTCTCGCGCCTTCGTTTGACGCTGTCGGCTGGTTGACACGCGATGCCCGGACACTTGCTGCGGCAGGACGCGCTCTGCTCCCTGACGCGATGCGGCCGGAAGCGTTCACGGGCTGGATGTCATTCGACGGCGCCTGGTCGGTCCTGCCCGAAGCAACCCAGCGAGCGGCAGCATCCGTATTGAGCACATGGCATCCGTGCCTGGAAGACCGTCGCTCCCTTCACACGGCAATCCCTGAGCTCGACGAGTTCGTCAACGCCTTCCGTACGGTGCAGTTCTATGAAGTCTGGAAGGAACTCGGTCCTTGGGTTGCGCGAGCGCAACCCGCGCTTGGGCCGGACATCGCCGAAAGAATCATGCTGGCGAGCAAGGTAACGCGAGATGAGTATCTCGCGGCAAGCGTGGTACGCGACCGCATCCGTGCACAGTTCCATGCCACACTGGAGCAAGGACAAGTGATCGTCATGCCCACGGTTTCCGGCCCCGCCCCCTTGCGCGCCTCGACAGTGGCCGAGCTCAACAGCCAGAGGCTTTCGGATCTGCGCTTCCTCAGTATCGCCACGCTGGTGGGATTGCCACAGATTTCCCTGCCACTACTTACCGCCAACGGTGCCCCACTTGGCCTGTCCATCATCGGTGCGGCTGGGTCAGACAAGTCCCTTCTGGCTCTTGTCGAGAAGCTCGAAGCACAGAGCTTGCTGACCCGGCCGACCCGGCCGACCTGAGCGACATGCTTCCTCGCGCCAGTGACACCCGCGGGGAAAAGCCGCTTGAACGCAGCAGGTGGCAGGCCTYCCCGCCCACCCGAGCAAGACCGGCCGCCGAGGACGAGGCCAACCCAGGAGAAACGCTCATGACCAACCTTGTCGATACTGAATTTCCAGCCCCGATTCCCCACGGGGGAGATCTTCGCGCGGTCGTTCGCCGTTACGGCATTCCGCGTGAAAAATGGATAGATCTGTCGACCGGTATCAATCCCGTCGGCTACCCGGTGCCGCCCATCGATGCAGACGCGTGGCTGCGCTTGCCCGACGATCACGACGACCTCGAAGAGGTAGCGGCACAACACTACCGCGCGACACGTGCATTGGTGATGCCCGGGTCCCAGGCGGCGATCCGCATGCTACCCAAGATTCTGCCAAAGGGGCGTATCGGGGTCGGTTACCTCGCGTACGGGGAGTATGAACGGGCGTTCTCGGCTGACGGGTTTCCTCTCGAGTACTTTGTGACAGCGGAGGTCTCCGACGTGCGCGATCGCGCGGGCTTTCTTCTCGAACCTGGCCGCACCCTCCCCGCGGATCTGCAATATCTGGTGGTCGTCAACCCGAACAACCCCGGGGCCGAGCTCTTCACGCCCGACGCGCTGCTCGCGTGGCACAGCGAGCTTGCCGCACGCGGTGGCGCACTGATCGTCGACGAGGCGTTTATCGATGCAACGCCCGAATTCAGCGTAGCCTCGCACGCGAACGTCGACAGCCTGATCGTGCTGCGCTCCGTCGGCAAGTTCTTTGGCCTGGCAGGCGCCCGAGTGGGCACCGTCATCACTGGCGAGCGCGTCCATCGTGCCATGGAGTACCTGCGCGGACAGTGGACGATTTCCGGACCCGCCCGTGTCGTCACACGAGCAGCACTCCTGGATGGCGCCTGGCATAGACAAGCGTGTTCCCGTCTCACCGAGAGCAGCGCACGCTTCGTAAAGTTGCTGGGTGAGTACGGCCTCGACGCCTCCCGCACCCACACGCCGCTTTTTGCGTGGACACGTACGCCGGCTGCGGAAGTCTGGCAGGATTGCCTGGCACGCCACGGCATTTGGACACGACGCTTCGAAAACGTGCCGGGATTGCGCATGTCCCTGCCGCCTGATGAGCACGCATGGATGCGCATCGAGCAAGCGTTGCGTGATGCGCGCCACATCGTAGGCGGCAAGTAAAGCCACGACAGCGAAACGGCCCGAGCTTCCGAAGAAGTTCGGGCCGTTCATCATTGGCGTGCTGACCTGATCTCCGGATGCCATGCCCATCGGCAAGGCGCCCGACCTGGATAGCGGGTCAGATAGACGTACACACGTACTTCACCTCCACGAACTCATCGAGGCCATACTTCGACCCTTCCCGGCCGACACCGGATTCCTTGACTCCTCCGAATGGTGCGACGGCATTCGTAACGGCGGCTTCGTTCACGCCCACGACACCAACCTCCAAGGCCTCGGTGACGCGCCAGGAGCGCCCGAGATCGCGCGTGAAAACGTAGGCTGCCAGCCCATAAGGCGTCGCATTCGCCATGGCAATGACTTCGTCCTCTGTATGGAAGCGGAAAAGCGGGGCCACCGGGCCAAAGGTTTCTTCGTCTGCCAACGCCATGGAGGGGGTCGCATCGACAATAACCGTCGGCTCGTAGAAGGTACCACCGAGCCCATGCGGCTTTCCGCCGAGGACCACACGAGCGCCTTTTCCGACGGCATCGGTCACGTGCCGGTGGACCTTCTCCTTCGCTGCCGGGTTGATCAACGGGCCTTGTGTAACCCCCTCCTCCAGTCCATTACCCACCTTCAAGGCCGTCACCTGTTCGACCAGGCGACGCGAGAACTCGTCATACACGCGATCATGAACAAAGATGCGATTCGCGCAGATGCACGTCTGTCCGGTGTTCCGGTACTTGGATGCCATCACGCCACGAATGGCTACGTCGAGGTCGGCATCATCGAAAACGATAAGCGGCGCATTACCGCCAAGCTCGAGCGAGACGCGCTTGATCGTGTGTCCCGCCTGGCTTGCCAGCAGCTTGCCCACACGGGTGGATCCGGTAAAGCTGATCTTCCGTACACGTGTGCTACCGGTCAGTTCGGATCCGATGACCGCGGCGTCGCCAGTGATGACATTCACCACGCCCGCAGGAAAGCCGGCCTCCTCCGCAAGGCGTGCCAGCGCAAGCGCCGACAAGGGTGTCAGCTCGGACGGCTTGAGGACGATCGTACATCCTGCCGCCAGCGCCGGTGCGCATTTCCGCGTAATCATCGACACCGGAAAGTTCCACGGCGTAATCGCCGCCACCACGCCGATAGCCTGTTTGAGTACGGTGAGACGCGAACTCTGGATCGGCGCGGGAATCACGTCGCCATACACGCGCTTGGCCTCCTCGGCAAACCACTCGACAAACGACGCGCCATACTCGATCTCCATCCGGCTCTCGCCGATTGGCTTACCTTGTTCGGCGGTGATGATCCGGGCAAGGTCTTCCTTGTTTGCCAGGATCAGATCGAACCATCGCCTGAGAAGCCAGCTGCGATAAGCTGCCGTCTGCTTCTTCCATTGGTCGAACGCCCGATCGGCGGCGGCAATCGCCTGCCGCGTCTCCGCCACACCGCACCACGGAACCGTGCCGAGTTCCGCATTGTTGGCGGGATTCGTTACCGCCGCAGTCGCGCCATCCTGCGCACCCACCCATCGTCCATCGACGTAACAGGCGTTCCGCAGCAAATCCCCGTTTGCGATCTCGAGTCCGAAGTCCGCACCTGCATGAATCTCTTGTGTAACAGTAGCCATATCAACTCCCAAATGTATCCACTCATCCCTGTCCTTGCAGAACGCATCGACTGGATGTACTCCGTCTCGTTCATGGATCAGGCGCTAGCTGCTCTGCGCCTGCGTTGCGTTCTCCCGGATGACTTCCCGCATGGTTTCGATCATCTGGGTGAGTTCACTTTCCGTGGAGAAGAACGGCGGGGAGATCGACGCGATGTCACCAGTCCAGCGCGTATAGAACCCGCGATCGAGCAATCGCTCGGTGATCTGATACCCGCGCAACGTCGGTCGACCGTCGATCGGCGTGAACTCGACTGCGCCAGCCAGGCCGATGTTCCGGACGTCGATCACATTCGGCTCGCCCTTCAATGAATGGAGCGCATCCTCGAAGAGCTTTTCGCGCGCCCGGACCTGCGCAGGCACGTCTTCCTCGTCGAAGACATCCAGCGCGGCCAGCGCCGCGGCTACCGGCACAGGATGCGCCGAGTACGTATAGCCATGGAAGATCGTGTTCACGTGTTCGGGCGTCGTCATGAACGTATTGAAGATTTCGTCGGTCATGATCACGCCACCCAGCGGCTGCGTCCCATTGGTCACCGTCTTTGCAAAGGTGATCATGTCGGGCTTCACGTTGAAGCGCTGCGCAGCAAAGTTCTCCCCCATTCGTCCAAAGCCGCAGATCACTTCGTCGAAGATGAGGAGGATTCCGTGCCTGGTGCAGATCCGGCGCAATTCCTCGAGATAGCCCACAGGCGGGACGAGTACGCCGGTCGATCCTGCCATCGGCTCCACGATGACGGCGGCGATGGTCGATGCGTCGTGCAATGCGACCAAGCGCTCCAGTTCCCGGGCGAGATGCGCGCCCCAGGCCGGCTGCCCTCTGGAGAACGCCATGTCGTTCAAGCTGTGGGTATGGGGAAGATGATCGACACCCGGCATCATCATCGTCGCGAACATCTTGCGGTTCGGAACCATCCCGCCCACGGAGATGCCCCCCATCCCGACACCGTGATAGCCGCGCTCGCGGCCGATGAAGCGGAAGCGCGCCGCGTCGCCGTTAATGCGGTGATAACCCATGGCGATCTTCAGCGCAGTGTCCACGGCGTCCGATCCGCCCGTCGTGAAGAAGACGTGATTCATCCCTGCCGGCGCCAGTCTGGCAATGCGATCGGCGAGCCGGAACGCGGATGGGTGGGACATGTTGAACGCGGCAACGTAATCCAATTGCCGCATCTGCTGGCTCACTGCCTCGGCGATCCTGGGATGGCAGTGCCCCATGCCCGTACACCACAGGCCCGAGAACCCATCGAATATGCGCTCGCCTTGCGGCCCGTAAATATAGCTACCTTCGGCTTTGACAATGAGGCGGGGACGACGCTTGAATTGCTTGTTCGGCGTGAACCCCATGAAGTACGACTCCAGATTCAATGCGTTCTGCTGGTTGGTGTCAGACTCAGCCACGAGTACTCCTTTTATGCTGGTTTCTCAGTAATTCCGAGCGGTCTTGAGCCTTTACAATACGCGCACCCGACGCTACCCTGTGAGACCAACTCGATCAGATTGATAGGGCCAATATGGCCGATTCTCTGCTTTCCGATCTACTGAACAGCACGTTGCGCCGAGACGACGACGTGCCACTGCAGCGGCAGATTTCTAACCTCATTCGCGACGCCATCCTGGACGGCACTTTGAGAGCATCCGCACGGATGCCCGCGTCGCGCGCGCTTGCGTCTGCGCTAGGGGTGGCGCGTGTAACCGTCGTCAATGCATATGGAAATTTGCTGGACGATGGCTATCTCTGCGCCGGCTCAACCAACGGCACCTTTGTCTCGGACAAGTTGCCGCTCTGCGAGCGACCCTTCGTAAAGAATTCCGACGCCCGTCCGCTTTCACGCAGGGGGATGCAGATCGTGCAAGCGCCCACCGGGATACAGGAATTCAAAGGTGCCTTCGTTCAGGGGGTGTGCGACGTCAACTACTTTCCGGTTCGGACATGGCGAGCGATTCAGAATCGCTATCTCGGTGAGCAGCATGCTGACCTGATGGGATACTCGAGCCCGGGAGGCTACCTGCCCCTGCGCCGTGCCCTGGCGGAGTACCTGCGCGTGTCGCGGGCCGTTCGTGCTTCGCCTGAGCAGATCATCGTGACGATGGGTGTCAACCAGTCCATCGATCTGTGTTCGCGGATATTGGCGGATGAAGGACAGCTCGCCTATGTCGAGAATCCGTGCCATTGGGCGGCACCCATCGTATTGAAGGCCAACGGGCTTGAGGTCAAGGCTGTCGATGTCGATCGGGAAGGCATGCTGGTCGACCAGTGCGAAGGACACCCGAGATTGATCGTCACAACACCATCACATCAGTTTCCGATGGGCGTCACCCTGTCTGACGCGCGACGCCGAACTTTGCTGGCGCGGGCCGAGGAGTGGGACGCGTTCATTCTCGAGGATGACTACGACAGCGAGTTCAGATACGACCAGAGCCCGTTGCCCTCGCTGCAAGGTGTCGATACCAGCGATCGTGTCATTCTGATGGGCACGTTCAGCAAGGTGATGTACCCGGGGATGCGCCTGAGCTACATCGTTGTCCCAACGGATCTCGTCGACGGCTTTGCAGCCGCATCCCTGCGCCTGTATCGGCCAGGCTACCTTTCGCTGCAAGCTGCCCTGGCGGATTTCATCGTCGACGGACACTTTGCAAAGCATATTCGACGCATGCGTGAGATCTACGGCGCGCGTCAGGACGAACTGCTGCGATGCCTCGACCAGCATTTCGGCGCGGAGATGGAAACCTCGCGCAATGCCGCAGGCCTGCACCTGACCGTCAGGATCAACGGCCTGGCCGATTTCGAGGCTGCCGTCTCCCGCTCGCGTGCGGAGGGAATCTATCTTCGGCGCCTGAATACCTACAATCAGAATGCCACGCCGTTTCGCGATGGTTTCGTGCTGGGCTATGGCGCCATCGAAGTCGAGGCGATCCGCGCATCTGCCGACGCCTTCGCTCGCGTAGTCAATGAACTGCGCAGATGATTGTTCCGCACTGGCGGCCGACATGGCCACGGCACGGATGATGGACGGCACAGTCAAGCAACGTGCCATCTCGCGCCGCGGCAGCGAGCCCTCCTTATCTCATCCTCAGAGATCAAGCACCATGTGATCGGACTTGCAGCGCGAGACACACACCATCATCACGCTGTTCGATGCCTTCTGCGATTTGCTGAGAATGCTGTCCCGGTGATCGGCCTCCCCAGCGAGGATGCGCGTCTCACAGGAACCACACACACCCTCTTCGCAGCTATACAGGACGTCCACGTCTGCCTCCAGCAGACAGCTGAGCAACGGTTTTTCCTTGGGGACATGCAGGGTGCGGCCGCTCTTGGCGAGTTCGACCACGCACTGCCCGCTGGGGACAGCCTGCCCGGAATCGACCGTGGCGGCCCTGAAGCGCTCGACGTGAACATTGGGGAAGCCCAACGCCTCGCATGCTGCCTCGAACGCGTCGAGCATCCCCGAAGGGCCGCAACAGTAGAAGTGATCGTTGGGCGTGAAGGCCCGCAGATAGTCTTCAAGACTTGCCGTCGCACCAGACTCCTCCGAGAAGTGAAGCTGCATTGCAAGCCTGTCGCCGACCATTTTCTCCAGGTCACGCAGAAACGGCGCCTCGCGGCGGTTACGCGCACAGTACAGAAGATGCGCCGCCCGATCGAGACTATCGAGACGACGCATCATGGAGAGGAGCGGAGTTATCCCGATGCCGCCAGATACGAATACGGATCTCGGCGCATCTTCGACCAGCGCGAAGTTATTGCGCGGCTTCGAGATGGGAAGCACATCGCCGGCCCGCAACTCGCTGTGCACCCAGCTCGATCCGCCACGGCTGGATCGGTCACGCAACACACCGATCCGATAGCGACCGACATCCTCCTGCGAATTGTGCAGGGAGTAGCTACGAACGAGGCCATTTGGCAGGTGCAGATCGATGTGAGCGCCGGCGGCGAACGCGGGGAAACTGATGTCGGGCAGCGCAGGATGCAGTTCAATGCTGATGACGCCATCCGCAACAGCGACCACGCTATGCACGAGCGCATGCAGGGCATCCGCGGCAGCGTGCGTGGAAGGATGGGCGACCTTCTGCGCCACATGTGCGGTCGCCGGGGAAGCGGGTGTTTGCGTCATCATGGGTAGTCTCCACAAATTCGATGAGATGCTTGGCAGGCGACGCTGGGTCGATCAGGTTCGCAGGATTCGTCAAGTGAACCGACGCCGCAGGTGGCCGAGAGTGACACCCCGATTTTCGTCCAGCGAGCGAGGAATGCGGAGCACGATTTGATTCCATACCGGAATCTGGCCTTGCGCACCCCGTTGTGGCTTCCACCCCCGTTTGAATTCCGTTACATTCGGCCTGGGCACCACGCGAGCAGCATACGGAGGCAAGATGAGAATCGAGGATCTACGTGTATTTTCGGTACTGGCTGAGGCTCGCAGCCTGCATCGCGCTGCGCAGAAACTGGGCCTGACGCAATCGACCGTCACAAAGATCTTGCAGCGACTGGAGGCCGAATTCGAAGTCCGGCTCGTCGATCGAGGTGGAAGAGGTGTTGAACTGACGTACGCAGGACGCGTCCTGTTAGAGCGCATTGCGGATGTGAGAGAGTCCGTCGCGCAGACCTACGCCGAAATGTCCGCTGTCAAGTCTGCGTCTGCGGGGCGGATCCGTCTCGGCGTCGTGCCTGCACTCCTGGAATCCGCACTTCTGCCGATGGTGGCACGCTATACAAAGCGCGAAAAGGAAATATCCTTTGCGCTCTCCGTGCAGGTGTCGACACTGCTTTTCGAAGAGTTGAAAGATGGCCAGCTGGATCTTGCGCTTTGCTTCATGCCGGAGGCCATACCCGACGAACTCCAGTCCGATGACTTTGGCCGTCAGCGGTACGTTATCGCTGCCAGGCGTGGCCACCCCTTGGCATCTGCATCGGTGGAGCCGGCACTGCTCAAGTCCGCGCAGTGGTTACTGCCACTCCCTGGTCACGGCATGCGCCAACTCGTCAGCAAATTCTTTCAGGAGCACGGGCTCGGCGCGCCACAGGTCGTCATCGAGACCGACGCATCAACCGCACTCCTCCCGTCATTGCTACGCGACAGCGATCTGATCACGATCCTGACGGATCAAATGCTCCAGACCCATGCTGGAAGAGATCTCGTTGCGCTCCCCTACGAGACAGCGTTCGAGACCCGCATGCAGCTTTTCTACCGCAGGAAAGCCTATATGTCGCCAGCGGTACAGAAGTTCCGCACCGCCCTGCATTCGGCCATGAAGCCAGCATGAGGATGTCGGGCTCGGCGCCGGGGCGGGGCCCGCGTCCTTCGTTCGTGCCGCAGCCCTGGCATTTTGAGCTTGGCTCATACGCGACCGGAGCAAGGGTCGCGGCATTCTGCCGCAACTCTACTCAAGCACGAAGATCGCCAAAGCTGACTTGAATAACGCCTATTCTCCCGGCGCGAACGCAGCGAGTCCGCCTCGATACTCCGCCATGGAGAATACGTCAGGCAAGACGGCGGCCAACTCGTCCGGATCCATTTCGATCCCGTTCGCCTCAAGCAGCGGCGCAGCTTCGTCCACCATCGTACGCCAGTCGTCACGGCCACGAAATTGTTCCAGCATGTCCGCATAGGGCTCATGTCCGAGCGCACGGACAAGCAGGTCGGTGAAACTCACTACCTTGAATCCGTGCACCTTGCCATCGGAGGCCAGGCTGCGGTGGCAGGCATGGTATAGCGAGACAACGGCATCCATGTCGCCGCGCTTGTAATGGTCGACCGTCCTAGTGCGCTCCTGTTGCTTCAGTCCTGGGCAACGGTCAGAGCCGGAATTGCCGCACATATAACCCTGCTCTTCCACTTCATCGACGATCGTGAGTCCGGGGATGGCCTGCAAGAGCTCTTTGACGTCCTGGCTAACCTGCAGCAGGCCTCGATGGGTATGCAGGAGCACGCGCATATTGACGGGCGTGGTAAAGAGCGCGCGCAACTGGTCCTTCCTCTCGATCAGGTACTTTGTGATGTGATCGATATCGAACTTGACCTCGCGGTACCCTTCAATGGTTTGCGTGAAATGAATCTGGCAGGACGGGCACCAGTTCAGGACGCGTTCCGGCTTGAAATCACCGAATTTCTGGAGCGTCTGCTCGCTCACCCTGCCGCCTTTTGGCAAATCCCCTTCCCACTTGCTGTGGACGATCCCGCAGCATGACGCGGGGCCGCCCATTACTTCGTAATTGACGCTAAGGGCGTCAAGCACGCACATTGCATTGAATAGCACATGCGGCGTTCGAATCGCATTACAACCCGTATAGAACACGACGTCGACGGGCCGGGGCTTCTTTGGCCTCAGCAGGCGGGCGGCGTCAGCCGGCACCATCTGCATGGAAACCATGATGCGAATCGCGCGGGAGAGCTTGTGAAAGAGGTGTGGCGTAGGACTTGTGCGTCGCGCAATCTCGGCATTGGCGAGGGCTAGCATGCGGCGTGGGTTGATGCCTTCCGGGCACGCCGGAATACAATCCCCGCACCCATTGCATTGCTTTGCCCACGCGTACGAGGCTTTCGAGATCGTAGCGTCCGGCTCGCCGACAAAATCAAACACGCCTTTCACTACGGCCTTCGGGTCTTCCCCCGCGGCATCGGCAAACGGCACGACCGGGCAGACTTCCACGCACTTCCCGCATCGAGTGCAAGCATCTTGCAGATCCTGCCACGACCGGGCCACGTAGCTGCTCAAAATCTGGGGACTGTGGGTGTTGTTTTCCATGGGGATCCTTGAGGCACCGCTCTCCCGCCCAATGTCGGGCGCTTGAGAACCATTGTGGCGATCCGCCCGCGAAAAGTTGGCTTCAGTTGATTCCTTTCTGGAATAGCGTGCCGCAATTTCGCCCCAATTCCTCAAGATTTGCGGCTCTTCTCCAGGCAGCGTAATGTTCCCGGAATCTCAAGGCGACTTCGCACGCCTGCATCTCGATGGGCGAACCTCGAGCGCGCGGCCGCGGCCCGTCAGACGAGTGAGGAGCCGGGCCGCGCCGCCGCCAGGAACCAATCCGAACGCGGCTTCCATCTGGCTGAACGGCGCGGATTCCTGCGCGGCAAAGTGCATGTCGCGCGTCGGCACCGACTCGCTGCCCGCCCGGGCGCTCAGCGTTGCGCCATCAGCATGTAGTCCACCGTCAGGTTGGACAGCGCGCGCACGCCGCTGACCAGGGCCGGCTCATCCACATAGAACTCGGGCGAGTGGTTGGCGGCCGCCTTGCTCACATCCTGGCCCTTGGGCGTCACGCCGAGGTAGAAGAACAGCCCCGGCACCTTCTCCTGGTAGAACGAGAAGTCCTCCGATTCGCTCCGTTTGGGCGCGATCATCCAGTTACCTTCGCCGGCCACCCGCTGCAGCGTGGGCGCCATCTTCTCAGTGAGGGCCGGCTGGTTGATGGTGGCGTTGTACAGCTCCACCACGCGGAAGCTGGCCTCGGCGCCAGCGCTGGTTGCCATGGCCTCGGTGGTGCGCTTCATGCGGGCATGGATGTCTTTCTTCATGCCTTCGTCATAGGTGCGGATGGTGCCCATCATCTCGACCCTCTCCGGCACAATATTCATGCGGTTGCCGCCGTGGATGGTGCCCACGGTAATCACCGACGGTTCCAGCATGGCATCGACCTGCCGGCTCTGGATGGTCTGCAGGCCCATCACGATCTGCGAAGCCACTACGATCGGGTCGATCCCGCCCCACGGACGCCCACCGTGGGTCTGGCGGCCCTTGACGTCGATCCAGAACTGGTCGGCCGCCGCCATCGACGGGCCGCTGCGCCAGCCGAGCTTGCCGGATTCCATGCCGCTGGTAACGTGCAGGCCGAAGATGGCATCGACTTTCGGGTTGTCCAGCACGCCTTCGGACACCATCTGCTTGGCGCCCCACATATTGCTGCCGTTGGGCTCGAAATCCGCCGGGCTTTCCTCGGCTGGCTGGAAGATGAACTTGACCGTGCCCGGCAACTGGTCCTTCATGCCGGCCAGCACCTCGGCCGTCGCCATCAGTATCGCCACGTGGGTGTCATGCCCGCATGCGTGCATGACGTCCACTTCCTTGCCGAGGTACCGGCCCTTTGCCTTGGAAGCGAAGGGCACGTCGACGCGTTCCTTCACCGGCAGCGCATCCATGTCGGCGCGCAGCGCCACCACCGGACCAGGCTTGCCGCCCTTGAGCACGCCAACCACGCCGGTCCTGGCCACGCCCGTCTCCACTTCCATGCCCAGCTTGCGCAGGTGGTCGGCGACAAGCTCCGCGGTGCGGGTCTCGTAGTTGCCGAGTTCCGGATGCTGGTGGATGTCGCGGCGCCAGGCGATGAGCTGGGCTTCGACGGCCTTGGCGCGCGCCTCGATCTGTGCGTGCAGGGTGTCGGCACTGGCGGGGGCCGGCGCGGTCTGCGCCAGCGCGGCGTTGCAGAGCAGGCCGGCGGCGAGTGCGACGCTGGCGAGGGCAATGCGGGTGGTGGAACGGGATGCGTTATGACGGACAGCCATGCGGGATCTCCTTCGTTGTTGTTGGTTTGATGCAAGCCGTGTTGCGGGATGCAGGTACAGCCTGCCGCAAGGGAAGCTGGCGGTTTTCTCCCCTCCTTGCTGTGGATTCATGCGACTGCCTTCAACTCGTTGTCCGAGCTTTTCTGTCGTGTGTCGTCCCTTGCGCTTCGCGTCTTTGCGAGCTCATGCCAATGAAATGATGTTCGTCATATCATGAGGCGAACGATCAACGGCAGCGGTGGGCTTTTCCGCCCTTCACTCCCGGCTGTCGCAAGCATCAATGTAACCAGCGTCTACATGGTAGTCAGGCATATCCGCATGGTCAAGAAGGAACCGATCTCCATGTCCTCGGTGCTATCCCTAGGGACATGGCGCCAGTGCCGGCGTAGGCTCGCCGTCGATTCGTCTTCCGCGACACCCATGCCGACTTCGGCCCGACCCTGGCGTGGTCCGAATAGGCATTCCCTGCGGCTTCGACCTGCCCGCCGCGTTCCGCCGCGGCGACGCAGGCGCGGATCGCCTACTCCGCCTCCACGCTTTCGAATACACTGTGCGCTCGGACAAAAACGGGCACATTCGTCTGTCGCTCATCTTGCCTAGGCGCTCCCGGCTTGCGCGGTGTTTTGCGGGAGCCCGATCGCGCGGGACGCGTGTTGATGGCAGCCGTGCCGTACCTATCTCCTGCGCTTTGGAGAAAGACGCATGAAAAGCTGGATCGCAAAGGCCGCCGGCGCGCTTGCTTGTGCAATAGCGTTCCTGGCAGGACAGGCGTGCGCCGCGGACACGGCGACGCTGACCATTTCCGCTGGCACGCAACAGCGCAACTGGACGCGCGACGGGTTGCTGAATGACCGTCGCCTGACCGATGTGACGGTGGACGACGACAATCTGAAACGCCGCCTGACGTTCAAGGCCATTCCCCTGGCGGTCCTGCTGCGCGGCATGCCGGTGACGCCCGACGCGAGTGCGACGACTGCAGCCGGCGATGGCTATATTTCGCACCTGCCGATGCGCCTGCTGCTGGCTGACAGCGCCGACGAGCCGCGCGCCTGGCTGGCGGTGGAGAACCCGGCCGCGCCGTGGCCAACGCTCAAGGGCCAGGACATCGGGCCCTTTCGCCTGATCTGGACAGTTCCGTCGGGCCACGCCGCTTCCGTGGTCAACGAGAGTCTCTGGACATACAACATCGTGCGCATCGACATCACGGCTTCGCCTGCCGAGCGCTTCGCGGCCATCCGGCCCGCCGCCGGCCTGCCTGCCGACGGCCCTGTCATGCGCGGCTTTGCGACGTTCCAGCGCGTTTGCTTCTCGTGCCACTCCCTCAACCGGGTCGGCGATGCACAGCTTGGCCCCGATCTGAACGTGCCATACAGCCCGGTCGAGTACCTGGGCGACGACAAGCTGACCAAACTGATCCGTGACCCGCAGGCGCTGCGCTGGTGGCCCAACGCGCGCATGTCAGCGATCGACAGGAAAACGCTGTCTGACGCCGACCTGAAGGACTTGCTGGCGTATCTGCATCATATGGCCGGACACAAGGTGGCGGYGTCTGCGGCAGGCTCGTGACTCCGCTGCTACCTTGATTGCCACGCCACGGTTGCTGTCATGGTTGCACTCACAGGAAGGTCTTGACGATGTCCGTCGAGGAGCGTTGTCCCAGCGCGCTGAAGTTTGCCTTCAGCCAGCCATCGGCGCGCTCGCGTCCCAGCGCGCAGAGCTCACTCAGGAAGTGCCAGTCCGCGTTGAACTTGCTCGATACGCCGAGCCTGGCCATCTCGGTCTCGGCATCGATGCTGTGGATGAACATGCGCCGGTAGCGCGCGGGATCCAGCGCGCCTTCGTCGATCAGGCTGGAGACGAACTCGATCGCGCGCATCTCCCGCATCAGCGACGAGTTGAAGCTCAAGGTGTTGACCCGGTCGAGGATTTCCCGTGCCGTAGTCGGTACATTTGGAATGCGGATCGGATTGATGCGGATGATCAGCACATCGCGGGCGTCGGTCTCGTAGATCAAGGGGTAGATGGGCGGATTGCCCATGTAGCCGCCGTCCCAGTAGTACTCCCCCTCGATCTCCACGGCCTGGAACAGGCTGGGCAGGCAGCCCGAGGCCAGCACGGTCTGGATGCTGATTTCGTGATTGCCGAACACCCGTATGCGGCCGCTCAGCACATTGGTGGCGCACAGGAAGAGCCTGGGGCTACGGCAATTGCGCAGTATCTCGAAATCGATCATCCGGGCCAGCATGTCGCGCAGCGGGTTCAGGTTGGACGGGTTGAGCTGGTAGGGCGAAAAGAAGCGGGTGACATAGTCGAACATCAGCCACCCCGGCGAAAGGTTCAACTGGTCGAAGCCCATCATCCGGTCGAGCCAAGAGGGCTGTAGCGGGCTCATTCGGGCGCAGTCGGCGACGCCGCGCCACAATGCCTCAAGCATCCGGCGCGCCCCCTCCCGTCCACCGCTGACGAGGCCGTAGGCGAGCACGGTAGCGTTGACCGCTCCGGCGCTGGTGCCGCTGATGCCGTCGATCTCGATGCGGTCATCCTCGAGCAGGCGATCGAGCACGCCCCAGCTGAACGCCCCGTGGCTGCCGCCTCCCTGCAGCGCGATATTGATGCGGCGGACCGGGGAGGATGACGTCCCGTGCACGGCGCCCTCCTCGGTTGCCGGCGTCGCTGGCGCTGCCCGCCTGGCGTTGCGCCGGGGGCCGCTTGCTGCGGCTCGCGCTGGTTGGGACATTGGCGTCTCCTCGATCGATGGCTGCCGGGGCTCAATGCGGCGCCGGGAGGCTGAGCCGCCACGTCAGGTTGCGACGGGCGCTGGCTTCGCAGCGGGCGTGGAATATGTCCGTGTAGTAGATGCGTGGACGCGCCAGCAGCGCACCCAGCAGGGTACGCTCGCGCGCATCGTAGGTCCGTTCGTCGAGATCGGGGCGCTCGGCCCGCAGGCGCGCCCCGTCCTGGCGGAAATGCGTACGTCCGCCACCGAGAACCGCCAGGTCGATGTCAACGGTGAAGGCGGCGTCCGGATCGGGCGGCGCAACGGCATGCCGGGTCGCCAGGATCATGTCGGCGATGCGCCCCGCCGCCGCGATGCGCCCCCCGGCCCGCTGCACGAACCACTCGGCGCTGCGTTGCTCGTTGTCCCTGGCTCCGGGAATGAAGATCACGTCGTGGCACCAGAGCGCCAATTCCACGGCATCGGGGTCGGGGACCGCGTCGCGCACCCGGTCGAGGTCGCGCATGCAGCGGCGCACATGGTGCAGGGTGTGATAGTGACGCGCCGGCTCGGCGTAGTGGCGTGCCAGGTCCGCATAGGTGGCCTCGCCGTGGATGCCGCCACAGCGCGACCACAACGCCAGGAAGCGCGCTTGCGTCTGGTTCATCTGGCCTCCCCCGCCACGGAGCCCCGGGGCGGGTCTCATTCGCGTCACGCGCGTCCCCCGGATCAGCATGAGTATGCGCCACGGCCGCGCCGGTGAGGCGGTAAAGGATCGCCTCCAAAGTACTCTGCCGCACTATCGCGGCGCAGCCGGCGCGCGAATTCAAGTTGAGCAACCCCGGCGACGGTGCCAGAATGCCCAAAGTGCAAGCGCAGTTTGCCGACGACGTTTTGACGGCCAGCCGATCGACCGGACGGATTGATGCATATGGACCGAGAACCAGTACCTCAGGCGTCCGACGGCTCGGTATTGTTCGCGGATGTCAGCGGCAGTACAAGGCTATATGAAACGGCCGGCGATACGGTCGCCTTCGGTGCCATCACCCGCTGCATCGCCGTCATGAAATCCTGCTCCGGGGCCGTCCAGGGCCGCGTCGTCAAGACCATCGGCGACGAGATCATGGTGGTGTTTGCATCGGCCGAACAGGCGATGCAGGCAGCACTCGACATGCAGGTGGCGGTTTCTGAACTTCCGCCCATTGCCGGCGTGCCCATGTCGGTCCATATCGGCTTTCATCATGGCCAGGTGTTGTCCGATGAATCGGGCGACGTGTTCGGCGACACCGTGAATCTCGCCGCCCGCCTCTCCAAGCTCGCCTCGCGTGGACAGATCATCACCAGCAGGACCTCCGTGGAGCGCCTGCCGGAGAGGTTGCGCCAGATGACCCGCTACCTGTACCCGATACAGGTGCGCGGCAAGGAACCGCCCGTCGATCTGTTCGAAGCGATATGGCAGCAGAACGCCGACATGACCGTCATGGCCGTGGCGAGTCCGCGCGCCTTGCGCAGCGCGCTGCTCACGCTGAGGTACCGGGAAACGCTGCTCGAAATGAACGCCACCTCCACGCCGGTCAGCATTGGCCGCGACAGCGCCATGAATATTGTCGTGGCGGACCGGCAGGCGTCGAGATTCCAGGCGACGGTCGAGTCGCGCGCGGGCAGGTATGTGCTGACCGATCGAAGTTCGAACGGCACGCATGTCACCATCGATGGCGAAGATGAATTCGTCCTGCGCCGCGACGAAGTCGCGCTCAGGGGACATGGCTGGATCACGTTTGGCCAGTCGATGGAGTCCGCGGGCGAGCGGGTTGAGTTCTTTCTCTACGTTGAAGGCCGCTGAGCGTCAAAGTGAGTGCCGCGACACCCGATGCCAGGCAAGGGTCGCCTGCGCCACCTGAGCCAGCAGCCGGCACCACGGTGCCCGCCGGCGACGGATGCGCCGTGCGGGGCGGGCCATGCCCCGCTCAATCCGCCTTGACCTGGGCCGCCACGACGACGTCCTTCCATGCACGGATGTCGTTGCGGATCACCTGCATGAACTGTTCGGGCGAGTTCCGCCCCACCCATGCCAGGCCTTGCTGCGCAAACGCGGGCTGCAGCCCGGGGTCGAGCATGACCCGCGTGATCTCGCCATTGAGCCGGCTGACGATACCGGCCGGTGTGCGTGCCGGCACGAAAAAGCCATACCAGCCATCGAGGTCGAAGCTGAATCCTTGCTCCTTGAGCGTCTTCACATTTGGCAGCATGGGCGCGCGGCGCGTGCCGGTCATGGCGATCGGCCGCAGCTTGCCGGCCTGGACCAGGGCGACGGGCGAGCGCGCATCGACGAATGCAAGTTT
Organism: Cupriavidus sp. 2TAF22; assembly: GCF_052115045.1. Taxonomy (NCBI): domain Bacteria; kingdom Pseudomonadati; phylum Pseudomonadota; class Betaproteobacteria; order Burkholderiales; family Burkholderiaceae; genus Cupriavidus; species Cupriavidus sp. 2TAF22. The sequence continues at coordinate 62,209 of NZ_JBFRFX010000025.1, forward strand.
GACCACGCCGCCCTGCAGGTCCGTGAGCAGTTGCCCCATGGTCTTGTAGGGGATATGCCGCATCCGGAGCTGCCTGTCGTGCGCAATGGCTTCCATTGCGAGGTGCCCGGTCGAGCCGACTCCCCACGTGCCGTAGGCGATCTCGGGATTCGCGCGCACGTATTCGAGGAATTCGCTGAAGTCACGTACCGGCACGCCCGCGGCTGCCACCAGCAGCACGCCGCCGGCGCTGACCTGGATGACCGGCGCCAGGTCCCTGAGCGTATCGTAGGGCAGCGTAGCGCGAAGCGCGGCGTTGACCGACACCGCCGAGGCATTGCTGAAGAGGATGGTGTTGCCGTCAGGCGCCGCCTTGGCGGCCATGTCGTTGCCGATCAGGCCGTTGGCTCCGGGCCGGTTCTCGACGATGACGGGCTGCCTGAGGGCCTTCGACAGGGGCTCGGCAAACAGCCGCGCCATCAGGTCGGTGCCCGAGCCGGCCCCGCCCGGCACGATCATGCGCACGGGCTGGGACGGCCACGGCGGCGCCGGCTGGGCCCGGGCTTGGAGCGGGCCGGCAATCAGCGCTGCCATGGCGGTGGACAGCAGGCCTTCCATCCAAATGCGTCGGTTCATCGTTGTCTCCTGGAATCCGTGCCGGGTAAGCACCGGTCATGCGCAAAGGCAGCGGTTCGCGGCGGCGCGCGCCCCGGAACCGCCGCTGTACTAGCCTTGCTTCGGGGGCGGCTGGAACCCGAGGAAGGCACGATTCCAGGTCGGGCTGATGACCAGTTCATTGATGGTGGCGCGCGCCGGCATCGAGATCACGAAATCGACCGCTGCCGCCACGTCTTCCGCCTGCAGCATGCGCGCAAGGTCTTCCTCCGAGGGCGGCGTGGGACGGTTGAGCAGGATCGGCGTGGCCGTCTCGCCCGGATAGATCGCGCAGGCGCGGATGCCGTTGGCGCATTCCTCCATCGCCACGGACAGGGTCATGGCGGCCATCGCATGCTTGCTTGCACCGTAGGCGGCGCCGGTCAGCGCGGAGGCGAAGCGGCCGGCCCAGGACGAAATATTGACGATGGTGCCCCCGCCCTGCTCCCGCATGCCGGGCAGCACGGCGTGCATGCAGTAGAACGCGCCGTTGAGATTGATGTCGATCACCTGGTCCCAGTCCGCCGGCGTGAGCTTCGACAGCTTGCGGTTGGCCACGTTGATGCCCGCCGCGTTGACCAGGATGTCCACCGCGCCGATGCGCTCCTGCAACTGCCGGCCGGCCGCTTCCACCGCTGCGCGGTCCGCCACGTCGAGAGGCAGCGCGATGATCCGCTCGTTCCCGCACTCGGCCACGAGGGCGTCGATCGCCTCCTGGCTGCGCGCGGAGATGACCACGGTCGCGCCGGCCTGCCAGAGCGAGAGCGCGCAGGCCCGCCCGATGCCGCTGGAGCCGCCCGTGATCCAGGCCGTTTTTCCGTGCAGAGACTTCATGGTTGTACTCCTTCGCCTTGATGCTTCGATGCTTCGATGCTTCGATGCTTTGATGTCTTGATGGATTCATCCGCCCGCATGGCGATGCACGGTGTCACCCGCCGCATGCGGCGCGATTCAGTGCGTGGTCACGCCCATGATCTGGTTCACGTCATAGATCGGCGGCCGGGGATTCTTCGCCCAGGCATCCGTGAGCAGGTACCGCAGCCTGAAGCTCTCGGGCACGTCGGCCAAACCCGGCGTGAACAGCCACAGGCGCAGCAGGTGGCGCTTGCGGTCCAGATCGGGATGATCCTCGTAGCTGGTGCGCGAATGCAGGATTACGTAGTTGTTCAGGAACTGCATGTCGCCCGGCGCGAGTTCCATATCGATGCGAAAGCGCGGATCCTGCGTGTAGGCGTCGAAGCGGTCCAGCGCGGCGATGTCTTCCGGCGCCAGGCGCGGCGCCTCGGGAAAGCGCTGGGCCGTGTTGATGAAACTGCGGATATACCGGTTGAACAGCCGGCCGCCATGCCACGTGAACACGTGCGTCATGGTGAACGGCGCCTGGCCGGGCGCTTCCTCATGCCGGCGATCGAAGGCGAAAGGCTGGTACAGGCGCGCCAGCAGGTCCGGATGTTCTTGCAGCATGGCATTGTGAATGGCCATGGAGCTGGCGATGCTGCTGACCCCGCCCTCTTTCGCCGTGCGCAAGCAAAGCAGGCCGACGACATCCGCGCCATCGGTGTGGAACGGCAGTCGATGCCGTGACTGGTAGCCGCGCGCGGTCATGTCGTCCTTGGGGTTCTTGCCAAGATCCCAGACATGCCCAAGCACGTCGCCGAAGGCGTTTTGCGCCACGGCGCGCCCCATGTGCATGCCGATGCCCCAATAGATCGCGCCGGCATCCATCTTCGAGTAGCGCTCCATCGGCAGGCCGCGCAGCAGCACGACGCCCATGCCACGCTCCAGGCGCTGGCGCAGGTCGGCGAGCTTCGTGGCGAGGCTGCCGAGCGGAAAGGTTTCCCTGGTGATGGCGGGCACTGCCAGCCCCAGCCCCTTGGCATGGCCCAGTGCGGCATCCAGCTGCGCGACATCGTCCTGGCTCAGCCACATCACCCATTCGGACTCTCTCGAAGCCATCTCCGCCGCCGTCCAGCTGGCCGGCGTCTCGACGGGCTTCGGCGTAGCAATCTCATGCACAGCTTGCATCTTCGTCTCCTTGTTTTAGTGGCCGTTGCCAGGCGCCGGCCGTTGAATACATTGTGCGAAGAGACGCACCGGATGGCTAATGAAAAATGATGCTCACGACAAAACCAAAAGGTAATATCCGATATGTGAACCGTCCTCTCATGCGGCGAAAATTCAAATACTCACCAGAGTTTTAAGGGTCTGCACCGATGGATGCCATTAGTTTCTTACGCACTGGGTTGAAGTTGCGCCATCTCCGTCTGGTAATAGCGCTGGAGGAATACCGGCAGGTCGGGCGGGTGGCGCATGCGATGAACATCACGCAGCCGGCCGTCTCGAAGGCGCTGGCGGAAATCGAGGACGGCCTCGGCTATGCCTTGTTCGTGCGCCGGCCGCGCGGCATCGAGCCCACGCCGCATGGCCTGTGCTTTGTCCGCTACGCGCAGTCGATCCTCGACGAACTGGACCGGGCCGGCGATGAACTCCTGGCGCTGGGCCAGGGGGCTTCCGCCACGATCGCCGTGGGTACGATGCCGGGCACCACGCTGTCGCTCGCGCCGCGCATCGTGGCGCTGGCCAAGGCGCGCATGCCGACCTTGAACATCGCGGTGTACGAGGCGCCGATGGATATCCTGATGGGGCAGTTGCGCACCGGCCGGCTCGACGTGGTGCTCGGCGCGCTGTCGGAAAGGGCCACGCCGCAGGACGTCGGCCAGCACCATCTCTACGAAGAGGTCATGCGCGTCGTGGTGGGCCCCGGCCATCCGCTCGCCACGCGTGCGGACGTGGGCTGGCGCGACCTGGCCGATTTCCCGTGGGTGCTGCCGCCGCGCACCGCAAGGCTGCGGCAGAGCCTGGACGCCGCGCTCAGGCGCATGAAGGTCGAGAGCCCGCCGCACCATGTCGAATCCGTATCGGCCGGGCTGGTGCTGGGGCTGCTCGAAGAAATACAGGCGGTGGCGGTAGTGACGGGACGCCTGGCGCGAACCTATGAAGAGCGCGGGCTTGCCCGCATCCTGCCGCTCGAGATTCCAGGCGTGCTGCTGTCGATCTCGACCTTCACCCTGCTAGGGCAGGCGCCCTCGCCCGCCATCGAGGCCTTCCAGCATTGCGCGGAGCTTGCCGTGGCGGGCTGAGCGGCGCGGCTACTCCGGCTTGATGCCGTTGGCCTTCACGACGTCCGCCCAGGTGGCGTAGTCATTCCTGACCGTGCGCGCAAACTCGTCGGGGCTGGTCAGCGGCGGATCCGCCATCATGTTGAGCTGCTGGAAGCGCGCGGCCAGCGTCGGCGAGCGCAAGGCCTTGTTGATCTCCGTATTCAGCGCGGCGACGATATCGCGCGGCGTGCCTTTGGGGACGAACACACCATACCAGCCTTCGTTGCGCATCGGAAAGCCCTGCTCGGCCATCGTGGGCACATCGGGGTAGGCCGGCGCGCGGTGCTTTCCGGTGATGCCCAGCGCGCGGATCTTGCCGCTCTTGACCAGGGGTACCGAGGTGGTGATGTCGACGAAGGCGACCTTCAGCACCCCGCCCTGCAGGTCCGTCATGATCGGCGGCACGCCTTTGTACGGCACGTGGGTCAGCTCCAGCCCCGCCAGCGTGCGGAGTTGCGCCATGGCGAGGTGGCCGCCCGAGCCGACGCCCCAGCTGCCGTAGTCATACTTGCCCGGACTGGCCTTGACGGTGGCGACGAACTCCTTGACGTTCTTCGCCGGAAAATCGGGCGTGACGACCAGCAATACCCCGCCCGCGCCAATCTGCGCAACGGGAACCAGGTCTTTCACGATGTCGTAGGGCAGCTTCGGCTGGATGGCCTGGTTCATCACCGTGGCGGACGCGCTGGCGAACAGGACGGTATAGCCGTCGGGCTGCGCGCGGACCACGGTATCCACCGAAAGTTGTCCGTTGGCGCCGGGCTTGTTGTCCACCACCACGGGCTGCTTCAGCGCTTGCGAAATCTGCTCGGCGAAAACGCGGGCCAGCACGTCCGGCCCGCTGCCGCCAGGGCTGGGAACGACCAGGCGGATCGGCCGCGACGGCCATTTGTCCTGGGCCAGGGCGGAACCCGCAACCAGTGCTGCAGCCGTCAGTGCCGTGATGCTCAATGCAAGGCCGGCGCGGCCTGCCCATTTCTGCTTCATGTTGTCTCCTGGGAAGCACACGCCGTTTCTATGAGTGTCTGGCTATCGGAGGCGTGTGTGCCGGTGAATTCTGCCCACGCTCAGGCCCGGAACACTAATGAATTAATACCTCAGATACATGAGCAATCGGTAATGTCGCAAGATGGGAGCGGCGCGCCCCGGCGCTATGCGCGGTGGACGGTGAGGCGGGGCCGCCGGCGGCGCTCGGTGCGCAGCGCCCCGGGAGGCACGCCTTCCCAACGCTGGAAGGCCTTGTTGAATCCCGCCTGCGTCTTGAAACCCAGGGCCTGGGCGATATCGCCCGCGGGCAGATCCGTATTGGCCAGCAAGCGCCGCGCAAGCGCGCGGCGTTCTTCGTCGAGCAACACGGCGAAAGACGTGCCGTGATCCTGCAAGTGACGATGCAGGGTAAAGCGGTGCACGGCAAACAGCGAAGCCAGCCGGGTCGCGGTGCACTCTCCCAGCAGCATCAGGTCGCGCAGCGCATGGCGGACCTGGCCGAGAAAATCAGGCATGACATGGGATTCCAGCTCGCTGAGGTAGCGGACCACCGACGATTCGAGCGCCTCGTCGGCCACGCCGCAGCGCTGGTCGAGGGTGGCCGAGGCGAAGGTGAATTCGTCGCGCGGCTGGCCAAACAGGACATGGGGACCGAAGTGCGAGGCGTACGGCCCCAGCCCGGCAGGGAGCGGCCGGGACAGGTGAACCGCCGCGGGCGTCCACATCTTGCCGAGCAGCAGGCGGAACAACTGGAGGTTGGCCGCCAGGTAGGCCGTCAGCAATTCCTCGCGGCCAGCGAAGGTGCCGTCGATCTCGACCGAGAATGCCGCGTAACCCTCACGCACGGTGAGCGCCGTATCGATGCCCCGGTACCAGATGCGGCCGTAGCGCAGGATGCCCTCCACGGCATCGCGCGCCGTCTTCGAGGACAGCAGCAGCAGCCGCAGGGGGCCGGCATTCTCCATGTTCGCCCGGGCACCCACCAGCACGCCGAGGTGCGGGCAGGCAGCCGAATCGCTGGCGTCCGCGAGGATACGCGCGCACACCGCCAGCGCCAGCGGTGCCATGGGCTCCTCCAGCGCCGCCGCGGTTACGCCATGGCGGCCCAGGACCGGCCAGGGATCCACGCCAAGTTCCCGCAGGACTTCGATCACGCGCGCCAGGGTGCCCATGGGTACGGAACGGTTGACCGGCTTCATAAATTCAGGGTTTCCACCAAGTGTGACACCAGTATATTAAGGAGTGACGCAAGGATAAACAAAAGGTCTCGATGCCGTCCAGAATATCGCCATGCGCCCCGCGCTGATATTCCCGACCAACCAGGAGACGACCCATGCATTTTCTCGACGACAGCCTGCTTCCCGAAAACCAGGAAAAACTGGTGATCCAGGTGGCGCCCTACGGCCCGCAATGGCTGCCCACCGATTCCGACGACATCCCGGTCAGCATGGATGCCCAGGTCCAGAAGGCCGTGGATTGCTACAACGCGGGCGCCACCGTGCTGCACGTGCATGTGCGTGAATCCGACGGCAAGGGCTCGAAGCGCCTTTCGATGTTCAACGAGATGCTGGCCCGCCTGCGCGAAGCCGTGCCCGACATGGTGCTGCAGGTCGGGGGCTCGATCTCCTTCGCGCCGGAGGGCGAAGGCAAGGCAGCCGAATGGCTGGACTATGACACCCGCCACATGCTGGCCGATCTGAACCCGAAGCCGGACCAGGTGACCATCGCCATCAACACCAGCCAGATGAACATCTGCGAGATGCTGACCGAGGACGACGTCAAGGGCACCATCCTGGAGAAGCCCGAGTACGTCAAGGCGTACAGTGAAATGGTGGTCGACTCGAAGCCCTCGTTCTTCCTCGAGCACCTGGAGCGGCTGACGAAGGCGGGCATCCAGCCCCATTTCATGCTCGGCCACGTGGCGCAGCTCGAAACCGTCGAGCGCCTGATCCGCAAGGGCCTGTACCGTGGTCCGCTGATCCTGAACTATGTCGCCATCGGCGGCGGCGCGGCCGGCCTGCACCCGGCCGACATGATCGAGTTCGTGCGCCGCACGCCCGACGGTGCCGTGCTGACGATCGAGAGCGCCATGCGCGCCGTGCTGCCCATGAACGCCATGGCGATCGCGCTCGGCCTGCACGTGCGCGTGGGCATCGAGGACAACCTGTGGGGCCGCAAGGGCGAACGCATGACTTCGGTGCAGCAGATCGAGCAGACCGTGCGCCTGGCGCGCGAACTGGGCCGCGATGTGGCCGATGGCAAGGATGCGCGCCGCATCTACAAGATCGACGAGTGGTACGACAGCGCCGACGAGACCATCCGCAACCTCGGCATGGTGCCCAACCGCAAGCCGGGCCAGCGCGGCTTCCCCGTGCCGCAAGCGGCCTGATCCCGCGCTTGCCGCATCACCCACCGGCCCTCGCCAGCCACGCGCACGAGGGCCGGCCTCACCTCAGCAACAGTGGTACTGCCATGCGAATGAAAGACAAAGTTGCGCTCGTGACCGGCGTCGGGCCGGGCCTGGGCAAGGCGATCGCCGTCACGTTGGCGCGCGAAGGCGCAGACGTCGTGATCTGCGACGTGAACCAGACATCGCTGCACGAGGCCCGCGAAGCGGTGGAAGCCGCGGGCGGCGCCTGCCTGGCACTGCACTGCGATGTCTCGTCCAGCGCCGAGGTCAGCGCCATGTTCGCGGCCGCCGTGGCGCGCTTCGGCACGGTGCACGCGCTCGTCAACAACGCCGCGCTGACGCCCAACAGGCCAATCGACACCGGGCGCCGCAACCAGCTCTACGAGTACATGCAAACGCCGGTGGCGCGCGACTCGCTGGGGTTCACCAGTGAAATCAGCGACGACGAATGGCTGCGCTACTGGGGCGTCAATGTGCACGGTGTCTTCTATTGCACGCGCGAAGCGCTGAAGCTGATGCAGCCGCAGCGCTTCGGGCGCATCGTCAACGTCGCGTCGATCGCCGGCATCTCGTCGAAGAGCGCGCACAGCCCGCACTACAGCGCCACCAAGGGCGCGGTGATCGCGTTCACCCGGTCGGTGGCCATGGAAGTGGCCGGCGCCAACATCTTCGTCAACGCGATGGCGCCGGGCGGCGTCGCGACGCCCGCCTTCAACCAATACCTGGAGCAGATCGGCGATGCCGGCCGCAACCGGCTCTGGCAGGGCTGCCCCTCGGGGCGCTTCGGCACGGTCGAAGAGTATGCCGCGACGGTGCTGCACCTTGCGAGCGACGAGCACTACCTGGTCGGCCAGGTGATCAGCCCCAACGGGGGCTCGGTGATCTGATCACCGCAACAGCTTCGACAGATATGCAAATGAATCTCTTCCCCCACTACAAGGCGCTGCGGGACAACGGCGTGCTCGGCAGCGAGCTCGACCCGCTCACGCAATGGGATCCCAAGTGGATCGCTTCCTGGGTCGCGCTGGCCCGCGACGCACAGGCCGAGGGCGTGCTCGACCCCAAGCTCGTCGCGCTGATCCGCCTGAATATCGACGTGACGGCGACCCATCTCTACAAGCCCGGCGTGTCGCGCCACGTCCGCGAGGCGCTCCAGCTCGGCGCGAGCCGTGCCGAAATCCTCGAAGTCTTCAAGTTGGCCAGCGTGGTTGGCATCCACGCCTGCGCGGTCGGCGTGCCGGCGCTCGCCGAGGAACTGGCCCGCGCGGGCCTGCCCGACGAGCCGGTGGCGGCCGGCGCCACGCCGGTATGCGACGCCGTGCGCGCCAACGGGATGTTCAACCCGCTGTGGGAAACGCTGTACCGCTGGGATCCGCTGTACCTGGAGAAATTCCTGGCGATGGGCTTCGGCCTGTGGCGCGACAACATCCTGCCGCCGCTCTGGATCGAGTTTCTCTGCATCGCCGGCGATGCCGCCATCACCCATATGTACGGCCATGGCACGCAACGGCATATCGAGGCGGCACTCAAGCTCGGCGCGACGCGCGAGCAGATCCTGGCCGTGCTCAAGATCGTCAGCCTGCAGGGGATCGAGGCCTGCGAACTGGCGGTGCCGCTGCTCGACCAGGCTTGCCGGGCCATCGAAGCCTAGCGCCAGCGGGCGCCGCATGGCAGTGCCCGCCGTCCCCCATCCCCAGGAACGTACAGGAGGCCACAGTGCAATCACTGGCCCAACTCCCCCCCGCCGCAACGCTGAGCGAAGACGCGGGCACGCTTGCCGCCCTTTATCGGAAGATCATGTGGCGCTTGCTGCCGTTCCTGTTCCTGGCCTATGTGCTGAACACCATCGACCGCATCAACATCTCCTTCGCCAAGCTGCGCATGGCGCACGACCTGGGCTTGTCGGATGCGGCCTATGGCATCGGGGCGGCGGCGTTCTTTGCCGGCTACATCCTGTTCGAAGTGCCGAGCAACCTGTACATGCAGAAGATCGGCGCGCGCCTGACCATCACCCGCATCCTGCTGCTGTGGGGCGTCGCGACCATCGCCACCAGCCAGGTCAATTCGCCCGCGGCGCTCTACGCCGCCCGCTTCCTGCTGGGCGTCGCCGAAGCGGGGTTCTTTCCCGGCGTCATTCTCTACCTGACATACTGGTTCCCCGCCGCACGCCGGGGCCGGATCACCTCGCTGTTCCTGATGTCGGGAACGGTCGCCGGCATGATCAGCGGCCCGCTGGCGGCGGCCATCATGTCGCATCTCGATGGCTGGCTGGGGCTGCGGGACTGGCAGGTGCTGTTCGTGGTGGAAGGCATTCCCGCCGTGTTGCTGGGCCTGCTGGCCTACCGATGGCTCGATGACGGCCCGGACTCCGCGCCGTGGCTGAGCGTATCCGAGAAGGCCATGCTGCGGCGCCAGCTCGCCACCGAAAGCCGCCCGCAGGGGCACGGCGGCCTGCGGAGCTTGCTCGGGGATGCGCGCATCTATGCGATCGGGCTGGCCTTCCTTTCCATCTACGCGGCCACCAACACCATTGCCTACTGGATGCCGACACTGATCCGTGACTTCGGTGTGGACCAGGTCGCCCGCATCGGCTGGATCTCCAGCCTGCCCTACCTGCTCGCCCTGGCTGCCATGTTCCTGCTGGCGCGCAGTTCGGACCGACGCCTCGAGCGGCGCTGGCACGTCGCCGGCACCATGTTGGTCGGCGCCGCCAGCTTCCTGCTGCTGGGCCTTGTGCGCGGCGCGCTGCTGCCGTCGGTGATCTGCATGACTGCCGGCGCCGCGGCGTGCCTGGCCGCGCTACCCGTGTTCTGGACCATCCCGCCGGCTTACCTGCCTCGCGGCCAGGCCCCCGCGGGCATCGCCTTCATCAGCAGCCTGGGCGGCCTCGCGGCATTGCTCAGCCCCATCGTCGTGGGCGCGCTGAAGACCCGCACCGGCGATCTCTATTTCGCCTTCGACATGCTTGCGGTGCTGCTGGTTGGCGGGGCGCTCACCCTGCTGCTTGCCATCCCCGCCCGGCTGCTGGACGACAAGCCGGTGCGCGAAGGCGGGCCCGCGCGGTGACAAGTGGCTAGATATCGAGTTCAAGCTCGGGCGTCAGCGCCCTGGAGACGCAGATCATGATGCTCGTGTTGGCCTGCCGCTCATCGTCGCCCAGCACATAGTCGCGGTGGTCCGCCACGCCGGCCAGCACGGGCACTTCGCAACTGCGGCACAGTCCCTCCCGGCAGGAAAAAGGCAGGGGGACGCCGTTGCGCTCCAGGGTTTCGAGGATGGAGACGCCACCGGGGACCGCGAAGCGGCCGCCATGGCGGCGCAGGACCACGGTGAATCCCTGCTCCGCATCCGCGCCGGTCCGTTGCGGGCCGGCATTGAAGCGCTCGAAGTGGGTCGCCGCGCCGGGCACGCCTGCTGCTGCCGCCGTCGCGGCCACCGCGTCCATCAGCGGTGCAGGACCACAGCAGTACACATGGCTGCCTTCGGCCAGTCCGCCGAGAAAGGACGAGATATCGGCCAGATCCCCGCCGCGTTCGTCGTCGGCGTGAACCTGCACCCGTTGGCCAAAGCGCGACAACGCCGCCAGATACGCCGCGCGCTGGCGCGAGCGCACGCAATACAACAGCTTCCATGGCCTGTGGTTGGCTTCGCACCAGCGGATCATGCTGAGAACCGGCGTGATGCCGATGCCGCCGGCGATGAAGACATGGGTGCTGGCAGCCGCTTCGATGCCGAACAGCGAGCGCGGCGCGCTGACAGCAAGCGAGTCGCCCTCCCTGAGTCCTTCGTGAACGAAGCGCGAGCCGCCGCGCGATGCCTGCGCAAGGCCGACGCCAAGGCAATAGCGGTCGGTTTCGGCGGCGTCGTTGCACAGCGAGTACTGCCTGACGATGTTGCCGGGCAGCTGGACGTCGATGTGCGCGCCCGCGCTGAACGCCGGCAAGGCGCCGCCGCACGGGCGGCGCAGCTCGACGCCGCGTACGCCTTCGGCCTCCGCGGTCAGCCTGGATACGATGAGTTCGAGCATCTGCACTACCTCTGCAAGGCAATCGTTCTGGCTTCGGCAGGCGCGGCAGCCTGGGCCGACTCCTCTTCGAGCCTGCGGGCGACCGCCCAGCGGAACTGCGACAGCGCGGCATCGATCGAGAACGGCATCATCTTGAAGTCCGGAGCGAGCGCGAGACTGCGCTGCTGGGCCGAGATGATGTCGCGGTCCTCGTCGAATGCGGTGACCACGCTCTGGTGGATCGAGGCGGTGACTTCCGGCTTGTCGATGGCGAAGTTGTGCGGATGCGCGAAGAAGTAATGCGTGGAATTCTCCGTCTCCGGCGTGATCGCCTGGCAGCCACGGAACTCGGCGGCATCGATGCGCGTGCCCTCCGGCGCTCCGGTGCCGGTGGGCGCCATTCCCGAGTCCATCAGCAGGATGGCCGGAAGCGTGAAGTTGTAGATATTCCAGCGGTCGACCTTCCCGGGCCACGCCTTGACCGCCTTGGCGAATGCGGGCGCGTCGGTGTTAAGCGCCCAGCGCGTGATCTTGACACCGCCATCGATACGCTCCACCTTCGGCTGCACGGCTGCATAGTCCTCGCCGCCGCCCAGGGTGGTCGGATGGACGAAGGGAAGGTGCGAGAAGTCGAGCAGGTTGTCGCAGATCAGCAGGTAATTCACGTCGTAGTGGATATAACCATCCAGGCTGCGCCAGTCCGGGTGGTCCAGCCACTGTGTGTCCGGCACGAGAGACGGATCGGCTTTCTCCGGATCGCCCATCCAGATCCACACCCAGCGGTGCTGCTCGACGATGGGGAACTTGCGCACCTTTGCCTGCGGCGGAATGCGCTCCTGCGCCGGCGCCCCGACGCACTTACCGGCGCTGTCGAACTTCAGGCCGTGGTACATGCAACGGATGCAGTCCCCTTCCCTGCGCCCGACCGACAGCGGCGCGCCGCGATGGCAGCAGCGGTCTTCCAGGGCGACGATGCTGCCGTCTTCCTTGCGATACATCACCACCGGCATGCCGATGATGGTGCGGGAGAACATGCCTTCGCGAGGGATTTCCTTGTCCCAGGCGGCGACATACCAGGTGTTCTTGATAAACATGCTCGTATTCCTTCTGAAGGGCTGTTGCGCGTGCGCCGCGGGAATCCCGGGCGCGGCTTGCCACGCACGCATCGCTGGGCAGCGAAGCATGTGCGGGACGCGCGAGGCGGATCGGCTGGCTAGTGTGCTGCGCCCGGCAGCGGGGAAAGCATCAGGATGAAAGCCATGCGCCGTGCGCAGGCGTGTGCCGGTGGGCGTGGATATGCACAAGGATGCGCACGAGGATGCGCACGAAGAAGTGCACATGGAAATGCGGTTGCAGGTCGGGGGTCATGCCTTGTCTCCGTTGCCAGGGCCCGTCTGCGGGGCCCTTGACTGCAGAATAGGTTTCGGGGAAACATGCGTCAACGTCATCCACCTAATAGCGAGAATGTACGCCATGCATGCGACGGACCTGGACCTGAATCTCCTGGCGGTGTTCGATGCGATGCTGCGCGAACGCAGCGTCACCAAGGCCGCGCAGGAACTTGGCCTGACCCAGAGCGCGATGAGCCACGCCCTGAACCGGCTGCGCGCCTTCTTCGACGACCAGCTCTTCGTCAAGGCGCCGGAGGGCATGATGCCCACGCACAAGGCGGCCGAACTCACCGAAGCCATCGTGGGCGTGATGGCCACGGTCAGGCAGCAGGTCCTGTCGCAGGCGCGGTTCGATCCGCTCACAGCGCGGCGCACATTCAATCTCTGCATGACCGACATGGGCGAGCTGGTGTTCCTGCCGCCGCTCATCAGCCGGCTGCGCCGCGAGGCACCGCTTTGCACGCTGCGCACCTTGCAGGTCCCGCTCCAGCAGATCGAGGGCATGCTCGGCTCCGGCGAGGCCGACCTGGCGCTTGGCTCCATCCGCGCTGCGCCGGAGGGCCTGTTCCAGCAGCGCCTGTTCATGCATTCGTTCGTGACCATCGTCAGCGCGCGCAACCACGAAGTGGGCGAAGCGCTGACGCTCGAGCAGTTCCAGCGCATGCCGCAGATCGTCGTCACGCTCTCGGGGCGCGCCAGCGCAGCCTACGACAGCGCGTTCGACGATCACGGCATCAAGCGCAATATCTACCTGTCGACGCCGCACTTCCTGGTCGTGCCGCTGTTGATGGAACAGCAGCCGGAGCTGATTGCGACGGTGCCGCTGGAGCTGGCCAATGTGTTCGCCAGGTACGGCACGGTGCGTGTCATGCAGCCGCCGGTGGCGCTGCCGGAATTCGCCATCAGGCAGCACTGGCACCCTCGCTTCCACCATGACCCGGCGATCATCTGGCTGCGGGAGCTGATGAAGCGCACCTTCGAGCATTATCCGCAAGTGCAGGTGGAAGCAGGCGAGCCGGCATCGCCGGCGCCGGTCAAGCGATCCCGGCGCGCGGCGAAAGAAGAGTAAGGCGCGAAGCCCGCGCGGCTAGCCGTTCGCCGCTGCCGGCTCCATCGCGCCAAACCGCCACGACAATCGCCGCGCCGCTTGCAGCAGCACCCGGGCCGTCTCGCCATCGGTGTGGCTGTCGAAGCTGCCCGAGGTGCCGATCAGGGCGACGACCAGCGCGATGCTGCCGGTATGGTCGAACACGGCCGCGGCCAGCGTGTCGATGCCGGGCACGGGCCTGCCCAGTGCATTGTCGATGCGCGCGGTGCGGATCTGCGCCAGCCGCGCCGCATAGGCCGGGGCAAGCGTTTCGCCCTTCCCGCCCCCGGCTTCGACGACTTCCGCCTTCGGCACGCCGGCCAGCCGAAGCGCATCCTGCTCCAGCAAACCCAGCAGCACGTGTTCCGGCAGATGCGCGGCGAACAGCCGGCCGATCGCCGTATTGACCAGCGACAGCACCGTGCCGACGCGCAGGCTGACGTGCTGCGGGCGCGCCGCCTCTTCCAGCCGCACCACCGTCGGCCCCAGCGGGCCGAGCACGGCCATGGCCACGCTCAGGCTGGTCGTGCCGGCCAGCTCGATGACTTCCGGCTCGGCCTCGCGCGTGGGCGAAAGCCGTTGCAGGGCAATCAGCCCGAGTTCCAGCCCCAGCGGGCCCGCGCGGAAATTGCCCGCCGCATCCCGCGCCAGCAAGCCGATCTTCTGCAGGCTGACCAGATGCGGAAACGCCTTGGCGGGCGCCATGCCGGCCGCGCGAGCCAGGTCGCGCAAAGGCAAGGGCCGGCCCGCGGCCACCAGCGCCGCGAGCAGCTGGCCGGTGTTGTCGAGCGACTGGATGCCGCGCTGGGGCTTGGCGGCGTCGCCCTGGTTGTCGTCGATTGGCAAGGATGGGCCTGTCATTCGGTCATTCGGTGGTGCCGGCAACGGCCTCGCGGATGGCGGCGGCGGTGGCCAGCAGCGCGCTGGCCACGGGGCCGCCCCAGTCCACGTCGATGACGCCGGTCGCCCCGACCACGGTCAGGACCAGGCGCAGCTGCCCGGCTTCGTCGAGCACCGGCACGCTCAGGCTGCTGACGGCGGGGCTCGGCGCATCGATGCTGCGCTCGATGCCGCGCTCGCGGATGGCGGCGAGCGTGGCGGCGAAGGCGCCGGCCTGCGCCGTGGCGCCGGCCGCGGCGGTATCCGCCGCCTGCTGCCGCTGCCAGATCGCCTGCCATTGCCCGGGCGGCAGGAAAGCACAGAACACGCGGCCGGTTGCGGTTGCCGACAGCGACATCACCGTGCCGACATGCAAGTTCACGTGCAGCGGCGAGCCGGCATGCGCATAGCGCACGATGGTGGGCCCCTGCGGACCCGCGGCACAGATCGCCACGCTGAACCCGCAGGACGCGGCAAGCCCGGCCACGCGCGGCACGGCAGCCCGGTAGGCGGCGTCGTGGTCGAGGTACAGCATGCCGAGCTGCAGCGCCAGCGGGCCCGGCTCGTAGCGGCCCGACAGGTGGTCCCGCTTGATCAGCCCGAGCCGCACCAGACTGACCAGGTAAGTGTGAGCCTGCGCGGGCGCGATCTGCACGCTGGCGGCGAGGTCGACCAGCGTCATCGGCGCGCGCACATCGGCCAGCGCCCGCAGGAAGCGCCCGCCGACCTCGACACTCTGGATACCGCGCTGCGCCTTCTCCGCCGCGCCTTCATCCGGCGTGGCGTCCGCTGATCGTGCCATTCGTTTTCCTTTGAAAGACCAGATGGTAATGGACGGGCCTCATGCGCCCTAGAAGATATCGGGTTTTCCCCTAGATTCGGTGCCCCATTCATTGCTCGCCTCAAGATTAGTCAATGGCAATATGTTTTGCTCTTGACTAATTTAACCGGCATTCCTAAGATGGCCTTACCCCGCAACCGGTGCAACCACAGAGCACAGAGTCAAGACGGGGCGAGACAGCCTCCACCATTGCAGCCGATCGCCATGGCTTGCGCCGTCTCGTCCCCCCACAAAACGACAGACAAGCAAAGAGGCAAGCATGAGCAAGGCATTCGCATCCCAGGCCGACCTGGAAGCCAAGAAAGTCACCTTTACCCAGCTCTCCGAGAACGCCTACGCGTACACCGCCGAGGGCGACCCCAACTCGGGTGTGATCATCGGCGACGACGGCGTGCTGATCGTCGATACCACGGCCACCCCTGCCATGGCCCAGGATCTGATCGCCAGGATCCGCTCGGTCACCGACAAGCCGATCAAGTACGTCGTGCTTTCGCACTACCACGCGGTGCGCGTGCTGGGTGCCTCGGCGTACTTTGCCGAGGGCGCAGAGCAGGTCATCGCCAGCCGCGGCACCTACGAGATGATCGTGGAGCGCGGTGAGGCCGACATGAAGTCCGAGATCGAGCGCTTCCCGCGCCTGTTCGCCGGCGTCGAGACCGTGCCCGGCCTGACCTGGCCGACGCTGGTGTTCGAGAAGGAGATCACGCTGTACCTGGGCAAGCTGGAAGTCCGCATCGCGCACCTGGGTTCCGGGCACACCAAGGGTGATACGGTGGTCTGGCTGCCGTCGCAGAAGGTGCTGTTCTCCGGCGACCTGGTCGAATACGACGCGGCCTGCTACTGCGGCGACGCGCAGCTCGCGCAATGGCCGGCCACGCTCGACGCCCTGCAGGCGCTGGGCGCCGAAAAGCTGGTGCCGGGCCGCGGCCCCGCCCTTACCAACCCGGAAGAGGTCAGGCAAGGCATCGCCTATACGAAGGACTTCGTCAGCACGCTGTTCCAGGCCGGCAAGGAGGCCGTGGCCGATCGCCTGGACCTGAAGCGCGCCATGGCCCATACGCGCGAGTCGATGGACCCGAAGTTCGGCCATGTCTTCATCTACGAACACTGCCTGCCGTTCGACGTGTCGCGCGCTTTCGACGAAGCCAGTGGCATCGCCCATCCGCGCATCTGGACCGCCCAGCGCGACAAGGAAATGTGGGCCGCGCTGCAGGAATAAGCGCGAACCGTAGCGAGCGGGAACAGCCGGGAAGAGTGGATGGAGACACACGCATGAACAACGACTACCAGAACCTGTCATTTGAGTATCAGCCCTGTCCCGAGCAGCGACAGGGGCACGCCGGCAACCCTCACCCGGTCATCGTCGTCGGCGCCGGCCCTGTCGGCCTGGCCACCGCGATCGACCTGGCCCAGCATGGCGTGCCGGTCGTGCTGGTGGACGACGACTGCACGCTGTCGAGCGGGTCGCGCGCGATCTGCTTCGCCAAGCGCACCCTGGACATCTTCGACCGCCTGGGGTGCGGCGGGCGCATGGTGGACAAGGGCGTGTGCTGGAACGTCGGCAAGGTATTCGTGCGCGACGAACAGGTCTACGCCTTCGACCTGCTGCCGGAGGCGGGCCACCAGCGCCCCGCCTTCATCAACCTGCAGCAGTACTACGTCGAGGGTTTCCTGCTCGACCGCGCACGCCAGTTGCCGAACCTGGACATCCGCTGGAAGCACAAGGTCACCGGCATCGAGCAGCGCCATGCCGGCGCAGCCGATGCGTCTGTCGTGCTGACCATCGACACGCCCGACGGCCCCTATGCCCTTGCCGGGCGCTACGTGGTGGCCGCCGACGGCTCGCGCAGCCCGCTGCGCAACCTGCTCGGCCTCGACAGCAAGGGCCGCACCTTCAAGGATCGCTTCCTGATTGCCGACGTGAAGATGGAGGCGGAGTTTCCGACCGAGCGCTGGTTCTGGTTCGATCCGCCCTTCCACCCGAACCAGTCCGTGCTGCTGCATCGCCAGCCCGACAATGTCTGGCGCATCGACTTCCAGCTCGGCTGGGACGCCGATCCCGTGCTGGAGAGAGCGCCCGAGCGCGTCATCCCGCGCGTGCAGGCGCTGCTCGGGGCGGACGTGAAGTTCGAGCTGGAATGGGTCAGCGTCTATACCTTCTCCTGCCTGCGCATGGACAGCTTCCGCCACGGCAACGTGTTGTTCGCCGGCGATTCGGCCCATGGCGTGTCGCCGTTCGGGGCGCGCGGCGCCAACAGCGGCGTGCAGGATGCGGAGAACCTTGCCTGGAAACTGGCCTACGTGATCGGCGGCCATGCGCCGGACAGCCTGCTCGATACCTATGCGAGCGAACGCGAGTACGCCGCCGACGAGAACATCCGCAACTCGACGCGCTCCACCGATTTCATCACGCCGAAGAGCGCCGTCAGCAAGGTGTTCCGCGACGCCGTGCTCAACCTGTCGAAGCAGCATGCGTTCGCGCGCCGGCTGGTCAACAGCGGGCGGCTTTCCGTGCCCTCGGTACTGCGCGATTCGCCGTTGAACACTGCCGATGCAGGCGACTTTGCCGGCGACATGCTGCCGGGCGCTGCCTGCGTGGACGCCCCGGTCATCGGCGAGCAAGGCCCCGGCTGGCTGCTGCCGCACCTGGGCGGGCAGTTCACCGCACTGGTGTTCGGCGCGCCCGATGGCAAGGCCTTGCAGGCGCTGCTCCGCCTGCAGCAAGGCAGCTTGCCGCTCAGGGTGGTCCTGCTCGATACGGGCCTCACGGACCAGGCCGGCCAGCCGGCCGGCGTGACGGTACTGCAAGACACCGAGGGGCTGGCCACGCGGCGCTATGACGCGCAACCCGGCACGCTGTACCTGATCCGCCCGGACCAGCATGTCTGCGCGCGCTGGCGGGGAATCGATGCCGCCGGCGTCGCGGCGGCCATGGCGCGCGCGACCGGCAACGCGCCCGGCGCGCAGCGGCCAGCCGCGGTGGTTTCGGATCCGGCTCCCGCTGGCCTGGTGCCGGCATGAATCTCAAGGCGACATCCCGATAAAAGGAGGCAGAGCGATGACCCTCAATACCCAGCCTAACCTGGCACGCCCCGACGACTTCTACGAAGCCCTGATCGAGATGCACCGCGATCTGGACGACAGCCAGAGTCAGGCCGTCAACGCGCAACTGATCCTGTTGCTCGCCAACCATATCGGCGACCATGGCACGCTGCTCGCGGCCATGGAGATGGCGCGCGACGGCACGGCACCAGGCCGCGTCGCGCAACCCTGAGCGCAGCGGGCCCGGCCCGCTCGCGCATCCACTCTTTGCCAAGACGCTCACATACGCAAGACCCAAAAGACGTCGGCATCCAGGGCCCGCCAGGCCCGCGTTCCCGGAGACATTCCATGACCCAATCCTATGCGGGGGCCATTGCGCCCCAAGGTACCGCTGCGCGCGAAGAAGACGCACTCTACCGGAAGATATGGCTGCGCATCATTCCCTTCCTCTTTGTCTGCTACGTCATTTCCTTCCTGGACCGCATCAATATCGGCTTCGCCCAGTTGCAGATGAAGCAGGATCTCGGCTTCAGCGATGCGATGTACGGTCTGGGCGCCGCGGTGTTCTATGTCGGCTACGTGCTGTGCGAAGTGCCCAGCAACATGCTGCTGGCCCGCTTTGGCGCGCGCCGCACCTTTACCCGCATCATGGTGCTGTGGGGACTGGCCTCGGTCGGCATGATGATGGTGTCGACCCCCGCCCATTTCTATACGCTGCGTTTCCTGCTGGGCGTATTCGAGGCCGGATTCTTCCCGGGCATCGTGCTGTACCTGACCTACTGGTTTCCGGCGCGCCGGCGCGCGGCGGTCATGGCCATCTTCTTTGCGGGGGTGGCCGTGGCCGGCGTGCTGGGCGGACTGGTATCGGGCTGGATCATGCGGGACATGGCCGGCGTGCTCGGCCTGCAGGGCTGGAAGTGGATGTTCGCCATCGAAGGCGCGCCCGCGGTCGTCCTGGGACTGGTGGCCGCAGCATTCCTGGTCGACAAGCCGCAACAGGCCAGCTGGCTCACCGACCAGGAGAAAACCTACCTGGCCGCGCACAACGGCGAGAGCGAACGGGGCACCCATGCGCACTCCTTCGCCGCGCTGATGCAGGCCCTGCGCAATCCCCGCATCTATCTGTTCGCCTTTATCTACTTCGCGCTGACCTGCGGCTCGTTGACGCTGAGCTTCTGGATGCCGCTGATGATCCGGGACTTCGGCATCACCGACGTGATGTCGATCAGCCTGTATTCGGTCATCCCCAACGCCATCGGTGCGGTGGGCCTGATCCTGATCGCCCGCAACTCGGACCGGCGCGGCGAGCGGCACCGCCATTTCATTGCCTGCACGGCCGGCGGGGCGCTGGCACTGGCGCTGCTGACCCTGCACCTGCCGAGCTTTCCGGCGATGCTCGCGCTGCTGTCCGCCGCAACGGTATTGATCTTCGCCGCGCTGCCCATCTTCTGGTCCTTGCCGCCGAGCCATCTGCCGGCGCATACGGCCGCGGCCGGCATTGCCTTCATCAGCAGCATCGGCATCACCAGCGGCATTGTCAGCCCCTGGGTCATCGGCCAGATCAAGACGCACACCGGCAGCATGGACAATGCGCTCTATCTGCTCGCGGCATTGCTGCTGGCCAGCGGCGCGGCGATGTGGCTGGGCGTGCCAAAGGGCGAGCCGCGCCATTGAGGCCAGGACGGGCTCGACCGGCACCGGGCTGAAGCCCGCGGATACCGAGCCCCGACCGATTGGCACGTATCAGAGAACAATCTGTTCCTCATGTAGGTATTTATCCCGTACAGGGTGACTACTAACATCAGATCACCGAACACGCTATCCGTTTCGCGAGGTGCGGCGGATACCCCCGTGTTCTGATTGTTCAAAGGACGTACCAACATGAAGACCGTTACTCGTTCCACCATCGCCGGCGTGGCGATGGCCCTGACCGCCACGTTCGCTGCCTCCCCCGTGTTCGCGGGCAATGCCGGGCCCGCCACGACGCGGCTGCCGTTCCAGTCAGCCCATGCGGCCAAGACCAGCCAGCGCGCCCCCGCTGCCGCACGACTGTTGGGCTCCGCTCACGGGCGACTCCCTGCGATCGTCATCGTCGCCGGCCTCGGCAAGCGTGACCCCTTCACGGACGGTGCGCATGGCGCCGAAATCAATAACCYGTCCGGCACGTCTGTCGTCGCCGGCCTCGGCAAGCGCGAYCCCTTCACGGATGGAGCGCATGGCGCCGAAATCAATAGCCTGTCCGGCACGTCTGTCGTCGCCGGCCTCGGCAAGCGCGATCCCTTCACGGATGGGGCGCGCACCGACTCTGGCAACGATGTGACTCTCAACGGATAAACCCGCGGCATGGCGCGAGCCATGCGGCCGGACGCGCCGCGGCCCAGGATCTGGCCCGCGGCGCGCGTCATTTCTGCTCACCACCGGTCCTGCAGGCAATCAAGGCGCGCGGTCCACACGTGATCCCCCCGCAAGCTGCGCGTGATCTGCCCGCGCAACGCAGGCGAGTGCCCGCAGGCACTCGATGGGAGCCTCGGCGCTACCGCCCTGGCAAGTGATTGCGCTGTGCGTATGCCCAGCCGATCTCGGCGATCGGCCCGGCCTTGCGGCCGGTCTCCACCGCGTCTGCCGAGGCGGCATTGCCAGCTTGCGCGCGCTGTGCGATGCCGCTCATGATTGCGCCGAGGCGAAAGAAGTTGTACGCGAGATAGAAGGTCCAGTGCTCCGTTGCGTCGTTCCCCGTGGCGCCGAAGTACGACCTGGCGTAGGACAGCTCATCGGGAATGCCGAGCGCTGCCAGGTCGAGACCCGCGATGCCGCGCCAGAGCTGCGGCGGGATATGCCAGCTCATGCAGTGATATGCGAAGTCCGCCAGGGGATTGCCCAGCGTCGACAGTTCCCAGTCCAGCACGCCGATCACGCGCGGCTGCGTGGGGTGGAAGACCAGGTTGTCGAGCCGGAAGTCCCCATGCACCAGGCAAGCGAGATGTTCCGGCGGAACATGGCCCGGCAACCAGTCGGCCAGCGCGTCCATCGCCCGGATGCTTTGCTCCGACTGCCGGTACTGGCGGGTCCAGCGGGCAATCTGGCGCGCCAGGTAGTCTCCGGTCTTGCCGAAGTCGCCCAGCCCCAGGCTGGCATAGTCGACCATGTGCAGCGTGGAAATGATGCGATTCATCTCCGCGTAGATGGCACTGCGTTCCGTAGCAGCCAGGCCCGGCAGCGACTGATCGACCATGACCCGGCCATCGAGGTAATCCATGATGTAGAACGGGCTTCCCGCGACCGAGGTATCGTCGCTGTAGAAGTGGACACGTGGAACCGGCACCTCGCTGTTCTGCAAGGCTTGCAGCACGCGGTACTCGCGGTCGATCGCATGCGCCGAGGCCAGCAATTGCCCGGGCGGCTTTGTGCGCAGGACATACTGGCGAGGGCCGCACGATATGCGGTAGGTCGGGTTGGACTGGCCGCCGGTCAGGCGGTGCGCCTTCAGGCACCGGTAGTCTGTCAGGCCGACGCCATGCAGCAGTTCGGCCAGGACGTGGATATCCAGGTCCGGATTTGTTGTGTTCATTGCTTGAAATGCTCCTGATTCCTTGGGGAACCGCCCATCGGGGTCATCTCGCCGGGCCACGCCCGTTCAGAGCGAGCTGACCATGTGTCCGCCGTCCACCGGGAGGATCGTTCCGGTGATGTAGTCCGAGGCATCGGAAGCCAGCAGCAGCAGCGCCCCGTCAAGCTGGCCAGCCTGGCCGAGGCGGCGCTGGGGGATGCGCCGGATCAGCGCCGAGCCGCTTTGCGTCTCGAAGAACTCGCGATTGATATCCGTTTCGAAGTAGCCTGGAGCCAGGGCGTTGACGCGCACGCCGTAGCGCGCCCACTCGAGCGCCAGCGAGCGGGTCAGGTGGATCAGGCCCGCCTTGGCGGCGGAATAGGCCGGCACCTGTTGTGCAACGCGCATGCCGAGGATGGATGCGATATTCACAATGCTTCCTCCGCTACCCGCATCGCGCATATGGCGCGCCGCGCTCAGGGCGACCCGCCAGGCGCCGTTCAGGTTGGTTTCAATGACCTGTTGCCACTCGTCCTCCGTGGTCTCCATGGCCGGCCCTGTCGTCGCAATGCCGGCATTGTTCACCACGATATCTATCGGGCCCAGCGCCTGGCTGGCGATATCGAACGCCGCGAATACCGACCTCCATTCGCACACGTCGAGTGGTACGACACAGCCTTCGCCACCGCCCTCCCGGATCTCCGACAGCAGCAACTCGCCCGCTGCCAGCCGCCGCCCGGCCAGCGCGACGCGACAGCCGGCACGGGCGAGCGTGAGTGCGAAATGACGTCCCAGGCCGCTGAAAGCCCCGGTCACCAGTGCGACTTTCCCCTCCAGGTCGGAAAACGGTTGCGGGATGGAATGCGTGACTGCCATGAATATGTCTCCTCAGGGGTCTAGCCGGGCCGGCGCTCCTATTGCGCACGAACGCTGCTGGGCGCCAGCGCCCGTGCATCAGCCTGCAGAAGACTAAGGGCGTTCCCCGCACGTGCCAGCCCCTCGGATGGGGAGGCGTGGCGCCTGCGCCGGGCTCCCCGGCGGAGGGGCTGAAAGCGCAAGGAAGGACGCCTACGCTTGACGCAATTCCCTCCACCAGTCCCTCGCGGCATTGCCAGACCATCAGACACCATGAGTCACTACAGCGCGCCACTGCGCGACATGAATTTTGTCCTCACCGAACTGGCCGGGCTGGCTGATATCGCCGCCCTGCCCGGCTTCGGGGACGCCACGGCGGATACGGTCGCGTCCATCCTCGACGCCGCCGCGGAGTTCAGCGGCGAAGTGCTCGCGCCGATCAACCGCGAGGGTGACGTGGTCGGCTGTACGCTCGCCGACGGAAAGGTCACCACACCACCCGGGGTGAAGCAAGCGTATCGCCAGTTCGTAGCCGCGGGATGGAATGGACTGCGCTTTCCGCAGGAGTACGGCGGCCAAGGCCTGCCGAGGGTGGTCGCGGCTGCGGTCTTCGAGATGCTCGCCGCGGCGAACATGGGCTTTTCGCTTTGCCCGATGCTGACCGGCGGCGCCATCGAGGCACTGATGCTGTGTGGCTCCGATGCACAGAAGCAGCGCTACCTGCCACCGCTGATCGAGGGACGCTGGACCGGCACCATGAACCTGACCGAACCGCAGGCCGGTTCCGATCTCGCCGCGGTGCGCACCCGAGCCGTCCCCGAAGGCGATCACTTCCGCATCTACGGGCAGAAGATCTTCATCACCCACGGTGAACATGACCTGTCCGAGAACATCGTGCATCTCGTGCTGGCGCGGATGCCCGATGCGCCCCCTGGCGTCAAGGGCATTTCCTTGTTCCTGGTCCCGAAGTTCCTGGTGATGCCTGACGGCACGCTAGGCGCACGCAATGATGTCAGGTGCGTGTCCATCGAGCACAAGCTCGGAATTCACGCCAGCCCGACTGCCGTGATGGCCTATGGCGATGCGCAAGGCGCGGTGGGATACCTGGTCGGCGAGGCAAACCGCGGACTCGAGTCCATGTTCGTCATGATGAATGAAGCGCGTGGCGCAGTCGGGTTGCAGGGCATCGGCATCGCCGCACGCGCCTACCAGCAAGCCGTGCGCTACGCGCGTGAACGCACCCAGGGCAGGCCGGTCGGCGACCGCGAGACCGGCGCCGCGGCCATCATCCGCCACCCTGACGTCCGCCGCATGCTGATGACCATGCGGGCCCTGACCGAAGCGGCCCGGGCGGTTGCCTACGTCCTGGCCGCCGCGGGCGACATGTTGCATGCCGCCAGCGACCCTGAAGAGCGTGCCCGCCAGCAGGCCCTCGTGGATTTCCTCACCCCGATCAACAAGGGCTGGGCCACCGAAATGACTGTCGAAGTCACCAACACCGCGCTTCAGGTCCACGGTGGCATGGGATACATAGAGGAGACCGGCGTCGCGCAACACCTGCGCGATGCCCGGATCACCACGATCTACGAGGGAACCACGGGCATCCAGGCCAACGATCTGGTCGGCAGGAAGATCGCCAGGGACAATGGGCGCACGGCACGCGCCGTGGTCGCGATGATGCGCTCCGATCTCGCACTGCTTGCTGAACTCGGCAGTCAGGACGATGTGCGGGTGGTACATGAGCAAGTGACCGCGGCCGTCGGCGTGCTGGAGGCTTGCGTCGAATGGGTGGTGCGCAATCACAGCGTAGACGTGCAAGCCGTGTACGCCGGCGCGACTCCTTTCCTCAAGCTCGCAGGGCTCGTCTGCGGCGGCTGGCAGATGGCCCGCGCGCTGCGCATCGCGCAGGGCCGGCTCCTGCGCGGCGAAGGCGATGCCGCGTTCCTGCAGGCAAAGCGCGCCACGGCCCGCTTCTATGCCGATCACCTGCTGGCACAGGTCACCGGGCTCGGCCAGACCGTCATGGCGGGCGCGGCCGGCACCCTCGCCTTCCATCAAGACTCGCATTGATTCTGCCGCCAGGACAACAAAGGAAAACCGTGCCCATGCCTTCCCCGAACGAGCGTACGTCGTCTGCTTACGCCTACCCGCTCCTCATCAAGCAACTGCTGCACGCGCCGCTCGCCGTGCACCCCGAGCAAGAGATCGTCTATCGCGACCAGACCCGGCACAGCTACTGGACCATGCGCCACCGGATCGGCCTGCTGGCAAGCGGCCTGGGTTCCATCGGCGTCGTCCCCGGCGATACGGTGGCGGTCATGGACTGGGACARCCATCGCTACCTGGAAACCTACTTCAGCGTGCCGATGATGGGCGCGGTGCTGCTCACCGTCAACGTCAGGCTTGCGCCGGAACAGATCATCTACACCCTGAATCATTCCGGCGCCAAGACCCTGCTGATCCACGCCGACTTCCTGCCGGTGCTGGCGCTCATCCGCTCCCACCTTCTCACCGTCGACACCTTCGTCCTGCTCGAAGACGCCCAGGGTAGCCCGCAGGCCACCGACCCGCCCGACGGATTCGCCGACGAGTACGAGTCGTTGCTGTCTTCGGCCTCGCCCGACTACCCGTTTCCCGATTTCGACGAGAACACCAGGGCGACCACCTTCTACACCACCGGCACCACCGGGCAGCCAAAGGGGGTGTACTTCAGCCATCGCCAGATCGTGTTGCATACGCTGGCCACGATGGCCGCTCTCGCAAGCGCGCCGGCGCAGGGACGGGTGCACCGCGACGACGTGTACATGCCGATGACGCCGATGTTCCACGTGCATGCGTGGGGCATGCCGTTCGTCGCCACGGCGATGGGGATGAAGCAGGTCTACCCCGGACGCTACGCGCCTGAAACGCTCCTCGCGCTGCTCGGGCGGGAGAAGGTCACGTTCTCGCACGGCGTGCCCACCATCCTGCAGATGGTGCTCTCCTGTCCCGCCGCGCAAGCGGCGGACCTGGCGGGCTGGAAGGTCATCGTCGGAGGCTCGGCGCTGCCGCGCGGCCTCGCGCAAGCGGCCATCGACCGGGGCATCGATGTCTTCACCGGCTACGGCATGTCAGAGACCTGCCCGATCCTCACGCTCGCCCAGGTCAAGACGTCGATGGCGGGCGAAGCGTCGCGCGAGCTCGACATACGGACCAAGACCGGCCTGCCGATTCCCCTGGTCGACTTGCGCATCGTCGACGAGGAAATGCGCGATGTCGCGCACGACGGCAAGGCAAGCGGGGAGATCGTGGTGCGCGCGCCGTGGCTGACGCAGGGATATGACAAGGACCCCGAGGCATCCCGGGCACTGTGGGCGCGCGGTTACCTGCATACCAATGACATCGGCACGATTGACAGCGACGGCTACCTCCAGGTCACCGACCGCATCAAGGACGTGATCAAGACGGGCGGCGAATGGGTCTCGTCGCTCGAACTGGAGGACCTGATCTCGCGCCACGCCTCGGTGCGCGAAGTCGCGGTCATTGGCGTGAAGGACCCCAAATGGGGCGAGCGTCCCTTGCCCCTGGTCGTGCTCAAGCCGGGTGAAAGCGCCGACGAAGCAACCATACGGGAGCACCTGGGGGACTGCGCGCGCCGCGGCGTGATCTCGAAGTACGCGGTGCCGGAGCGGGTCGTCTTCGTCGATGCCATCGAGAAGACCAGCGTCGGGAAGATCAACAAGCGCCTGCTGCGCGACAAGTACCAGTAGCCCACCGCAAGCCCATGCACCAATGCCGCCGCACGAACGGCAAAACCAAGGTCCGCCCAGGCGGACAACCCACGAGGAGACAACGATGACCACTGCGTCGGCTACACGCCGCATACAAGAACACCCGGGCTTCAGGGAACTGGCGGCACGCCGGGCCAGGCTATCCTGGACGCTGCTATGCATTGTCCTCTGCGCCTACCTGCTGCTGATGGCGATGGTGACGATGCGGCCGGCCGTGCTGGCCAGGCCCATCGCGGCGGGCGCGATGACGAATCTCGGCATCGTCCTGGCGATCGCCGTGATCGTGATCGGCTGGGCCGCGACATGCATCTACGTGGCGCGTGCCAATCGCGGCCTGGACAGGCTTGCCAGCCAGATCCTGCAGGAGGTGCTCTCGTGACCGGATACGCTCGCCTGCGCCTGCTGGCTGCCGCCCTCGCCACCAAGCTTGCCGCGACAGCGGGACCCGCCTGGGCCGGTCCTGCTGTCGAGCCCGCCGCCCGCCAGCCGCTCAACCCGGTCGCCATTGCGATGTTCCTGGTGTTTGTCGCCATCACCCTGTGCATCACATACTGGGCCGCGAAGCGCACGAGGACGGCCAGCGATTTCTTCACGGCCGGCGGCGGCATCACCGGCCTCCAGAACGGACTGGCAGTGGCCGGGGACTATATGTCGGCGGCCACCTTGCTGGGCGTCGTCAGCCTGGTCTACGCGCGCGGCTTCGACGGCCTGCTCTACATCGTGGGGTTCTTTATCGGCTGGCCCGTCATGCTCTTCCTCATGGCCGAACGCCTGCGCAATCTCGGCAAGTTTACGTTCGTGGATATCGTCTCCCACCGGCTCGATCCGGTCAGTACGCGGTGGGTGGCGGCGATCAGCTCGCTGATCGTTGTCTTCTTCTACCTGGTCGTCCAGATGGTGGGGGCCGGGGAGCTGATCCAGCTGCTGTTCGGGATCGACTACCACTACGCCGTGATCGGCGTCGGCTGCCTGATGATCGTCTACGTCACGTTTGGCGGCATGATCGCCACCACCTGGGTGCAGATCATCAAGGCCGTGCTCCTGATGCTGGGCGGCACACTGCTTGCCGCGCTCGCCTTCGCGCGCTTCGGCTTCAGCTTCGAAAGCCTGGCTGCCAGGGCCGTCTCCGTCCACCCGAGCGGCATCGCCCTGCTGTCCCCGGCCAGCCTGTTCGCGGACCCCGTTTCCGCGTTGTCGCTGTCTCTGGCGACCATCTTCGGCCTCTCCGGCCTGCCGCACATCCTGATGCGGTTCTTCACGGTGCCCGATGCAAGGCAGGCACGCCGCAGTGTCCTGGTTGCCAGCACTTTCATCGGGTACATGTTCGTGGCGATGTTCGTGATCGGCCTGGCCGCCATGGTCATCGTGGGAACCGATCCTCGCTTCTTCGAAGCGGGCAAGGTGGGAGGAAAGCTCCTCGGCGGCGGCAACATGGTCGCCATGCACCTGGCGAACGCCACCGGCGGCAGCCTGTTCCTTGGCTTCCTTGCCGCGGTAGCCTTCGCCACGATTCTCGCGGTGGTGTCTGGTCTCGCCCTGTCGGGCGCGTGCGCCATCTCGCACGATCTCTACGCCAGCGTGATACGCCGCGGCCGCGCGACCGAAGCCGAGGAGGTATCGGTCACCAAGCGGGCAACGCTCGTGATCGGTGCCATCGCCGTTGCGCTGGGGATGCTGTTCAAGGGCCAGAACCTCGCTTTCCTGGTGGCGCTGGCATTCAATATCGCTGCGTCAGCCAACTTCCCGCTGCTGTTCCTCTCGATGTACTGGCGGGGGCTGACCACGCGCGGGGCTGTGTGGGGCGGGCTGACCGGCCTGGTATCGTCCGTCGGCCTGGTGGTGCTGGGCCCGGCGGTCTGGAAATCCGTACTGGGCCATCCCGCGGCAATCTTCCCCTATGACCACCCTGCACTGTTCTCCATGCCACTGGCGTTCCTCGTGACCTGGGCGGCTTCCAGGCTGGACGGCAGTGCCCGCGCGACGGCGGAACGGCAGGCCTTCGACGCTCAGTTCGTGCGCGCGCAGACCGGTTTCGGCGCGGCCGAAGCGAGCCGGCACTGATCGGGGCGCCGACGCCCGGCGCGCCGGTGACGGCTCCGGGCGGGAAGGAACCGCGGCTGGACCGCACCATGCGCGATGCCCGCCCCTGGCCTGCTAGGCCTTCCGACGGGCTGCGAGGGCATGCGCGGCCGCGGGGCTTCCCTGCAACGCGGCGCCTGCCGCACCAAGTTCCGCTTCAAGGAGGCCGAGAAATGCATGCACGTTGGCGGTCCGGTGTTTTCGCGTCGACATCAGGGCGTACACCTTCACGGGAGCGGACGCATAGTCGGGGAGTACCCGCACCAGCGTACCGTTCCTTACTTCGTCATGAACGAACGGACAAGTGAAGCGCGCCACGCCAAGGCCGTCCTGCGCGGCCCGCTTGCGGATCTCGGCGTTATCCGTGCGCAGGCGGGGCGCTACGGCCAGGCGCCTGTCCTCGAGCGTGCCCGCCGCCACGAACTCCCAGTTCTTCTCGTCCGGAGCCCCGATGGCCGGCCACGCCACAAGCTCGTCCGGCGTGCGCGCCGGGCCCAGCCTGTCGGCCAGGACTGGCGCGGCATAGAAGCCTCGCTCCATGCGCAGTACGCGCTTTCCCGCCAGGGAGCTGTCGGGAAGGGAATCACTGGTCATGACGAAAGCCACGTCGTAGTCATCGCGCACCAGATCCGGCTGGTCCCAGGTGACATCGACCTGCACTTCGAGCCCGGGATGCATTGACATCAACCGCGCCAGGCTGGAAGAAAGGTATTGCGCACCCACCTCGTAGGGCGTTGCGATCTTCAGCGTGCCGTGCACCACCCTGTTGGCCAACGACAAGTCGGAGCCAATCTCCCGCAGCTCCCCGAAAAGCGGGGCGATACGGTCATAGAATTGCCGGCCGGCATCCGTCACCCTGACCCTGCGGGTCGTGCGCTCCAGCAGGCGCACGCCGAGTTCGGCCTCCAGCCGGGAAACGGCGGCGCTCGCCGCGGACTTGCGGATTCCCATCAAGGTGGCGCCGGCGGTAAAGCCAGCCCCCTCGACCACGCGGCAAAACACTTCCCAATCCTTCCAGTCAATCAGTTTCATGGCATCTACGTGCGCACCCGCCGCCGGTGCATGGCCGCGAGGCGCCTTTCTCAGCGACGTATGGCGCGCACACGCGCCTTACGCCAGATAGTCATGCACAACCCGCTCCGGCATCGCGCCAGCGTGTGCGTCTGATCGCGCATCGGCCGCGGGGGACACGAGATACAACGCGGCGGCGGCCGCCGATAACGGCGCCCCCGCCGCAACGTCAGGTGGGTCGACCTCTGGCGACGGGCCTGCCGGCTATCGCGATTCATGAAGTTGCGGTCGGCATCACGCTTCACGCGCGGCCAGCCTGCCACCGACAGCAAGCATCATCCGGATCTGCCACGGCCATGCAAGCCGCCTCCCCATCCGGGGGGCATCGGGAATGAACGCAACTCGAAGGTGACAACGCACGCACAATGCGTTCCGGCGCGCGGCTTATGGGCAGAGAAGTGCCCGCGCGCGCGTGGCGCGTAGTGCGTATCGGCACAAGACATCACGCGGCAAGTCCCACTGCGCCTCCCACTGATGCATTTTCGCATTCGTGCACTGAGCAAGCGCATCACATGGAATATTCGGAAGAACCTATACTTTCTCTTATCGTTTTTTCAATTTCTCATTGAAATATGATTAAACGAAAATTCATCAATCCTTTAGGTTTATTTTAGATTTTTCATGTCCATCAATCCGTCAACCCTTCGTGATTCCATGATCGCGGTCGAAATCGTCCGTCCGGGCGGTCCGGAGGTTCTCGTCCCGACACAGCGTCCCGTTCCCCGGCCGAAACCCGACGAAGTGCTGATTCGCATCATTGCGGCCGGCGTCAACGGCCCGGACGTCTTCCAGCGCAAAGGGCTGTATGACCCGCCACCGGGTGCATCCGATATCCCCGGACTCGAGGTGGCAGGCGAAATCGTCGCACTGGGAGACCGCGTCACGCAATTCAAGACGGGCGATCTGGTGTGCGCCCTGATCCCCGGCGGCGGCTACGCGGAGTTTGCTGTCGCCAACGAGAGCAACACCTTGCGCATTCCGCCCGGCCTGACGCTGATCGAGGCGGCGGCGATGCCGGAAACCTTCATGACGGTGTGGCTGAACCTGTTCCAGCGCGGCAAGTTCGCAAAGGGCGATACCGTATTGATCCACGGCGGCGCATCGGGCATCGGCACCACCGCCACCATGCTGAGCAGAGCCTTCGGCGCAAGCAAGATCATCACGACGGTCGGTTCCGCGGCGCAACGCGACGCCAGTCTACGGCTCGGCGCCGACCACGCGGTCAACTACCTCGAAGAGGATTTTGTCGAGGCGGTGATGCGCCACACCGACGGCAACGGCGTGGACGTGATTGTCGATATCATCGCGGGCGACTACGTAGCGCGCAACTACGCCGCGGCCGCATTGAACGGGCGCATCCTGCAGATCGGTGTCATCAAGGGGGCGGCGCAGAACGTGGACTTCTTCCCGATGCTGACCAAGCGCCTGACCCATATCGGCTCGACGCTGCGCTCCCGCACCGCAGCCGAGAAGTCGCAGATCATCCGCGAACTGGAGGAACATGTCTGGCCCCTGATGGCAGGCGGCACGATCAAGCCGCTCGTCGACAGGACCTTCCCGCTCGAGAACGCCGCGCAGGCGCATGAACTGATGGACTCCGGTACGCATATCGGGAAGATCGTTCTGACGCCATCTGCCTAGCAGCTTGCCCGTATCCGCGGGTATGCATGTTCAGCCGGAGCCCGCTCCGGCTGAACACCGCGCGCGTATCATGGCCGGCGCGAGCGAGGTGTCCGGCGCGGTGTCCGACGAGATAAAGCGCCGCCGGAGAGGCGGCGTTTGAACGCCTGCGTCAGGCATGCCCCTTCGGCCGGTCGTGGCGGGGCAGATCCATGCCCAGTCCGCTCTGGATGGCCTGAATGCGGGACGTCACGCTCAGCTTCTCATAGATGTTCTTGAGATGCCATTTGATGGTCTCGGGGGCTACCCGGAGCGCCCGGGCGATTTCCTTGTTCGAAAGGCCGCGGGCGACGTAGTCGAGGATCTCGACTTCGCGGGCGCTCAGCCTGCTGGCCGCCGTTCGCTCGGGCGGGCGCTCCGCGGCGGGCCGCACCGGCGCGGCCGCGGCGTTTCCCGTCGCGTCCAGCCCGGCGAGAACCTTCTCGATATACCAGGACTCGACACCTGGAAAGGCGTCGGGGCGCTTGCGCAACGCGTGAAGGATCTCGCGCGCCGGTTCGCCTTCGTCGAGGAACACCCTGCACAGCCCGTTGTCCTGGCCATAGATCACCGCTTCCCCGATCGCCGCGGCAGCGTCCTCGGGCTGGCCCGCGCTCAGGGTGGCCACGGCCAGCAGCACGGTCACCTGGGACAGGACATAGCGCATGCCCGCGACGCGCGCCTCCGCTTGCATGGCGCGCAGACGTGGCAGCGCCTCCGTGGCGCGCCCACGCGCAATCAGCAACCGGCACAGTGCGGCTTCGCGCCGCTGCCATGTCTCGCGCTGGCTGCCTGACAGTGCCTGTGGATTCTCGCCTGGCAGCAGCGTCTCAAGCGCATGCCCCATGCTGGCGGCGCGCCCGAGATTGCCGGCGCGAATGGCCAGCCGGATGGCCTCGGCCTTGCAGGCCACCTGCAGGCGGAGCCAGCCGCGTTCCTTCGCGACGGCTTCGGCGCGTTCCACGATCCCGTTCGCTTCATCCACGTCGCCGTTCAGGAACGCCAGCCGCGCCAGCGTGATGCAGAAGCCCGCCAGGGGACCCAGGGAACAGGCCTGGAGCGCGATATCGAGCCGCCCACGCAGGATCTCGGCGACCCGCTCGAGATGATTCCACTCATAGCGGATCGCGGCAAGGTAGCCAACCGGCAGTACGGCGGCCGCGGACTGGCTGCCGGCGCTTGCGTTGGCTTGGCCAAGCGCGTGCTCCAGGGTGGTCACGGCCTCTTCCAGTCTGCCCTCCACAAAGAGGCTCAGGCCGACCATGCTCTGCCGATAGACGGTGGCATAGAGGGGCGCACCCCGCTCGGCACCATGGGAGACACGGTCGCGCAGGCGCTGCACTTCGTCGAACTCGGACGCATATGCCAACCCGAACACGAGCGTGGTCAGCCCTATGCCCTCCTCCCACGAGTTCGGTTCCGGCCGCATGTCCAGCACACTCCGTCCGAGCTCGAGAGAATCCCGGCTCGCATCGGACAGGCCAGCAATCAACGCTTTCACGGCGGCCAGTTCCACGCCGATGCTGTCGGCAACGGAGCGGTCGCGAGCGATGTCGGCTTCGACCGCGCGCAGTTCCCGCTGCGCCAGCACCGTCTGCAGCGAAAGCGCGAGCGCCCAGGCATGAACCAGGCGCAGGCGCAGCCGGCCTTGTATTGCCTCGTGCGGAAGCTTGGCCAGCCAGGTCAGTACTGTTCGTACATCGCTGGCTTCGACCAGCGTCATGGCGCAGCGCTCGACCCAGCTCGCGGCCTGGTCCACATCGCCCGCGGCGAGCGCATGCTTGACGGCCTCCGGCCACAGGGACTGGCCGGCATACCATGCACTGGCCCTGCGATGCAGGCCGGCGATATCCTCCGCCCGTTCCTCCTGCAGGCGCTTGCGCAGGTAATCCGTGAACAGCGCATGAAACCGGTACCACTCCCATTCCGCGTCAAGCGGGCGCAGGAACATATTGCCGGCCAGCAACCACTCGAGGTTCTTGCGCGCATCGTCCCTGCCGGTCACGGCGTTGCACAGGGCCGCCGAGAGCCGGTCCAGGATCGATATGTCCAGCAGGAAGTCCAGCATCTCGCCAGGCACGTGCGCCATGACGTTCTCGCTCAGGTAGGAAGCGATGTCGCGCCGGGCGCGCGGCAACTGTGCCGCAAGATCCTCGCCCTCCCCGCCTTGCTTGAGCGCCAGCGACGCGAGTTGCAACCCTGCGACCCAACCCTCGGTGGCGCTCAGAAGCTTCCGGGTCTGTTCGCCGTCCAGCGTCACCCCTGCCGTCTTCGAGAAGAAGGCCTGCGTTTCCGCGGGATCGAAACGCAGGTCTTCCGGCCCCAGGCGCAGCAGCTGGCCCCGGGACGCAAAATAACTCAGCGGTATTGGTGGCTCGCTTCGCCCCGCTATAGCGATATGGAGGTTCTCCGGTGCATAGCGCAGGAGCCGGAACACGGCTTCATGGATATCGCCGGAGCGAAGGCGATCGAAGTCGTCGAGAATGAGGACGAGCTTCCCCTCCCATGCCGCCACCTCGTTGAGCAGCTCAGCGAGAAGCGCCTCCACGGGTGCGAGATAGTCATTGCGCAGGAGTTGCTGCATGCGGTCGCCTACCTCGGCGCTCGCCTGCTGGACTGCGGCCAGCAGGTAGGCCGTAAACTGGACCAGGTCGTCATCCTCGCGATCGATGCTCAGCCATGCCACCGCGTACGCTTGCTCGAGAAGTGCATTGCGCCACTCGCAAAGAAGCGTGGTCTTGCCGAAGCCTGCGGGGGCAACCAGGGCTGTGAGCTTGCATTCGGTGCCGCGTGACAGGAGCTGGAGCGCATTGTGACGGGCAATCTGATGGCGCGTGTATGGCGGAACCAGCTTGGTGCGGATCAGCGCTGGCCTCCATTTCGCGTCGCGGGCCGAGGCCGGGCCGGGTAGCGTCTGGGCTTGCGTCATCTCGCTCGTATTGCTCCTCGGGAACCAGTCGGACTCATGATCGTCGCCGTGGCAAGTCACCGCCGGGCGCGGGGCCGGCGCGTGGTCACACCGCTAATTTTCCGAAGCCCCACGCTGCCTGGTGATTATCACCGCAAGTATAGGTTGTCGGATCAGGCCGATCCAGAATACCTTGCCAGCCGGAAATGTACCCGCCGGGACTGCAGATTCATCATGCATGGCCAGGTGCCCCAGCGGATACTGATCACACGGACGGCACGACTGCGCGCCTATTTCGACTTCGCGCCGTCCGTAAAGGGGTCGGRCTTGCCCGAGCGCGCACCATCGGTGTAGGGGTCACGCGGGCCGTTCCTGGCGCCGTCGGTGTAGGGGTCGCGTGCGCCGTTCCTGGCCCCGCTGCCATAGGGATCGCGGCTCGGCTTGTCCGGCCCCGTAGCTTGCGACGGATTCAGTTTTTCGGCGGTGGACTGCCTCGCGCCGCTGGTGTACGGATCGAACTTGCCGGAATTCGCGCCCTCCGTGTACGGGTCCCGGCTTCCGGTGCGCGCGCCGTCTGTGTATGGGTCTGGCGTCCTCTGTGCCTGTGCTGCGGCAATACCCGCGACAAAGGAAAGAGACAAGACAAACAGGGATGTGCGCTTCATAATTAAATCTCCGGCAGGAAAAAACTGATTAATCCAATCACGCCGGTCATCTTGCGCCTTTCCCCATGGTTTTCAACCGCCCTCCCCATCCGAGGGGGTAGCCCGCCACCCGCCTGGCAGCTGCCGGTTCGCGCCTGCCGCTAGTCGCCTATCCACCGGACATCTTGCTCTCCGGTCTGTATTCGACGCCACGCGGCGTAAGCATGGAAACACCGGCTCCAGGGCTGGATGCCTTCGTCGTATCCGCCCTCTTTTTCGCCAGGGCTCGCTTTTCCGCCCTGGCCCTCTCGATGACGTAGAAGTCGGGTCCGGCCACGGCCGGCAGAGAATGGCCAACAATCGATCCGGCCAACACTATGGAAATTAATTCTCGGAACATCCCAGATGCCTTGGTTTTTGCCTATTTATTGAGTCCTTATTCTCGACTCAATGGACATGACAAGAGTCTAGGGAATCGGGCGCAGGGAATAAACATGCCGGATGAGAACACATCGTTCTCATTTCTGGCCAAATCCTCTCCGGAAAGCGACTGGACATTTCCGCACCGTTCCTGAAGTACGAAGGGCCGTGGACCGGCTGTCCTCGCGCCCGAAGCGATCCGTCCTGCGGTCCATGCCATAAGGCATCCAAGGCAGCCCCGGCATGCGCCCCGGCTGCCGCCATCTCCATTCACGATGGCAGGCTCGCGAACCACTTGTTTTCGGGCCGACACCCTGGCGCCATGATTCGGTGACCTGCAGGCGCCGCGCTCCGTCGCGCGCCGGGATCACAAGGAAACCAGGATGGAAAGCATCGGACACAGGGCGTTTCGCTACCGCTTCACGGGACACGAGCGCGTATTCCACAACGTGTCGGCAGCCGAGGCGCTGCCGGACGTCTTGTCGCTGTTCGGGTATCGACGCGTGTTCGTCGTCTGCTCGCGGTCGATCAACACGAAGACAGAGTTCATCGGGCAGATCAGGGCATGCCTTGGCGAGCGCCTGGTCGGCCTGACCGACGACGTCGGCGAGCACTCCCCGCTGTCCAATGTGCTCAGGGCGGCAAGGCAGGCAAGGGATGCGCGCGCGGACGTGATTGTCTCGGTCGGCGGCGGCTCGGTCATGGATATGTGCAAGGCGATGCAACTTTGCCTCTCCGAGAACGTGTATGACAGGGCGCGGCTGCTCGAGCTGCAGTTCGTCCTGTCGGACGACGGCACCGAGATGCTGACGACCTCGCAAGCGCCGGCGGCGATCCGCCAGATCGCGATCCCCACCACGCTGGCCACGTCGGAGTGGACACCGGTGAGCACGCCGATCGACGACGAGACCCGGCTGAAGGCGCGCTTTGTCGTGCCCGACGGCTCGCCGCAGGCAATCATCTACGACCCCGCGCTCCTTCTCCAGACGCCCGTGCGCTTGCTGATGTCGACGGGAATCCGCGGCCTCGACCACGCCATCAACACGGCGTGTTCGTCATCGACGCATCCGTTTGCGAGCGTGCTGGCCGAGAAAGCCATCACGCTTTACATGGAAAACCTGCCTCTGCTCGCGCGGGGCGTGCTCGATGCCTTCACCCAGTGCCAGCTGGCGACGTGGTACACGGGGATGGGGCAAATGTCGGTGCCCCATGGCTTCAGCCACTGGATGGTTCACATCGTGGGGCCCCGCGGCGGGGTTCCGCACAGCGATGCGGCCTGTGTGCTGATGCTGGCCCAGGCCAGGTGGCTCGAGGGCTGGGCGGTGCCACAGCACGACCGGATTCGCGCCGCGCTGGGGCAGCCGGACCGGCCCTTCCACGCGATTCTCGGCAATCTCCTCGAGCGACTGGGCATGCCGACGACGCTCGACGACCTCGGTCTCACGCGACAGCAGGTCGACGATATGATCGCGCCCGCGCTGGCCCACCCGATGGTGACGCGCAACAACATCCGCCCGATCAGGACCGCGGCGGATCTGCGCGCGATCCTGTCGCTCGCCTGGCGGCCCTGATTGCGCCGGCCGCCACGGCGGCCGGTGTGGCCAGCCCGGCCCTGAAGCGACCGCCGCCACGGGCATGCCCGTGTCTCTGGCGCCGCGCCGGGCATCGCGCCATGGCGTGGCCAGGAGCGTAATATAGCCATCGCCACGCACGATGGCGGGCTCGCCACACCGGCTTGCCGCCTGTTGGCTGCGGCAGGACAAAGCCCGCAGCTACCCCGGGGCACGATCCTGGCGCGGCGCGTGTGCCGCGCGGTCCGTGCGGTCGCGGCTGGCCCCGTTCCGGAGACTCCTCCCCGCCCATGAAAATCGACCCGGTTTCGCTCAAGCTGTTCCTCGCGGTAGCCGAGCTTGGCACCATCGCCGCTGCCGCGGAGCGCGAGCATATCGCCGCCTCCGCGGTCAGCAAGCGGATCAGCGATCTCGAAGACGTCCTCAATACGCAATTGCTGGAGCGCAGCAACAAGGGCATCTCCCCCACCCCGGCGGGTGTCGCCCTGCAAAACCTGTCGCGCGGCATCATCAACGACCTCGACAATATCTTCACGTTGATGCATGACTATTCGAGCGGCACTCGCGGGTTGGTGCGCATCTTCGCCAACGTGTCCTCGATCGCACAGTTCCTGCCGGCCGACCTGCAGGGTTTTGTCGAGAAATACCCGCACGTGCAGCTCCAGCTGGAGGAACGCATCAGCAGCGCCATCCTGCACGGGGTGGCCGAGAACGCAGCGGATGTGGGCTTCTATGCAGACCTGGGCAGCCAGCCGCAGAATGTCCTCACGCTGCCCTACCGCGAGGATCAACTGGTCGTGGTGGTCCCTGCCGGCCATCCCCTGGGCGGCCGCAAATGGCTGACCAGCGCCGAACTGCTGGAGCACTACCTGATCGGTCTGCAGACCGGCAGCTTCATCAACCTGCAGCTCATGCGCGCTGCCGGCGAGCTCGGCGTGCCGGTGAGATTCCGCATGCAGGTCAACAGCTACGACGCGGTCTGCCTGATGGTCGAGTCCAGGATGGGCATCGGCATTCTTCCCAAGAGCCTGGCGCAACGATACGCCAGGGTGCTGAAGATCCGGCCGGTCGGGCTGAAGGAGCCATGGGCGCGGCGCAAGCTCAATCTGTGCATCCGCTCCTACGACAGCCTGCCGGTGGCGGCGCGGCTGCTGGTAGACCACCTGTGCCCGTCGGCCCGCGCGCTGGCCGCCTTGCGCGCATAGCGCAAGCGGCCAGCCGCGCCGGGCTTAGTCGACGGTCGCGCCGGCTGCCTTGACGATGGCGGCCCAGCGCGGCAACTCGTCGCGGATCAGCGCCTCGAACTGCGGCGTGCCCGACACGAAGGGCTGGCATCCCTGCCGGGCGAGGGTGTCGCGCACGTCGGGGCTGTCGATGACCTTGTTCAGGGCCGCCTGAAGGCGGCCGACCACCGCGCCGGGCGTATGCGCGGGGGCGAAAAGCCCGTACCAGGGGGTGGCTCCGAAGCCCGGCAGCGTCTCCCCCACGGTGGGTACCTGCGGCATGGAGGGCAACCGCTTTTCATTGGTGACGCCGAGCACCTTGAGCTTGCCCGCGCGGATAAAGGGCAGCGCCGACGGCAGGCTCTGCACCGATAGCGGCACTTGTCCGCCCACCACGTCCGCCACGGCAGCCGAAGCGCCCTTGTAAGGAACATGGACAAGCTTGATGTTGGCGCTGTGCTGGAGCATTTCGCCGATCAGGTGGT
The DNA here is from genome assembly GCF_052115045.1 of Cupriavidus sp. 2TAF22. Taxonomy (NCBI): domain Bacteria; kingdom Pseudomonadati; phylum Pseudomonadota; class Betaproteobacteria; order Burkholderiales; family Burkholderiaceae; genus Cupriavidus; species Cupriavidus sp. 2TAF22. The sequence goes on from NZ_JBFRFX010000025.1 coordinate 100,878, forward strand.
TCAAGGTGCCGTTGCCGGCGGACGCATACATGATCGTGTCCGGCTTCGCGCGCGCCGCTTCGACCAGTTCTCTGACGTTGTTCGGCCCGAAGGCGGGATTGGCAACGAGCACATACCCTGCCGTCGCGACACTGCCCACCGGCACGAAATCGCGGACCGGATCGAAGCCCGTGCGCTTGTACAGCGCCGGATTGATAAGGTGCGCGCTGCTTACGGTAAACAGGAGCGTATAGCCATCGGCGGCGGCCTTGCCGACGTAGGCCGTGCCGATGTTGCCGCCGGCACCGGGCCGGTTCTCCACGATGAACTGCCGCCCGAACTGCTCCGACAGCTTCTGCGTGACGATGCGGGCAATGGCGTCGTTGGCGCCGCCTGGCGTCTGCGGGACCACGACGGCCACCGGCTTGTACGGATAGGGATCCTGGGCGAACGCCGTTGTCGCCACGCTGAACGCGAGGCAGGCCTGCAAGAGTTTCCGTGGTGCCATGTCCTTGTCTCCTTTGGTGGAAAGGGTCGCCGGCAGCGTGCTTCGCGGCGGCAGCGACCTCTTTTCCCATGGTGACTGGCTCGCGGTCCCTTGCAAAATGGCGTATCGCGATCCCGCCATCGCGGATGCAGATGCCCGCGCCGGGTGCCTGATACGCGCGGGCGCGCATCGGCATGTGCGCCAAGGGCATCGCGAAGCGTCAGCGGCGTCCCATGCGCGACCTGCATTTGGCGGCCTTCCGTCCGCTTGCCGATCTCGCGAACATCGCCGGCATCACCCGCAAATCTAATCCTATTGAAATCTTCGAATCGATTCTTATAATTCATCGACCGGCCGGTCGGTTTATTAATATACTCAGTCTCCAGATCCCCCAGGAAAATCTCATGTACACCCAGTCACTTGATATCCCAGGCGGCCTCCAGCCCATCGATACGGCGAACGCCGACGTCTCTCCCGAGCAAGCCCGCTTCGACGCGCTGATGCGGGCCGACGGCAAGGTCGAGGCGCAGGACTGGATGCCAGACGCATATCGCAAGACGCTGATCCGGCAGATTTCGCAGCACGCGCACTCCGAGATCATCGGCATGCAGCCCGAAGGCAACTGGATCAGCCGCGCGCCAAGCCTCAAGCGCAAGGCGATCCTGCTGGCCAAGGTGCAGGACGAAGGCGGCCACGGCCTCTACCTGTATAGCGCGGCCGAAACGATGGGCGTCTCGCGCGACCAGCTGGTCGATGCACTGCATGCCGGCAAGGCCAAGTACTCGAGCATCTTCAATTACCCCACGCCCACCTGGGCGGATGTCGGCGTGATCGGCTGGCTGGTCGATGGCGCGGCGATCATGAATCAGATCCCGCTGTGCCGCTGCACCTACGGCCCGTACGCACGGGCAATGATCCGCATCTGCAAGGAGGAGTCGTTCCACCAGCGCCAGGGCTTCGACGCCCTGCTCTCGATGATGAAGGGCACGCAGGCGCAGAAGGACATGGTGCAGCAGGCGGTGAATCGCTGGTGGTGGCCGGTGCTGATGATGTTCGGCCCGAGCGACAAGGATTCGATCCACAGCGGGCAGTCGTTCCAGTGGGGCATCAAGCGTATCTCCAACGACGACCTGCGGCAGAAATTCGTCGATGCGACTGTCGAGCAAGCCAAGATCCTCGGCGTGACGTTGCCCGATCCGGACCTTAAGTGGAACGAGGAGCGCAAGGCGCACGACTACGGCGCGATCGACTGGGAAGAGTTCTGGCGCGTGGTGAACGGCGACGGGCCGTGCAACAAGGAACGCCTCGCCACCCGCGTGAAGGCACACGACGACGGCGCCTGGGTACGCGAAGCCGCCCTCGCCCATGCCGCCAAGCAGGCGGCGCGCGCACACAAACAAGCCGCTTGAACAGGAGACGAAGATGAGCAAGGAATGGCCGATCTGGGAAGTATTCGTACGCAGCAAGCAGGGCCTGGACCACAAGCATTGCGGCAGCCTGCATGCGTCCGATGCAAGCACCGCGCTGCGCATGGCGCGCGATGTCTACACGCGCCGGCAGGAAGGCGTCAGCATCTGGGTGGTGCCGTCGGCCGCGATCACGGCGTCCGACCCGGCGGACAAGGAGGCATTCTTCGAGCCGGCCGGCGACAAGATCTACCGCCATCCGACCTTCTTCGTGCTGCCGGCCGAAGTCGACCACATGTGAGGCGGGACATGACCATGACTACGTCACCCCATACTTCCCCCCATGCGTCCGCCCACCTCTCCTATGTGCTCCGGCTGGCAGACAATGCCCTGATCCTCGGCCAGCGCAACAGCGAGTGGTGCGGCCAGGGCCCGGCACTCGAGGAAGACATCGCGCAGGCCAATATCAGCCTGGACCTGATCGGCCAGTCCCGCCTGCTGTACTCGCATGCCGCGGCCCTCGACGAAGCCGCCGGCGGCGCAACGAAGACCGAAGACAGCTACGCGTACTTCCGCACCGAGCGCGAGTTCGCCAACTACACCATCGCCGAGCTGCCGCACGCCGGCCCGCTTGCCGGCACGGTGCGCACCGATCGCGACTACGCCGTGACGATCGCGCGCAACTTCCTCTATTCGGCGCTGATGATCCACCTGTGGGCCGCCCTGGAGTCGTCCGCCGACACGCAACTGGCGGCGATCGCGGCCAAGTCGCTGAAGGAGACGCGCTATCACCTGCAACACGCAAGCGACTGGCTGGTCCGCCTGGGCGACGGCACCGACGAATCGCACCGGCGGGCGCAGGCGGCACTCGATTACCTGATGCCGTACACACAGGAGTTCTTCGCGACCGACGCCGTGGAAACCGCGATCGCGGCGGCCGGCATCGGCCCGCTGATGGCGGACCTCGAGCCCGCATGGCAGGCTGACGTCGCCGCGACGCTGGCCGAGGCAACGCTCAGTGCCCCCGCCGCGGTGCAGTACATCACCACCGGCAAGCACGGCGAGCATTCCGAGCACATGGGCTACCTGCTGGCCGAAATGCAGTCGCTGGCACGCCAGCATCCTGGTGCAACCTGGTAGGACATGATGAACGCCAACGCCATGATGACGCCGGACGCCACGCTGGAACACGCCTGGGCCGTGCTGGAAGCGGTGCCGGACCCGGAGATCCCAGTGGTGTCGCTGCGCGAACTGGGAATCCTGCGCGACGTGCGGCGCGGCGCGGACGGCGCCGTCGAGGTTGTGATCACGCCGACCTACTCGGGCTGCCCGGCGATGTCGCAGATCGCGGAGGACATCGGCCAGGCGCTCAGCGCGGCCGGCATCGTGCCGCACCGGATTGCCACCGTGCTCGCGCCGGCATGGACCACCGACTGGATCACCGCCGATGCGCGCGAGAAGCTGCGCCGCTACGGCATCGCGCCACCGATGGGCAACTGCGGCAGCCACCAGGCGCCCCGGGAAACGACGATCCGCTTCGTGGCGCGCGCCGCCAGCGCCACGCCGGCCTGCCCGCAATGCGGCTCGCACCACACCGAGCGCCTGGCGCAATTCGGCTCGACGGCGTGCAAGGCCCTATACCGCTGCATCGACTGCCGCGAGCCGTTCGACTATTTCAAACCGTACTGACCTGGACCGACATCATGGCGACTCCGCAATTCCATCCGCTGCGTATCCGCGAGGTACGGCCCGAAACCGCCGATGCCGTCACGGTCTCGTTCGAAGTGCCCGACGAGCTGCGCGACGCGTACCGCTTCACGCAAGGGCAGTTCGTCACGCTGAAGACCCACCTTGACGGCGAGGAGACGCGCCGCTCGTACTCGATCTGTGTCGGCGTCACCGATTACGACCGCGACGGCGAACTGCGCATCGGCATCAAGCGGGTGCGCGGCGGGCGATTCTCGAACTTTGCGTTCGATACGCTGCGCCCCGGGCACGAGATCGAAGTGATGACCCCCGACGGCCGCTTCTTCACGCACCTGAACGCCGACCTGTCAAGGTCGTACGTCGCCTTCTCCGGCGGCTCCGGCATCACGCCCGTCCTTGCCATCATCAAGACCACCCTCGAGACCGAGCCGACCAGCCGCTTCACGCTGGTGTATGGCAACCGCAGCGTCGACGCGATCATGTTCGCCGAGGAACTCGAAGACCTCAAGAACCGCTTCATGAGCCGGTTCTCGCTGTATCACGTGCTGTCCGACGACCTGCAGGAAGTCGAACTGTTCAACGGCGTGCTGGACCAGGACAAGTGCCGCGCTTTCCTGCAGACGCTCACGCCGGCCACGGAGATCGACGAGGCATTCATCTGCGGTCCCGGACCGATGATGGACGCCGCCGAAGCGGCCCTGAAGGCTGCCGGCGTGGCGCCGGAGAAGGTGCACGTCGAGCGCTTCGGCACGCCGCTGCCCCAGGCCGGCGTGCCACCGGTCGAGATCACCGACGACATGCCGGCCGCTGACCTGGAACTGATCATCGACGGCAAGAAGCGCAAGCTGCGCCTGCCGTACCAGGGAATCAGCGTGCTCGATGTCGGCCTCAAGGCCGGCCTCGCCCTGCCCTATGCCTGCAAGGGCGGCGTGTGCTGCACGTGCCGGGCGAAGGTCCTCGAAGGCGAAGTGAAGATGGAAAAGAACTACACGCTCGAACAGCATGAAATCGACGATGGCTTCGTGCTCACCTGCCAATGCCATCCGGTGTCGGACCGGGTTGTCGTGAGCTACGACGAACGGTAATCCGATCACTGCAACCTACCAGAAAAAGCGGCCCCCAGCGATGAACCACTCCCTGTTTACCAAACACGAAAAGACCCTCGAACACGCCCTGGAAGCCATCCGCACGCGCGGCTACTGGAGTCCCTTCAACGAGATGCCCAGCCCGCGCGCCTACGGCGAGACCGCCGCGGCTGACGGCGAAGCGGCATTCAAGGCGCAACTCGGGCAGCCCTTCGCGCTCGACCAGGCCGGCAGCCATGGCGGCAGCGGCACCGTTGGCCAGGAACACTCGCCGTTCGGCTTCGCACTGGACATCGGCTATCCCAAGGCCGACCCGGATGCACTGATCCCGGCGGTGCAGCAGGCGCAGGCGCAGTACCGCAAGGCAGGCCCGAAGGCCTGGATCGGCGTGAGCCTGGAAATCCTCGAGCGGCTGAACCGCGCCAGCTTCGAGATCGCGCACAGCGTCATGCACACCACGGGGCAGGCCTTCATGATGGCGTTCCAGGCCGGCGGCCCGCATGCGCAAGACCGCGCGCTCGAGGCGATCGCCTACGCCTGGGACGCAATGCGCGCTGTCCCCGAGTCGGCCTACTGGGAAAAGCCGCAAGGCAAGAACCCGCCGCTGGCCATGGAAAAGCGCTTCACCATCGTGCCGCGCGGCATCGGGCTGGTGATCGGCTGCTGCACCTTCCCGACCTGGAACAGCTATCCCGGCATGTTCGCCGATCTCGCCACCGGCAATGCCGTCATCGTCAAACCCCATCCCGCCGCGATCCTGCCGCTCGCCATCACCGTGCGCATCGCGCGCCAGGTGCTGGCGGAGGCCGGCTTCGACCCCAACGTGGTGACCCTGCTGGCGACCGCCCCCAACGACGGGCCCCTCGTGCAATCGCTGGCCACGCGCGACGAGATCCGCGTGATCGATTTCACCGGCAGCACCGCCAACGGAGACTGGCTGGAAGCGCATGCCCGCCAGGCGCAGGTCTACACGGAGAAGGCGGGTGTCAACCAGATCGTGATCGACTCGGCCGAAGACCTGAAGGCCGTGTCGCGCAATATCGCATTCTCGCTCGCGCTGTACTCCGGCCAGATGTGCACCGCGCCCCAGAATATCTATGTGCCGCGCGACGGCATCCGCACGGCCGAAGGCACGGTGTCGTTCGACGACGTCGCCCGCTCCATCGCCGACGCCGTGCAGAAGCTGACCGCCGATCCGGCCAAGGCCGTCGAACTGACGGGCGCGATCCAGAACCAGGGCGTGCTCGACCGCATCGGACAGGCAGCCCGGCTTGGCACGCCGCTGCTCGACAGCCGCAGCCTGGCGCATCCGGCCTATCCGGAAGCCCGTGTCAGCACACCGCTGCTGCGCAAGCTCGACGCCAGCGGCGACGAAGCCGCGTTCACGCAGGAATGGTTCGGCCCGATCGCGTTCGTGGTCGCCACCGACTCCACCGCGCATTCGCTGGCACTCGCCGCACGCATCGCCCGCACGCGCGGCGCGCTGACGCTATCCGTCTACAGCACCGATGAGCAGGTGCTCGAAGCGGCCGAAGAGGCTGCGGTGACGGGCGGTGTCGCCTTGTCGGTGAACCTCGCGGGCGGCGTGTTCGTGAACCAGTCGGCAGCGTTTTCCGACTTCCATGCCACCGGGGCGAATCCCGCGGCCAACGCCAGCCTCGCCGACTCGGCGTTCGTCGCCAACCGGTTCCGCGTCGTGCAGAGCCGCCGCCATGTTGCGCAGCGCTCGCCTGCATAGCGTGCCCGCCAGCGCGCCCGCTACGGGCGCCTGAGCGGCTTCGGTCCGCCAACCATCGATACAAGTACTACCGGACGCTTGCCAGCCTGGCGACGGACGACGGCACAGACCGTCGCCTCGCATCGCCAGGAGGCAGGCCGCTGCGTGGCGCCCCCATCTCCGCCACCGTCCGATCCTATTCAGTAGCGTCATATCCAGGAGACAACCGTGGTCCAGCCCATTCCCCATCCGAGCGAACTCGACCCCATCGAACTAGCCAGCCGCGACGAGATCCAGGCGCTGCAACTGGAGCGGCTCAAATGGTCGCTCCGCCACGCCTACGACAACGTGGCGCACTACCGCCGCGCCTTCGACGCGGCCGGCGTCCACCCTGACGACCTGCGCCAGCTCTCGGACCTGGCGAAATTTCCGACCACGACGAAGAAGGACCTGCGCGACAACTATCCCTTCGGACTGTTTGCGGTGCCGCGCGACGAGGTGGTGCGCGTGCACACCTCCAGCGGCACCACCGGCAAGCCGACCGTGGTGGGCTATACCGCGAACGACATCGACACCTGGGCCAACGTGACGGCACGGTCGATCCGGGCCGCGGGCGGGCGCCGCGGCGACACGCTGCACAACGCCTTCGGCTACGGCCTCTTCACCGGCGGCCTCGGCATCCACTACGGAGCGGAGCGGCTCGGCTGCATGGTGGTGCCGATGTCCGGCGGGCAGACCGAAAAGCAGGTCCAGCTGATCCGCGACTTCGAGCCGTCCATCATTCTCGTCACGCCCTCCTACATGCTCAACCTGATCGACGAGATGACGCGCCAGGGCATGGATCCGGCGACGTCTTCGCTCAAGCTCGGCATCTTCGGCGCCGAGCCGTGGTCACAGGGCATGCGCAGCGAGATCGAGACGCGTGCGGGCATCCAGGCGCTCGATATCTATGGCCTGTCGGAGATCATGGGCCCCGGCGTAGCGTGCGAATGCATCGAAAGCAAGGATGGCCCGGTCATCTGGGAGGATCACTTCTACCCGGAGATCATCGACCCCATCACCGGCGAGGTATTGCCCGACGGCAGCCACGGCGAACTGGTGTTCACGTCGCTGTCGAAGGAAGCCATGCCGATGATCCGCTACCGCACGCGCGACCTCACTTCGCTGCTACCGCCCACCTCGCGTTCGATGCGCAGGCTGGCGAAGATCACGGGACGCTCGGACGACATGCTGATCATCCGTGGCGTCAACGTCTTCCCCAGCCAGATCGAGGAGCTGATCCTCGGCATCGCGCGGCTCAGCGGGAACTACCAGCTGTGCGTCACGCGCGACGGCCACCTGGATGCGCTCTCCGTGTCGGTGGAAGCGCGGGCGGAACTCTGCGACGCCCTCGCCGAGAGCGAGCGTGCCCAGCTTGCGAGGGAATTGCAGCAGCGGGTGAAGACGATCGTCGGCGTGTCCACGACGGTGCGCGTGCTCAATGCCGGTGAGATCAAGACGACCGCCACCGGCAAGGCGCAACGCGTGCTCGACCTGCGGCACGTGAGCGTATGAGGCCGGCGGGCGGGGGGCGCTGGCGCACCCCCGCCCGCCGCCGCGGGGCCGCTCCGGCACTGACCGCAGGCGTGGCACCGCGCGATGCAGGAAACCAAAAATGACTAGAAACCGGAGACAGACATGAACACCACCCGCAAATTCCTGGCCGTCGGACTCGGCCTGGCAGTCCTGCCCTGGGCGTCCTTCGCGCTTGCGGCCGAATCCCCCTTCCCGGCCAAGCCGGTGCGCTGGATCGTGCCCTACCCGGCCGGCGGCGGCTCGGACTTCCTGGCGCGCTCGATCGGCCAGGCGCTGTCCGCCAAGCTGGGCCAGCCGGTGCTGGTCGACAACAAGCCGGGTGGCAACACCGCGATCGCCGCGGCAGAGACCGCGCGCGCACCGGCCGATGGCTACACGGTGCTGTCGGCGGACAACGGCACGCTGGTTTTCAACCCGGCGCTGTACAAGACGCTTTCCTACAACCCGGTCAAGGACCTGGCGCCGGTCACGCTGCTGGGCAAGTTCCCGATGATCCTCGTGGTCGGCCCGGGCATGCCGGTCAACAACGTGCAGGAATTCATCGCCAGGGCCAAGGCAAAATCCGGCGCGGGCGGCATCGACTACGCCTCCGCCGGCGCCGGCAGCCCGCACCACCTGGCAATGGAGTTGCTCAAGGTGGAGGCCGGGCTGAACATGGTCCACGCGCCCTACCGTGGCGCGGCGCCCGCACTGGCCGACGTGGCAGGCGGTCAGGTGCCGGCCATGATGGTCGACCTGGCCTCGGGCGCCGGCTTCATCAAGGGCGGCAAGGTCAAGCCCCTGGCGGTGGCCAGCCCGACCCGCCTGCCGCAGTTGCCGGATGTGCCGACCTTTGCCGAAGCCGGCTACAAGAACGTGGAGGCTGCCGCGCTGGTGGGAATGGTGGCGCCGGCCGCCACGCCGGGCGAGGTAATCGCCACGCTGAACAAGCAGGTCGTGGCGGCCATCAGGGAGCCGGCCGTCAACAAGCGGCTGGTGGACTTCGGCGTGGAGCCGGTCGGCAGCACGCCCGCGCAATATGCCGACCTGCTGCGCAGCGAGACCTTGCGCTGGCACAAGCTGATCCGCGACCTGAAGATCACGCTGGACTGAGCGTCGCCGCGCTGCGCCGGCAGGTGCGCGGTATCGGCTTCATTGCCTGCGGGGAGGCTTTCGTCAGTTCCGGAAATGCCATTGATGCACCTTGACGCCTCCCCGTCAGCGCGACAGGATGTAGAGGTCCCCCCCGGGGGATTCCGACCATCCTGAAAAGGCGAAACCATGAACGAAGAATCCATGACCGTTGGCATCGACCATATTGGGCTGAGCGTGCCGGATCTGGCGCGTACCCGAGACTTCTTCATCCAGTGCCTGGGATGGAAACAGGTCGGCGAGAAACCGGACTACCCTGCGGCGTTTGTCTCGGACGGCAAGGTCCTGGTGACGCTGTGGCAGGTCGCCGATGTAGCGAGCTTCACCGGTTTCGACCGCAAGACTAACGTGGGCCTGCACCACCTTGCGCTGCGCGTCGCCACGGAAGAAAAATTCAACGAGGTATTCGAGCGTGTCTCGAAATGGCCGGGTGTGGTCGTGGAGTTTTCGCCCGAGCAGCTGGGCGCCGGGCCAAAGCGGCACACCATGCTCTGCGAGCCTGGCGGCATCCGCATCGAGTTCGACTTCGACCCCCGCGTCGCGGCAGGCTAGCCGCTTCGCGTGCCGGGCATCGCGGCGCCGGCCGGCGACTACGCTGGGCGCCGCCGGGGGCGGTGGACGGATGCCGCTTGTGCCGCGGCCATCCCGCCACCGGCGTGCCGTTCAGAACGGCTTGGTCGGCAGGTACTTGCCATCGAGCGTGATGACCGCGCGCTGGCCGCCTTCGGGGTCGTCCACTTTCTTGATGTCGAGCTTGAAGTTGATCGCGCTGATGATGCCGTCGCCAAACTGCTCGTGCACCAGCGCCTTGAGCGTGGAGCCGTAGATCTGCACGATTTCGTAGAAGCGGTAGATGGTCGGGTCGGTCGGCACGCCGCCGGGGATGCTGCCGCGCACGGGGACGGTCTGCAGCTGGCGCACGGCGTCGTCGTCCAGGTCCAGCTTGGCGGCCACCACCTTGGCGGCGTCCGCGGGCAGCGGGTGCTGGCCCAGCAGCGCGGCGGTGACAAAGGCCACGCTCAGGCCGGTGCCTTCGTTGATCTGCTCGAACGTCAGGCCCTTGCGGATCTTGGCGTCGATGATGAGGTCGCTCAGGGCCTGGCGGGGGGCTTGGCTGTATTGGGATTGGGTCATGGCATTACT
>NZ_JBFRFX010000026.1:0-107114 GCF_052115045.1 Cupriavidus sp. 2TAF22
AAAACTGACTCGATCCTCCCGAAGAAGAACCGAACATGTTTTACTGTGCGAGCAAAACTGACTCGATCCTCCCGAAGAAGAACCGAACATGTTTTACTGTGCGAGCACTTTATAACTTGTAAGCTCCAGTGCTTGCGCACCGGGCATCCGCTATCAAGCGCCCACACTTATCGGTTGTTTGTTTGTTAAAGAACTTGCCGCGATTCGCTTTGCTTACCGCGTCGCTGCTTTGTTTTCAGCAGCAGAGAAACGAGATTATGAATTACTTTCTACGTTTTATCAAAGGTTTTGCAAAACTTTTTTTTGCTCCGGTTCGCCGCGCCTATAGCAATAGCACCGCCAACCTCACCTTTGCCCCCGCAACCCTTGTCCCGTCTGCTTTGCAGCCGCGCTTCGTGTTGCGAAGGGACCGAATACTAAGGCGCGCGCAGTTGGCTGGCAAGACTTTTCTGAAAATTTCGACGAATCGCTCCGGGGACACCATGCGAATCGTCATCGCGAGCACCTTGCGGCGCTTTGGGCCGTGGCCGAGCATCCAGAACGGCACTCACGCGTCTATCCCAAATAGCTGCCAGCCCGGCAAGCAGTCCACCACCGCCTGCCCGCCCTTGTGGCGCTGAATCCCGCTCCCGATTCGCCTCCGACCGCCCCCTTACTTCGACTGGTTCGGCAGCCGCGGCAGGAAGCGGTTGTGCTCGATCTCACCGCCCCGGGCGACCAGGATGCTCGCCTCGGGAATCTCCTCCCACACCCCCTGCACATTGATCAGCGGCTCGGACAGCACCAGGAAGGCATCGTCGCCGGCGGCGATGACGCGCGGGTCATCCGGGTAGAGTGCGCGCAACTGCCGGAACGAGGTGCTGTGGAACAGCGAGCGCGAGTCTGCCTCGCTCGAATAGCGCACTGCCACGATCTGCCGGCCATCGGTCACGCAGACGGTCATATTGAGTGGATACTGCACGTCGTGGCGGTGGCCGACGTCCTCGATCAGCCCGGCCATCTGCTCCAGCGCGCTGCACGGGTCGCGCTCCAGGCCAAAGGTCAGGGCCAGGAAGAACATGACCTCGGAATCGGTCGATCCCTCGATCCAGCGGAACAGGTGCGGCGCCACGGCCATCATCAGGTCGCGCCGCACGAGGGGGTATTCGCGGATCAGGCCGTTATGCACGAACAGCCAGCGGCCGAAGCGGAACGGATGGCAGTTGGTCTCCTGCGTCGGCGTGCCGGTGGCCGCGCGCACGTGGGCGACGAACAGCGGCGCCCGCACGGCCCGCGCCGTCTCACGCAGGTTGGTGTCGCTCCAGGCCGGGTGCAGGCAGCGGTAGCGGAACGGCACCTCCGAGTGACGCCCGTACCAGCCGACACCGAACCCGTCGCCATTGGTAGTGGTTTGACCCAGCCGCGAATTCAGGCTCTGGTCGATCAGCGAGTGTTCCGGCTGGAACAGCACCGTTTCCAGCGGAACGGATTTGCCCGAGTAGGCCAGCCAGCGGCACATGATGCTCCTCCTAGACAAGTGAGGCCGGTGCCTTCCGGTCCACCTTCCAGTTATAGGAGCATTCGTACTATTCGTGCCAGATCCGGCGGTTCGGTTGCGGCTACTCTCTTTGCCGGAACATTGATCAAATCCTCGGAGGCCGTTGGCTATCTGTCCCCGCCCGGCTTGTCCACAGGCTTATCCGGTCATGCGGTGGACAAATGATGGACAAATGGTGGACAAATCTCGCTGCGGTGCTGGTGCCCCATCAGGCCACCCGGCTTGCAAGGGGTATCCAGTGTCTCAAGGTCCGGACAGGGACCATCCTGTCGCTCAGTTGGCATGCTGCGGGAAAATCCCGGCAAGCACGCGGATCAGGCGGGACGTCGAGGAAACGCCAAGCTTCTGCCGGATACTGCGCAGGTGATGATCGACGGTGGAATGCGAGCGCTCCAGCTCGCGGGCGATTTCCTTGTAGCTGAGGCCGCGCGCAACCAGGCGCGCGACGCGGGCCTCCGACGCAGTCAGCTGGCTGGCGTCGGCAGGCGGTGCCGCGCCCTCCCCGCACGCCGCGTCGCGCTGCGCAGCCAGCTGGCGCGCGGCATGGAGAATGGGGCCGAGAATGTCGGCCGCCACGCTCTTGAGCTGCAGCGCGTCCTGCTCCGACCAGTTGCGTACCCGGTCGAGCTGGTCCAGGCAGATCAGGCCAACCGGTCTGGACTGGTGGCGCACGCATGTCGCGAGCTTGGACGCGGTGTGCGCATGGGTCAGGACCCGGCGCAGCGACCGGCTCAGCCGCGCATCGCTGTCGACTTCCCGGAAGGCGATCGGCTCGCCAGTGAGCCATAGCGAAGCGACGCCCGCTTCGTGGGTATCGATGGGCGTGCCGGCCATCTGCGGCACATCGTCGGACGCGAGCGCCTGCGCCGAGGGGATGTAGTAGCGCTGCCCGGGCGTGTGGAAGCCTGCGTCGACCCGATCCACGGCAAAGCTCGCCCGCAGCCATCGCGCGGCCACGCGCCAGCAAGCTTGCGCGTCATCGAGGTTCAGCAGCATCTCGGCAGCCAGTTCACGACTGCCCGGCCTGGCCGGGGCACGGCCGCTTGCCAGCAGCGTATCGCGCAGCTCCCGTTGTGCGCACAGCAGCACTGCTTCATAGCTTTGCGTGATCATGTCGCCTCCTTTGCGCGCCGTTCTCGCCCTACGCGCGATCAGCCGGCCACGTAACGCGACCGATCTTATAACCGACCGTGCGGTCGGTCAATTATCCGATCTCCGCTGGCCGGCGGAACAGCACTGCGAATCTTCGCAATGGCCGGACTGCGGCGACCTTGGGAGACTGCCGGCTCGCCCTCGATCCCGCGGGCAGACAGCCGCCAGACATTGCGGCTGGCCAACAGGAGACAAAAGATGATCCCGATGCTTCGGCACTTCATTGACGGGCAGGCCGTGGCCGCCTCCAGCGGTCTTACCCTCGACGTCACCAGCCCGGTGACGGAGAGCGTCATCGCTACCATGGCCGCCGGCACGCGCGAGGATGTGGACCGTGCGGTACAGGCTGCGCGCGCTCAGCTGGACGGCGGAATCTGGTCGCGCATGTCCGGCACGGAACGTGGCCGGTTGATCGGCAAGCTTGCAGACCTGTGCGAACGCGACGCGGCGCAACTCCTGCTGGAAGATCGGGCCGGCGCTGGCCGCCGGCTGCACCCTGGTGCTGAAGCCGGCCGAGGAGACGCCGCAGTCCGCGTTGCATCTTGCGGCGCTGTGCAAGGAAGCCGGGTTCCCTGACGGCGTGCTGAACGTCGTGACCGGCGCTGGCGAGGTCGTGGGCCGCGCGTTGTGCGAGCACCCCGGCGTGGACAAGATCACCTTCACCGGCAGCCCCGAGGTCGGGCGCGAGATCCAGCGCATTGCCGGGCCGCTGTTCAAGCGCGTATCACTGGAACTCGGCGGCAAGAGCCCGCAGATCGTGTTCGAGGATGCGCCGCTGGAAGCCGCTGTGAAAGGCTGCGCGATGGGCCTGTTCTTCAACCAAGGACAGGTTTGCGCCGCTGGCTCGCGCATCCTGGTGCACCGCAGCCTTGCCGATTCGTTTGCCACGGCGCTGGCGGAGGTGGCGGCATCGATCGCGGTCGGCGATCCTGCGGCGGAAGGCGTGCAGATGGGTGCCGTGGCCAAGCGCGAGCAATTCGAGCGCATCAACGCCTATATCGCGGAGGGCATCAGGGAAGGCGCTCAGTTGCTGGCTGGTGGCGTCGCGCCGCACACGCGCGGCTGGTTCGCCAGGCCGACCATCTTTGCGAAGGCGCGCAACAGCATGCGCATCGCGCAGGAGGAAATCTTCGGTCCCGTCGGAGTCGTGATTGCCTTCGATTCCGAAGACGAGGCGATCGCACTGGCCAACGATACGCGCTACGGGCTTGCCGCCACCGTCTGGACCAGCAACCTGGCACGGGCCCATCGCGTCGCGCATGCGGTCAAGGCGGGCGCCATCGGCATCAATTGCTGGGCACCGATCGATGCGCGGCTGCCTTGGGGCGGCATGAAGACCAGCGGCATCGGGCGCGAATGCGGGTTGTCCGGCGTGCTGGCCTACACCGAAGAAAAGGCCATCACGGTGCTGCTCGCGTAAGCGTGGGACGAGGCCTTGCTACGCCGCGGCGTGGTGCGCTCCGGGCCAGGTTCTGGTCAAGCTCGTCCACCGTCGCGGCATTGTCCCTGGCCCCGGTCGTAGAGCACAGGGCAAAGACACAGGACAAAGACACCAGGTGCCTCGAACCGAGGCACCGATTCACTGATATTGGAGTTCCAAGATGCAAGCAGCAGTCATCCGGTCCTTTGGCGGACCCGAGCAGATTCAACTGGAAGACATGGCTACCCCGACGCCCGGCCCGGGCGAAGTGCTGGTCAAGGTACTGGCCGTCGGCGTGAACCGGCTGGATCACTATGTGCGCCTCGGGCAGATCGCCCCGGCGCTGCCGTTCCCCCACATCCTGGGATCCGACGCAGTCGGGGAAGTGGCCGGGCTTGGCGAGGGCGTAACCCGCTTCGCGCCCGGCGATCGCGTGATCTCCATGCCAGGCTACCCGACCGCTGCGGCCGAGGCCGGCATCCGCCCGGTGACCGCGGCGGCCAGCTACGCGATCCCCGGCATCCAGATCCCGGGCACCTATGCCCAGTACATCGTCGTGCCCGAGGCCTGGCTGCTGCGCGACACCACCGGCCTGCCGGTCGAGCAGGTTGCGGCACTGCCGGTGGCGCTGCTGATCGCCATCCGCTCGGTGCAGATCGTCGGCGAAGTCACCGAAGGCGACATGGTGCTGATTCATGCCGGCGCGTCGAGCACCGGCATGATGGCCATCCAGGTAGCCCGTGCCCTCGGCGCGCGCGTGGCCACCACCGTGCAGGACAACGCCTCTGCCGCGCTCGCAAAAGACCTCGGCGCCGAACTGGTCATCAATGCCAGGGAAGAGGATTTCGTTGAAGCACTGCACGCCTGGACCGATGGCCGCGGCGTCGATGTCGCGATCGACAACCTGGGTGGCGACATCCTGCCCCGCACGATTGCCGCGGTGAAGCCCCTCGGCATCATCGTGGCCATGGGCTTCATGGCCGGCACGGATGTCACCTTCGATATCCGCGACTTCTTCTTCGCGCAGAAGCAGTTGCGCGGCACGCTGGTGGGCGACATCGAGGACTTTGACGCCTGGCTCGCCCCGATCCGGGAGGGCAAGATCAAGCCGCAGGTTGACAGCGTGCTGCCCTTGTCGCAGGCTGCCGAGGCACACCGGCGCATCGCCGGCCAACACGCCCGGGGCAGCATTGTGCTCCTGCCTTGGGTGGCATGATGCCTTGCCGGCGTCATGCAATAACGCGGGAGCCCAACCATGGCTGACGACGTGATGGAGCGCCTGGCGGCGCTTGGCCTTGCCTTGCCCGAACCGATGCAGCCGCTGGGCGCCTACCTGCCGGTGGTGGAGGCGGGTGCGATGCTGTTCGTATCGATGCAGGGCCCGATGGTCGCCGGCCAGCCGAAACTGGTCGGCCTGGTCGGTGGCGAGCTGACGGTCGAGGAAGGCCGGCTCGCCGCCAGGCTGGCCACCCTCAATGCCCTTTCCCAGATGCATCGCTACCTGGGGGGATTCGGACGTGTCAGGCAGATCGTGCGCGTGGAAGGCTATGTCGCGTGCACCGACGATTTCGAGCGCCATCCGTATGTGCTCGACGGCGCCTCGGAATTGCTGGCGGCGGTATTCGCCGGCCGGGCCGGCCATGCGCGTTCCTTGTGCGGGGTGCGCAACCTGCCGGGCCGGCTGCCCGTGGCGGTCGCCGTCACCGCCGAGCTGAAGGCGCCGTGAAGCGCTGCGCGAAAGGAGGAATGCGCGATGGACAACAAGCACGCAGGCACGTTCGGGCGGGTCTTCAGTGACCGGCAACTCTCCGTGGGCCTGTCACTGCCGATGCTCCGGGCCGGGCAAACCGTGGCGGACTTCAGCGAGCAGCTTGGGCTGGCCCGCCTGGCCGACACGCTCGGATTTCGTGTGCTCTGGATCCGCGACGTGCCGCTCAACAGTGCCGACTATCCGGATCCAGTCGGCCACCTCGATCCCTGGGTCTTCCTCGGCGCGCTGGCTGCGCGGACCGAACAGATCGCCCTGGCCAGCGGCGCCATCGTCCTGACACTGCGGCATCCGCTGCATATTGCCAAGGGTGCCATCTCGACCAATGCACTGTCGCAGAATCGCTTCATGCTCGGCCTGGGCTCCGGCGACCGGCCACCGGAGTACGCCGCGTTCGGCAAGGACACCGAGCAACGCAGGGAACTGTTCCGGCGCAACTGGGAGACCGTCGCGGCGGCGGTCAACCTGCCCTCACGAGTCGCGCCTGACCACGCAGGTCCCGATTCGCCGGCGTTCTTCCTGTTGCCGGCGTCGCCAGCCGCCATCCCGCTGCTGGCCGTTGGCTCAGGCGGCCAGAGCGTCGACTGGATCGCACGGAAYGCCTGCGGCTGGATGACCTATCACCGCGAGCCGCAGGACCAGCACGCCAGGCACCGGATGTGGCGCACCGCGGTCGAGCGCGCCGTGCCCGGTGCGTTCCGAGGCTTTGGTGTGGCCATGCGACTGGACCTGGATGCCAACCCGGACGCGCCCGCAACGCCCATTCCACTGGGCTACCACGTCGGGCGGCGCGGCCTGGTCGACGTGCTGCGGGACATGCGTGAAAGCGGGACACATCATGTATCGCTGAACTTACCGGCCTCGGGGCGCCCGCCGCGCGAGGTGATCGAAGAAATCGCCGCGGAAGTCCTGCCGGCGTTCCACGCAGTCAGTTGATGAGCAGCGCGGCACCGGCAATGTCGAAAGCTTGTGCCTGCGCTCCATCGCCCTCCAGCGCTGCCTCCAGCGCCGTTTCCGGGATCAGGTTCCGCCCTCGCGCCTGAAGCAACGCCACAGAGATTGGCGCAGCCGGTCAATTCGTAATGTGGCTCGCTGACGATATTCCAGCACCCTTGTCGCGACATTGCCCCGTTCGGCGCATTACACAATTCCCCCCCCAAGCCCGGTGGGTATCGCCCCTATCTCGAATGCTTCAATCCGTCTGTGACGCCGGGGGCAAGAGACACGTATCCGGCTAGTCGCACTTACTGTGCGAATTCTGGCGTTGGCGGCCGGGGAAGCCGATCGCAGCAAGAATTCGCGCGCCCGCTTCTTACGCGAAACGGGATCTTCCAGTGGGCGACCTCCCTGCTGCCGTGTCTATCCGAGGCAGGTGGAAGTGCGCAACCAGGACCGGCGCGGCATCTAGGCTGCCGTTCCATGACACGCCACTGGATGGTCGAGCGTATGAAGGCATCCGCATGCCAGGTCAGTGAAGGGCTGCGGAGCCTGGACATCTCACGAGGACAAGGAATGCACCTGATGGAAAGTCAGTTTGACTACATCGTGATTGGCGGCGGATCGGCCGGCTGTGCCGTGGCGGGCCGTCTGGCCGACGCAGGCAGCGGAAGAGTCGCGCTGCTCGAATCAGGGCCGCACGACAAAAGTGCACTGGTCACGACGCCGGTGGCGGCGGCCGTTACCGTCACTCGTCGCAGCCAGCGCAACTACCTTTACCGCTCCGAGCGCGAGGCCGGACTCAACGGGCGCCGCAGCTTCCAGCCGCGCGGCCGGGGCCTGGGTGGGAGCTCGTCGATCAACGGCATGATCTACATCCGCGGCACGCCTGGCGACTACGACCGCTGGGCGGCGCTCGGCTGCGACGGGTGGGCGTGGCAGGACGTGCTGCCGTACTTCCGGCGCGCCGAATGCAATGAGCGCCTGGCGGGCCGCGACGACGACGCGCTGCACGGCGGCCATGGTCCGCTCCATGTCAGCGACGTGCGCTCGCCCACGCCGTTCTCGCACCTGTTTATCGAGGCCGCGCAGGCGGCCGGCTACCCGCGCAACGACGACTTCAACGGTCCGCGCCAGGAAGGCGCGGGCATGTTCCAGGTCACCCAGCGCAACGGTGAACGGTGGAATGCCGCCCGCGCCTACCTGCACGGCAGCCGGGGCGGCAAGGGCGACCTGTCCGGCGGACGCGGCAACCTGCATGTGCTGACGGATACGCAGGTGCTGCGCATCGTGTTCGACGGCAAGCGCGCCGCCGGCGTGGCCGTGATGCGCGATGGCCGGGAGCAGGTGCTGCGGGCCCGGCGCGAGATCATCCTGAGCGCCGGGGCATATGGCTCGCCGCAACTGCTGATGCTCTCCGGCATCGGGCCGGCCGGCCATCTGCGCGAGCATGGCATCGCCGTCATCCACGACGCGCCCGAAGTGGGCCGCAACCTGCAGGAGCACGTCGACGCGCTGCTGTCGGCGCGGCTGACCACCGCCGACCTGTTCGGCATCTCGTTGCGCGGCGGCCTGCGCATGGCAATGGAACTGCGCCGCTACTACCGGCGCGTGCGCACCGGCATGTGGACCAGCAATCTCGTGGAGGCGGGTGCGTTCATCAAGTCGCAGCCGGAACTGGCCGATCCCGACCTTCAACTTCACTTTGCGCCGGCCATCGTCGACCGCAAGCATCCGTACGGCCATGGCTACTCGTGCCACGTCTGCGTGCTGCGCCCATACAGCCGGGGCGTGCTGCGCCTGAAGTCCGCCGATCCCGGCGAGGTGCCCGCCATCGACCTGAACATGCTGTCCGATGAACGCGACATGGATGTGCTGGTGAGAGGCGTGCGCATCGTCAAGCGCATCCTGGACCAGGCGCCGCTGTCCCGCTTCGGCGCGAAGCCGCTGCACCATGGCCACCTCGCGGCCGACGGCAGCGACGACGACGCCATCCGCGCCATGATCCGCCAGCAGGCTGATACGGCTTTCCACCCCGTGGGCACCTGCCGCATGGGCGGGGATGTTGCGTCCGTGGTGGATCCGGATTTGCGTGTGCGCGGGGTGGAGGGCCTGCGAGTGGCCGACGCCTCGATCATGCCGACGATCATCGGCGGCAACACCAATGCCCCCGCCATCATGATCGGCGAGAAGGCCGCCGACCTGATCCTCGGCCGTTCCGGCACGGCCGGCTGAGATCAAGGAGAAGACAGCATGCAAGACAATACCCCCACCTGCACCAGCGCGGGCATCGACGCCCGGATCGCCGCCATCGTCGCGTGCCAGCGGGCGGCGCATCTGGCAGCCGGACCGGCCAGTGCGGCGCAGCGCATCGACTGGCTGGACCGCGCGATCGGCCTGCTGGTGGATCACCAGCAGGAGATCGTAGAGACCATCGGCGCCGACTTCGGCCACCGCAGCCATGATTTCTCCCGCGTGACCGAGGTGCTTTCCCCGCTGAACGCGCTGAAGCACGCACGCGCGCAAGTGGAGCAATGGATGCAGCCGGAGCCGCGCCCGGTGCCGCGTGGCGAGGCTTGGGTGCAATACCAGCCGCGGGGCGTGGTGGGCGTCATGGGGCCGTGGAACTTCCCGATGGCCGCGTGTTTCATGGCCTTGCCCGGCATCCTCGCCGCGGGCAATCGCGCGGTGATCAAGCCATCGGAATTCACCCCGGCCACCGCGGAGCTGATGGCGCGGCTGATCCGCTCGGCCTACGACGAGCGCGAGGTCGCGGTGGTGACAGGCGGCCAGGACGTTGGTGAAGCTTTTACCCGCCAGCGTTTCGACCATCTCCTGTTCACCGGCGCGGGCTCCGTCGGGCGCAAGGTAATGGCCGCCGCGGCGCAGAATCTCGTGCCGGTCACGCTGGAACTCGGCGGCAAATCGCCGACCATCGTCTCGCAGTCGGCGGACCTGCGCGAGGCCGCGGCCCGCATCATGGCCGGCAAGCTGTGCAACGCAGGCCAGATCTGCCTGGCGCCCGACTACGTATTCGTGCCGAAAGCGAGCGTGGAAGCCTTCATCGACGCGGCCCGCGACACCGTGGCGCGGTGCTATCCCACGCTTCGCGACAACCCCGACTACACGGCCATCGTCAACGAGCGGCACCTGCGGCGCCTGCAGGGCTACCTGGCCGACGCGGCCCGTCATGGCGCCCGCGTCGTCGAGCTGAGCCCGGCGAACGAGTCCTTTGATGACGCAGGCACGGTGTGCCGCATGGCCCCGGCGCTGGTCATCGACCCGACCGACGACATGGCCATCATGCAGGACGAGATCTTCGGGCCGCTGTTGCCGGTGAAGCCCTACGACTCCATCGACGAGGTGCTTGCGTACATCGAGGCGCATCCGCATCCGCTCGGCCTGTACTACTTCGGCACCGACCCCACGGAAGAAGCGCGCGTCCTCGACGCGCACCACGTCGGGCGGCGTGACGCTCAACGGCGTGCTCGCTCACGGCGGCGTCGAGGATTTGCCGTTCGGCGGCGTCGGCCCAAGCGGCATGGGCGTCTACCACGGCCGGGACGGGTTCCGCACGTTCAGCCACGCGCGAGCCGTCTATCGCTGCCCGCCAAAGGCCTTGGATCCGTTGCCCCCGCCGTACACCGAGCAGGGGCGGCAGTTCATCGCGTCGCTGATCCGGCGGTGAACGCCCCGCCTGCCGCATAGAGAAGACTTACTGGAGGGATGTATGAATCGCTTTTCAACCGCGCGTTGCCGTCTGGCCGTGATGGCGTCGCTGATCGGCGCGACGCTGTTCCAGCCCGTGCTGGCCGCCAACCCGCAAGGCAGCCTGCCGCCGAGCACCATCACCGCCGCGAAGAACGCCGAGGCCGTGAAGGCCTTGCCGTTTACCGACCGCACCGATTTCGAGTCGGTCACGCGCGGCCTGGTGGCGCCATTCAAGGGCAAGATCCGCAATGCGGCCGGGCAGGTCGTGATCGACCTGGACTCCTACGCTTTCCTGGATACCGACAAGGTGTCCGACGCCATCAACCCTGCCCTGTGGCGGCTGGCCCAGTTGAACCGCAACGCCGGCCTGTTCGAGGTGGCGCCGCGCATCTACCAGGTCCGCGGCATTGACGCGGCCAATATGACGATCATCGAGGGCGACGAGGGCTTGTTCATCATCGACCCGCTGACCGTGACCGAGACGTCCCGCGCAGGGCTGGAACTGTACTACCAGCATCGCCCGCGCAAGCCGGTGGTGGCGGTGGCCTACAGCCACAGCCACGGCGACCACTTCGGCGGCGTGCGCGGCGTCGTGGACGAGGCTGACGTGCGTTCCGGCAAGGTGAAGATCTATGCCCCGGCCGGCTTCATGGAGGAAGCCATCAGCGAGGGAGTCCTGGCCGGAACCGCCATGATGCGCCGCGCGCAGTTCCAGTACGGCGTCCTGCTGCCGCACGGCGAACTCGGGCAGATCGACGGCGGGCTCGGCAAGGGCCTGCCGGTGCACGGCACGCAGACCCTGCTTGCGCCGACCGTGCTGATCCGGAACACGTTCGAGACGCACCGGATCGCTGGTGTCCAGGTCGAGTTCCAGCTCACGCCGGGCACGGAAGCGCCTGCCGAGATGAATTTCTTCTTCCCTGAGCTGCGGGCGTTGTGCATGTCGGAGAACACGACGCCGATGATGCACAACATTCTCACGCTGCGTGGCGCGCTGGTGCGCGACCCCAAGGCGTGGGCCACCTACATCGACGCGAGCCTGGAGCGCTACGGCGACAAGGTCGACGTGATGTTCGTGTCGCACAACTGGCCGACCTGGGGCGCCGACCGCATCCGCACGATGCTGGCCGACCAGCGTGACATGTATGCATACCTCAATAACGGCACGCTGAACCTGATCAACAAAGGCTACACACCGGCCGAGATCTCCGAGAAGATGGACAAGCTTCCGGGCGACCTCGACCGCAAGTGGTACACGCGCGGCTACTACGGCTCGCTCAGCCACAACTCGCGTGCCGTGTACCAGCGCTACCTCGGCTTCTACGACGGCAATCCGGCAAACCTCGACCCGTTGCCGCCAACCGATGCCGCCAGGCGCTATGTAGCCGCCATGGGCGGTGCTGACGCCGTGCTGCGCCTGATGCGCGGCGCGATGGACAAGGGGGATTACCGCTGGGCCGTGCAGCTCGGCAACCACGTCGTATTCGCCGATGCCGACAACAAGGCCGCGCGTGACCTGCAGGCGGCGGCGCTGGAGCAACTCGGCTACCAGACTGAAAATGCCACATGGCGCAACGCCTACCTGACGGCAGCCATGGAACTGCGCAACGGTGTCCCGAAGTACGACATGGGCGCCACCCGCCTCGACATGATCCAGGCGATGGAACCTGGCCTGTTCTTCGACTACCTTGCCGTGCGCATGAACGCCGGGAAGGCACAGGGCCACGACATGACGCTGAACTGGGTGTTCGAGGACAGCAAGCAGCCCTTCGCGCTGACGCTGCACAACGGCGTGCTGACATACCGGCGCGGCGAACTGAACCCGAACGCCGACGTCACCGTGCGCCTGGCCAAGGCCACGCTGGACGAGATCAACCTGCGTCGCCTGGACTTCCCGACCGCGGTCAGTAAGGGCCAGATCAAGCTCGAGGGTCAGGGCCAGAAGCTGGGCGAGTTCATCGGCATGCTCGATACCTTCGACACCCAATTCAATATCGTCACACCTTGAGCACGCCGTCCCGCCACGGCGGGCGAGCCCCCATCCAGACCATCAGCTGGCCCGCCCTACCCCGCGGCTGGGCCGGCGAAGCACAAAGGAGAACCCAATGCGCCTAGCAGACTACTTCGACGCCGCCGCCTCACGCTTCGCGGATGACCTCGCCTTCATCGACGGCGCCACGCACGTCACCTTTGCCCAGGCCAGGCGCTTCGTGCATGCCGTGGCCCATGGCCTGAACGCCGACAAGGCGCTGTCGCCCGGCGCGCATATCGCGATCTACGCGCCGAACGACTATCGCATCAGCCTGCTGCAGATCGCTGCCAACCGGGCCGACATGGCCTGGATCTCGGTGCACACGCGCAACGCGGTAGAGACCAACATCGCCGTGCTCGACTACGCCGACTGCGAGGCCATCCTGTTCCACAGCGCGTACGAAAACGCCGTGCTGGCGCTGAAGGCCGGCCTGCCACGGGTGCGCAAGTTCATCTGCATCGACCAACCCTCGGCGCATGGCGACTGCCTGCAGGACTGGCTCGACGCCTACCGTGAGCCGTTTCGCGCGCCGCCGGAGAATCCGGACCAGACCATGCTGCTGCAGCCCACCGGCGGCACTACCGGCCCGTCGAAAGGCGCGGAGCATACCCACCGCTCATACGAGATCGCCCTGATCAACGTCTACGAATCGCTGCAACTGGAGCGCGCCTCGCGCGTGCTGGCGGTGGCGCCGCTCACGCATGCGGCCGCCATCGTCACGCTGGCAGGGGCGATCCGGGGCGGCCGCACCGTGGTGTTGCCAGGCTTCGATCCAAAGACCGTGCTGGAGGTCATCCAGCGCGAGGGCATCACCCATATGTTCCTCCCGCCCACCGTCCTCTACGCCTTGCTGGCGGACCCGGCCATTGCCACCGCGGACCTGTCCTCGCTCCGATGCCTGCTGGTCGGTGGCGCGCCCATCGCCCCGGAGCGGATGCGCGAGGCGGTGGAGCGCTTCGGCCCGGTCGTGCACGAGGTTTACGGCCAGAGCGAATGCGGCATGCCGGTGATTTTCAAGCGGCCGCAGGACTACCTGCTGCCGAACGGCAGCTTCGACGACGCCGCGCTGCGCTCGGCCGGCAAGGGCACGCCGCTGGCGTGCGTCGAGATCATGGACGACGACGGCAACCTCCTCGGCCCCGGTGAAAAAGGGGAGATCGTGGTCCGCTCGACCATGGTCATGAAGGGCTACTACAAGATGCCGGAAGAAACCGCGCAGGTATCGACGTTCGGCTGGCATCACACGACCGACATCGGCATCCGCGACGAGCGCGGCTTCATCACCATCGTCGACCGCAGGAAGGACATGATCGTCAGTGGTGGCTTCAATGTCTTCCCGTCGGAAATCGAGGCCGTCATCCTCAACAACCCGGCCGTGCTCGATTGCGCGGTGATCGGGGTACCCGATCCCAAATGGGGCGAGGCGGTCAAGGCGATCGTGCAGGTCAAGCCCGGACACGAGGTCATGGCCGAAGAGCTGATGGCGCAGTGCAAGCAGGTGCTCGGCGGCGTCAAGGCGCCCAAGTCGGTTGAGTTCTGGACCGACCTGCCGCGCAGCGCGGTTGGCAAGGTGCTCAAGCGCCAGATTCGCGACAAGTTCTGGGAGGGGCATTGGCGCGCCGTGTGAAGGCATGCGGCATGTGGCCCTGACGTAAGGGCAATCCCCAGCCACCCATTCCGGGGGGCGAATCCGCCACAGCGATCAGCTAGCCTAGTGCTCCAGGCACTAACGTGACGCCGGTGTTTGCCGATCGCCGCGCTCCCGCTACCAAGATCAACGGAGACGTTTGCATGACCTTTTCTTCCCGGATATCGCAGCTTGCCGGCGGTGTGTTGCTGAGTATGTTCGCCAGCACGGTTTGCGCCCAGGCCGAGATCGATGTGGCGAAGCTCAAGACCGCAATCGATGGCAACCTGGTGTCGGCCTACCCCGCGCTCGACGCCCTCTACATGGACCTGCACGCGCACCCCGAGCTCGGATTCCAGGAGACCCGCACCGCCGCGAGGCTGGCCAGCGAGATGCGCAGGCTCGGTTTCGACGTCACCGAGGGCATCGGCAAGACGGGCCTGGTGGCGATCTTCCGTAATGGCCCAGGGCCTACGGTGCTGGTGCGCACCGAACTCGACGCCTTGCCGATGGAGGAGAAGACGGGACTGCCCTACGCCAGCAAAGCAGTCACTGACTGGAAGGGCAAGCCCACGCCGGTCGCACACAGCTGCGGGCACGATGTGCACATGGCGGCTTGGGTGGGCACCGCGCAGACGCTGGTGTCGATGAAAGCGCAATGGCATGGCACCTTGATGTTCGTGGCGCAGCCGGCGGAAGAACTGGTTTCCGGGGCAAAGGCCATGCTCGAGGCCGGCCTGTTCACGCGCTTCGGCAAGCCTGATTACGCCTTTGCCCTTCACACGGCGCCCATGCCGGTGGGCTTCATCGGTTTCGATGCCGGCCCGCTCACTTCCAATTCGGATGACCTGGAAGTCCGCTTCAAAGGCCGCGGCGGGCATGGTTCCGCCCCGAACAGGACGATCGATCCTGTCATGATGGCATCACGCTTCGTGGTAGACCTGCAAAGCGTGATCAGCCGCGAGAAGGACCCGAAGGAATTCGGCGTGGTCACAGTCGGCGCTATCCAGGGCGGCACCGTAGGCAACATCATCCCCGACGACGTGGTCCTGCGCGGGACCATCCGGTCCTATAAACCCGAGGTGCGCGAGCAGATGCTGGCAGGCGTCAACCGGACCGCCAAGGCGGTGGCCGACATGGCTGGCGCCCCCGAGCCCGAGGTGCGCATTACTGAGGGCGGCAAGGCCGTCATCAACGATGCGCAACTGGTAACCCGTACCGAGGCCGTGTTGCGCAGCGCCTACGGCAAGGGCGTGACGCGCATGCCGGCGATCACTGGCAGCGAGGACTTTTCGGAGTTCGTCAATGCCGGCGTGCCGTCGATGTACTTCTTCATCGGCGCCTACGATCCGCAGCGCTACCACGCTTCGCGCAAGCCGGGGGAGACGGCGCTGCCCTCGAACCATTCCCCCTTCTTCGCTCCCGTGCCGGAGCCCACGATCAAGGCGGGCGTCGGCGCGATGAGCCTTGCTGTATTGTCTGCATTGGCGCAGGCCAAGACAAACTGAGGGGCTGTCGGCGTGCGGCTGCTGCGCGCCAGTAAGCAAGCTGTCGGCGGGCAGCACGGCTCGCGCACGGTGCTGGTCGCGATCTTCAAGAGCGCACCGTGGTGGCAAGGCTGCGATGGCCCATCAGCAACTGGATCGTGTGCACATCGGTGCCGCCCTCCGGCAGGTGCGTCGCGAAGGCATGCCGCAACGAATGCGGCGTAGCGGGTTTCTCGATGCCACTACGCTGACGCGCGAGCTGGCATGCCTCGGCCACTGCATGGCGGGTGAGGGGCCGCCCGGGGATATGGCTTTACCCAGGCCTCCGCCGTCGTACTCGAACGCCATCGCCAGCGCAACCGCTCCGGTCGGCACCTTCCCGCTGGAAACGACACGATAACGCTGCAGGTCAATGAAGTTGTGTGTCACCACCAGTTTGCGGTGCGTATTCAAATCAACTCTTCTGACTTGTGGTCTACGTGTTTTCGCAAAGATCGGCGCGGGCGTTTCGCGGTCGGTGTTGGGGAAATCCCCGCCCCCCAACCCCGGTGGGATGAACGCCAGGGGCCGGCCCTACGCTTCGGGAAGCGGTTGCCGCCACGCGGCAGCCATGCCAACCGAAACACAAGCGAGGAGCCACTTCGTGCGCATCAAGACACTTTCCGTAGTCCTGGCGCTGGCATTCAGCAGCGCCGGCTTCGCCCAGGAGTATCCCAGCCGTCCCATCACCTTCGTGGTCCCGGCGCCCGCGGGGGGCGCGCTCGACGCGGTGGCCCGCTCGTTCGCCAACGAGATGGGCAGGCAGATGGGTCAGAGCATCGTGGTGGAGAACAAGCCAGGTGGCGGTGGCATCCTGGCCTTGCAGAACGTAGCGCGTGCCACAGCTGACGGCTACACCGTGCTCATCTCCCACTCCGCACCGCTCATCAATACGCCCTACCTTTATGCCTCCGTGCCGTACAACGTCCGGCGCGACTTCGCCTTCGTGTCGGAGCTGTGCGTCGGCAATCTCGTGCTCGCCGCCTCCGCCGACGTCCCTGCGAACGACGTCAAGGGCCTGCTGGCATGGGCCGCCCGGCACAAGGGCAAGGTCAGCTACGGCTCGTACGGGCAAGGCACCTATGCCCATCTGGTCGGTGCCTACCTGAGCCGCAGCAGGCAGCTCGACATGGCGCACATCCCCTACAAGGGCGAATCGCCGATGGCACAGGACATCGCCGCCGGCGCGATCACCTGGGGCGTGGGGACACTGGTAGCGCTGCGGCCCTACATGGATTCCGGCAAGATCAAACCGCTTGCCGTGATGGGCAGCACGCGGGCCAAGGGCCTGCCCAATGTACCGACCATGACCGAGGCCGGTTTCCAGGATGCCGAACTCGCCCCGGCCGGATGGGTCGGCATGCTGGCGCCGGCAAAGACGCCCCCGGCCGTGTTGGCCCGTCTGGAAAAGGAAGCCCGCGCCGCCGCCCGCTCCCCGGCCATGAGGACCCGCCTGGAGACCTACTCGCTCGAACCGGTCGGCAACAGCGCCGTGGAATTCCGCCGCGACTTCGAAGCCAACGAGCCAGTCGTGGCTCAGCTTATCCAGTCCTCCGGCGCCAAGGCCGCCGACTGATTTTTCCTTGCTTTTTCCCCTTGTCACACTTCACGGCTTTCCCATGAACGCAACCTCTCAGGTCCAGCCGGTTCTGGACGATATCGACTTCGAGAACGCCCAGCGCGGCTTCATCGGTACCATTCCCGACGCGGAGATCCGCGACGCCCGGGGCCGGCTGGTCTGGTCGATGGCCGACTACGCCTTCCTCGATGATCCGCAGCCCGCACCCACCGTCCACCCCAACCTGTGGCGACAGGCACGCCTGAACATGGCCCACGGCCTGTTCAAGGTGACCGAGCGCGTCTACCAGGTGCGCGGCTTCGACGTCGCCAACGTCAGCTTCATCGAGGGTGACACTGGCGTGATCGTCATCGACCCGCTGACCGTCGCCGAGACCGCCGAGGCAGCAATTGCCCTGTACCGCAAGCACCGTGGCGACCGCCCGGTCAGCGCCCTCATCTACACGCACAGCCACGCCGACCACTACGGCGGCGCGCGCGGCGTGCTGGACGAAGCCGATGCCGTGGCCCGCAAGGTACCGATCATCGCACCGCAGGGCTTCATGTGGCATACCGTGTCGGAGAACGTACTGGCCGG
This sequence comes from Cupriavidus sp. 2TAF22, assembly GCF_052115045.1. Lineage (NCBI taxonomy): Bacteria > Pseudomonadati > Pseudomonadota > Betaproteobacteria > Burkholderiales > Burkholderiaceae > Cupriavidus > Cupriavidus sp. 2TAF22. The sequence continues at coordinate 17,865 of NZ_JBFRFX010000026.1, forward strand.
CAATGCCATGATGCGGCGTGGCATGTTCCAGGGCGGGCTGTCTTTGCCCAAGCACGCCTGCGGCCAGGTCGACTGCGGCATCGGCAAGGGCATCCCGGTGGGCACCGGCACGCTGATCCCGCCGACCATGACCATCGAGCAGGAAGTCGAGACGCACGTCATCGACGGCGTCGAGATCATCTTCCACCTGGCGCTGGAAAGCGAGGCACCGTCGGAGATGTTCATGCACTTCCCCGGCCTGCGCGCGCTGAACACGGCCGAGATCGGCGTGCAGACCATGCACAACCTCTGCCCCCTGCGCGGCGCACAGGCGCGCGACGCCCGCGTCTGGTCACGCTACCTGGACGAAGCACTCGACCGCTACGCGCCGACCGCCGACGTGGTGTTCGCCCAGCACAACTGGCCCACCTGGGGCAACGAGCGCATTCGCCACTACCTGCGCCAGCAGCGGGACCTGTACAAGCACCTGCATGACCAGACCGTGCGCCTGATGAACCGCGGGATGACCGGCATCGAGGTGGCGGAGGTCATGAAGCTGCCCGATTCGCTCGCCAGCACGTGGGCCAACCGCGGCTTCTACGGCACCATCTCGCACAACGTGAAGGCCATCGTGCAGCGCTATCTCGGCTGGTACGACGGCAACCCCGCCCACCTGCACACGCTGCCGCCCGAGCAGTCCGGCCCGCGCTACGTGGCCTATATGGGCGGCGCCGAGGCACTGCTGGAAAAGGCCCGCGCCGACTTCGCGCGCGGCGAGTACCGCTGGGTGGCCGAGGTCAGCAACCACCTGGTCTTCGCCGACCCGGCCAACCAGGACGCCCGCGCCCTGTGCGCGGACGCGCTGGAGCAGCTCGGCTTCGCGGCCGAATCGTCGACCTGGCGCAATGCCTTCCTGCTGGGGGCGCAGGAACTGCGCAAGGGCGTGCCGAAGCTGCGCCGCAGGAATGTCAGCCGCGACCTGGTGTCGGTCCTGCCGCTAGAACTGCTGCTCGACTACTTTGCCGTGCGCCTGGATGGCGACCAGGCCAACGGCGAACAGATGGAGATCGAATGGCGCAACCCCGAGACGGGCGAATGCTGGGCCATGCGGCTGGAAAACGCCACCATGACCTACCTGCCCGGCGCGGCGCGTGGGGCATGCACGGCGAGCGTGTCACTGGGACGCGAGGCACTGGCCGCGCTGCAGGCCGGTGACGGCCTGCCTGCGATGTTCAGCCATCTCGTCGAGACGGGTGCCATCCAGGTCGAGGGGGATACGGCAAGCGTGGTGAAGCTGCTCGGGATGCTGGAGGACTTCGATCCGATGTTCAACGTGGTCGAACCCTGACGGTTTGCTCCCCCTCCCGTATTGCGACGTATTGCGGGAGGGGGAGCAAACGAGCAAACGCTGGGCCATCGTCATGCCCGGCTGAAAGAAAAACGGGCCGCTATCGCGGCCCGTTCCGTCTAGTTCACCGCCCGCGTTCGTCCTTCCCAGAACGGCGCCCGCAGATCCTTCTTCAACACCTTCCCCGCCCCCGACAACGGCAGCGCCATACGGAACTCCACGGTCTTGGGCACCTTGTACCCGGCGATGAACTCCCGGCAGTGCCGACGGACGTCATCCTCATCCACCGTCATGCCCGGTCGCATCACCACTACGGCATGGACCGCCTCGCCCCACTTCTCGTGCGGCACGCCGATCACGGCGCAGGCGGCGACCGCCGGATGCCTGGCGATGACATTCTCCACCTCGGCCGAATAGACATTCTCCCCACCGCTGACGATCATGTCCTTGATGCGATCGACGATGAAGAGATAGCCCTGCTCGTCCATATAGCCGCCGTCGCCGGTATGCAGCCAGCCATTGCGCAGCGCCTTGGCGGTCTCCTCCGGCTTGTTCCAGTAGCCGGCCATGATGTTCGGTCCGAACACAATGATCTCGCCGACCGTGCCGCGCGGCACCTCGTTGCCGGCCTCGTCGACGATCTTCACCAGCACGGCCGGGCCGCCACGGCCCACCGAGCGGAACAGGCCACTTTGGCGTCCAGCCTCACTGTGGTTGGCGGGCGGGTTCGACGAGACGCCCGGGCAGGCCTCGGTGAGGCCATACGACTGGCTCAGCTCGACGCCAGGCAAACGCGCCATGACCTCCTCCAGCAGCGCGGCGGAAATCGGCGAGGCGCCGTAGGTCAGCCGCCGTACCCGGGAGAAGTCGGTGATGGCAAAGTCCGGGTGCGACAGCGTCGCCTGGATCATGGTGGGCACGAGCGCGATCTCCGCGACGCCGTCCTCGCGGATCGCTCGCAGCACGTCGGCCGCGTCGAAGGACGGGATCACGGCGTGGGTCTCGCCGGCCAGCCATTGTACGATGGCGCGCCCCAGGCTCGCCACGTGGAAGAACGGCCCGGCGTGCAGCACGGCGGCATCGCGCACGGGCGGCGCTTCCGCCAGCCGTTGCATCCCGCTCGACCACAGGTTCAGGTGCGTCTGCATCACGCCCTTGGGAAAGCCCGTGGTGCCGCCGGTGTACATCACCGAAGCCAGGTCGGCCCCGCCCCGGCCGGCATCCGCCACCGGCTCGCTGGCCGCGATCAGGCCTTCGAACGACAGCATGCCGGCAGGCGCTTCGCCGTCGCCAGCGTGGATCACCACGCTGACGGAGCGCGACGCCGCGCGGATCGCATCCACCAGGTGCAGGTGATGGTCGTCGACGATCAGGATGCGTGTGTCGCAATCGTCGAGCGAATACGCCATCTCGGGCACGCTCCAGCGGATATTGACGGGGTTCACCACGCCGCCGCCCCACCACACCCCCATGAAGTACTCAAGATAGCGGTCGGAATTGAGCGCGAGCATGGCGACACGGTCGCCCGTCGCCATGCCGTGGGTACGCAGCCCGGAAGCCAGCCGCGCGACGCGTGCGGCCATCTCGCCATAGGTGCGGCGGCGGTCGTGGAAAATGGTTGCCGTGCGATCCGGTGTCAGTTGCACGGCGCGCTGAAGGCTGAGTGTGAGGTGCATTTCTTTTTTCCTGTTGCGAATCCTGCGGCCGGAAGGTGTCAGGCGACGGCCTTGCCCGCCCTCACCTTGACGAAGAAGGCCCCGCTGGCATGCAGCACGACGCGCTCGCCCACGCGCACATCGCAATCGGCATTGATGAGCTTGCGGCCATCCTTGAGGATCCGGACGTGCGCTTGCACCCAGTCCCCTGGCTGCACCGCGCCCACATAGTCGATGCTGAGGTGCACGGTCGGCGCGGCGGCCACGGCGAGGTCGCGCCGCACCACCGCGCCCAGCGCAACGTCCGCCACCGTGGCAAGAAAGCCACCATGCGCGATGCCGATCAGGTTCAGGTGCTCCCGGCCCACGCGGAAGCCCACGACGGGCTGGTCCGTGTGCATGTAGAACTGGCCGCAGGTATGGAGGAATCCGGCGGACGTGATCAGCGGCTCGAACCCGGCCGGAACGTCTTCCTGTGCGCCCTCCAGGGCCATGGAAGCGGATGTCATCGGAGCTTCCCTCCGTTCCGTGCCCACGCCGGCGGCACCGCGGGCCGGCCAAGGATCGTGTCGGCCGCCGTCTCCCCGCTCATCATCGAAGGCGCATCGGTATTGCCACCGGTCACGATGTCGTCGAATTGCGTCTCGGTCTCCATGGCGCTCATTTGCGCAGTTCCGCTTCTTGCAGCGTGCGCCATGCCAGCTTGCCGGTGGCGGTGCGGGGGATGGCCGGCACGATCTCGACGATGCGCGGCGCCTTGTACGTCGCCATATGCTCGCGGCACCAGGCCAGCAGGCTTTCGACCGTGGTGGTTTCCTGTCCGGCCTTGAGCACGATCACCGCTTTCACGGTCTCGCCGCGATGGCTGTCGCGGGCCGAGATCACGCAGGTTTCCTGGATGGCGGGGTGGCGATAGAGCATGGCCTCGACCTCTGCCGGCCAGACCTTGTAGCCGGCGGCGTTGATCATGCGTTTGAGTCGGTCGCGCATGAAGTAGTAGCCGTCCTCGTCCATGCTGGCGAGGTCGCCGGTACGGAAGAAGCGCTTGCCGTCGAGTTCGATGAAGGACTCGGCGTTGGCCTTGGGGCTGTTCCAGTAGCCATGCATGATCTGCGCACCGTGGACGACGATCTCGCCTACTTCGCCTTGCGGCACCGGCTGCAGGGTCTCCGGATCGATCACGTAGGCCTCCACCCCATAGGTGGGCACGCCGAGGCAGGACGGCTTGGGCCGGTGCATCGGGTTGGCGAACAGGAACGAAGCGGTCTCCGTCAGGCCGTAGCCTTCCAGGTACTGCAGGCCATAGCGCTCGCGCATCAGCGCGGCGGTATTCTCGGGCATGGCGGCGCCACCGCCCCCGACCACGCAGAGGCTGCTCAGGTCGCGCTTCTCGATGCCGGGCTGGCTGAAGAAATCCACCAGCATCGGCGGCAGCGCACCCCAGAACGTCACGCGGTGGCGTTCGATCAGATCGGCGGCAGTGCGAGCGTCCCAGCGCGGCAGCAGCACGATGGTGCCGCCCATGAAGATCGGGCCGTTGATGCCGTTCTGCAGACCAAGCAGGTGAAACATCGGCGCGACGGCCAGGTAGCATGCCTCGGTGCTCGTCTTGCGCCAGATCTGCGAGGCCGACACCGAACTCATCACCGTACGGTGGTCGTGCGTGCAGGCCTTCGGCGCGCCCGTGGTGCCCGACGTATAGGGCAGCATGCAGAGGTCGCTCTGCTTGCCCGTGTAGGGACGCGGCAGATGGCCTTCGGCCAGCGCCGGCAGCCAGCCCGTGGCGCCGGGCGGCAGGTTGCCGGCGGTGCTGCGCACGCGGACCCAGTCGGGAATGGCCAGGCCGGCGTCGTCATCGCCAAGCGCGTCGCCATAGGCGTGCACGATCACATGGCGCAGCGGCGTCTCGCCAAGCAGCGGGAGCAGTTGCGGCGCAATCTCCTGCGCGGAGAAGCAGGCCACCGCGCCGCTGTCGGTCGCGATATGCCGCAGTTCGTCTTCCAGCAGCATGGCGTTGACCGGCACCACGACCGCCTGCGCGCGCAGGATGGCAAAGTACGCGGCGATGAACTGCGGGCAGTTCTGGCTGAACAGCATCACGCGGTCCCCCGGCTGGATGCCGCAGGCTTGCTGCAGGTACCCCGCCATGCCTTCCACCTCGCGCAGCAGCGCGCCATAGGTGTGGGCGGCCCCGTAGAACTGGATCGCGGTCTTGCGCGGATAACGCCGGGCGGCGAACTCCAGGTTCTCGAAGACGGTGGTATCAGGGGTGTGGATGCGCACGGGCAGGCCGGCCTTCGCGTACCTGCGGTCGAGGTCGAGCGGGCCGGTCGGGCGTTCGATGATAGGGGAATGCATCACCAGGTCTCCTCCTGTATTTATGTGCGGATTTTGCGTACCGCCTATGCGTTCAGATTGCCGTATCGCCGCCGAGCAGTTGGCGGGCGATGGTACGGCGCTGGATTTCCGATGTGCCGTCCGGAATGCGCAGCGTGCGCGCGTGGCGGTAGCCCGCCTCCAGCCGCAGTTCGTTGGTCAGGCCCATGGCGCCGTGGATCTGGATGGCGCGGTCGAATACGCGCCCCACCATCTCCGTGGACGAGGCCTTGACCATCGACACCTCCTTGGTGGCCGGCTGGCCCTGGTCCACCAGCCAGGCGCAGTGGCGGATCATCGACTTTGTGGCATAGATGTCCATCGCGCATTCGGCGAGCATGAACTGCACGGCCTGATGCCCGCTGATCGGTGTGCCGAAGGTCTTGCGCACCTTAGCGTACTCCAGCGCCTGCGCCAGCGCCCACTGGGCGAGGCCCAGGCCGGAGGCTGCCATGCTCAGGCGGCCGGCGTTCACGCCATCGAGGGCCACCGACAGGCCCTGGTCGATGGGGCCGAGCCGGTGCGAATCCGGCACGCGCACGTTCTCCAGCGAGACAATGGCGATATCGCCGCCCAGGTGGCCCATGGTCGGGATCACGCTGGGCACCGAGAAGCCCGGCGTGCCGGTCGGCAGGAAGAAGCCGGTGATGCCGCCCTTATGGGCACGCGCCTTCGCCTCGTCGGTCACCGCGAAGACCATCGCGTAGTCGGCGTAGGGGGCGTTGGTGATCCACTGCTTGGTGCCGTTGAGCACCCAATGGTCGCCATCCCGCTCGGCGCGGGTGCGCATGCCGAACACGTCGGAGCCGGCATCCGGCTCGCTCAGCCCGAAGCACATGGTCTTCTCGCCGCTTGCCAGCTCGTCGCGCACCGACGCCAGCACGGCCGGGTCCAGGTGGCGCAGCACCGGTGACAACCCGTTGGTGAAAGGCGACGGCAGCACCACCGTCTGCACTAGCGGACGATCCGGGCCGCAGTGTGCATTGAGGCGCTCCTGCACATAGGCCGCCGCCTGCGCGCCCAGCCCGCCGCCACCGAGCGACTCAGGCGCGAGCGCGGTATAGAAGCCTGTTTCGGCCGAGCGCAGCCGCACGCGGCGGCGCAGCGCCAGCACTTCCGGGCTGAAGCGCCCGTCTTCCGTGTACAAGGTGCGCTCGCTGGACAGCAGCGCGCGATGTTCCTGTTCGAGAGGAACCACCTCGCGGTCGATGAACTTCAGCAGCGCATCGCCGAAGTCCACCCATTCGCCGGGAACCGTGAATTCCATTGTCGGCTCCTCAGACCGGATCCCAGGCGAACACGGCGCCCGAGACTTCCACCGGGAAGAACGACGGCGCCATCGCCGGCAGCAGGTGCGACGCCAGCGTCTGCGGCGTCCAGCCTTCGCTGCGCTGCATGGCGCGCACGGGGCGCGGCTGGCTCATCAGGAAGATCTCGTTGCGGCGCACGGTGAAGATCTGGCCGTTGACAGCCGACGCCGCATCGCTTGCCAGGAACACGGCCAGCGGCGCAATGTCCGCCGGCGACATGGTCTTGGCCTTGGCGATGCGCTCGACCTGGTCCGGCGTCTCGGGAATGGCGCCGGCCATGCGGCTCCAGGCGAACGGCGAGATGCAGTTCGAGCGCACGTTGTAGCGCGCCATGTCCAGCGCGATGGCCTTGGACAGCCCCGCCACGCCCATCTTGGCGGCGGCGTAGTTGGCCTGGCCGATGTTGCCGATCAGGCCCGAGGTAGACGTCATGTGGACGAAATTGCCGCTCTTCTGGTTGCGGTAATGCGTGGCGGCGGCGCGGCTCATATTGAAGCAGCCGTACAGGTGCACACGCAGCACGGCGTCGAACTCGTCCGGCGTCATCTGGTGGAAGATGCGGTCGCGCAGGATGCCGGCGTTGTTGACGACGGTATCGATGCGGCCGAAGTGGTCGACGGCAGCCTCGACGATGCGCGCCGCGCTGTCGGCCTCGGCCACGCTCTCGCGGCTGATGATGGCCTCGCCACCGTCGGCGCGGATCTGGCCCGCCACTTCCTCCGCCGGGTCTTCCTGGCTCGCGTCGCCGGTCACCGTCACGCCCACGTCGTTGACCACGACCTTCGCGCCGTTGCGGCCCATTGCCAGCGCGATCTCGCGCCCGATGCCACGGCCCGCGCCGGTGACGATCACGACCTTGCCTTCCATCATCTTGTCGTTCATGGTGTTTCCCTCTGTCTCTCTGTGTGCTGCAGGTATTGGGTAGAAATCGCTGGATCAGCGGAACGCCGCCGTCCCGGTCAGCTCGCGGCCCTGGATCAGCGCGAGAATGCCGTTCATGCCATCGGGCACCTGGAAGACGCGCGCATCGCGCCACATCTGCTCCAGCCCCAGTTCCTCGCTGATGCCCATCGCGCCGTGCAGCTGGATCGCCAGGTGGATGGCCCGCTCGCATGCCTGCGTGGCATAGCGCTTGGCCATGGCCGAGGTGCCGTTCGCGCGCAGGCCGCGGTCGATGCAGTCGAGTGCGTAGTAGCAGAGCAGGCGCGACGACACGATGGCCGTCTCGATATCGGCCAGGTCCTGCTGCACCAGCTGGTGGGCCGCCAGCGGCTTGCCGAACTGCTGGCGCGACTTCGTGTAGTCCAGCGCCAGGTCGAGCGCCTTCTGCGCCAGATGCACGCACATCAGGCCGATGAGCGGACGGTTGCCATTCCAGGCCATCGTCAGCGTCTTTGCCGCGTCCCCCGGCTCGCCCATCACGTGGCTCAGTGGCACGCGGGTGCGCTCGAACACCAGCTCGCTCAGGTGACCCTGGCGCAGGCCGGTGATGGCCGTCTCGCGGACCTCGAAATCGACCTCGCTGCGGTCGACCAGTGCGCGGCGCGTGACGGGGCGGCCCTTCTCGTCCGTGCCGGTGGTGCAGGACACGTTCACCACGTCGCAGATCGAGGCATTGGTGATCCACATCTTGCGGCCGGTCAGGTAAGCGTCGTCGCCGTCGACTTCCAGCTTGGTGCGGATGGCGCCGGAGTCCGACCCGGCATTGGCCTCGGTATTGGCCGTGCAGGCGATCTTGCGGCCCGCGATCAGGTCGGGCAGGTAGCGCTCGCGGATAGGGTCCGGGCAGCCGAGATGGATGCGCAGGATGGTGCCCTCATGCGAGGCCAGCGACAGCGCCACCACCGGCGGCAGCTGCTCGAAGATCATGCCGTAGTCGAGCATCTTCAGCCCGCCGCCGCCGGCTTCGGCCGGCACGCGCGGGGCCGTGATGCCCAGCTCCGCGAAGGCGGCGAAGATCTCCAGCATGGCCGCCTTGGGCAGCGGCTGGTTGGCCGGATGACTGCGCAGTACCGGGTCGATGCGGGTCTGCACCATGCGCCGGGCGGCGGCCACCATCATTTCCTGCTCTTCGGTCAAGTTGAAATTCATGAATGCTGTCTCCGTATTGCTCAGGCGCCGCGGTATGCCGGCGGCCGCTTCTCGGCAAAGGCCGTGCGGCCCTCGATGCGGTCGGCGCTGTCGCGCAGCAGCCCCCATTGCAGGTTGGCCTGCGCGACGAACTCGCGCGGCGCCAGGTGCGAGGTCTGCACCGCGAGCTGCTTGACGGCCTGGACGGCGAGCGGACCGTTGGCCGCAATGCGCGTGGCCAGCGCCATCGCAAGTTCCATCAGGCCGGAGGCCGCCACCACGTCGCTGACCAGGCCGATGCGCAGCGCCTCGTCGGCGCCGATGCGCTCGCCGGTCATCGCCATCTTCATCGCATGGGCGGCGGGCACCGCGCGCAACAGGTACTGCATGCCACCCACCGCGGGCACGCTGGCCACCTTGACTTCGGGCAGGCCGAAGCTGGCCGACGCGGCGGCGATGCGCAGGTCGCACTGCAGCGCCAGTTCCAGCCCGCCGCCGAGGCAGTAGCCGTTGATGGCGGCAATCATCGGCTTCCAGATCTGCAGGTCGGTGAGATCGAGCAGGCGGGTGTAGCCGCCCTGCTGCGCCTCGCCGGCGCGGCTCTTGAAGGCGCCGGCGGCAAATCCGGTGGACGGCGGCAGCGTCGCCTTCAGGTTGGCCCCTGTGCAGAAGGCCCGGTCCCCCGCGCCGGTGATGACGATGGCGCGCACGTTGTCGTCGTCCTGGCATTGCGCCAGCCGCTCGCGCAGCGCTACTAGTTCTTCGACGGTCAGGGCGTTGAGCGACTCGGGCGCGTCCAGTGTCAGCACCGCCACGTGACCCGTCTGCTGGTAGTGAATAGTCATCTGCCTCTCCCTCAGACGCTCGGGCTCGACAGCGAGCGGCCGCCGCAGACGTACAGCGTCTGCCCGGTGATGTATGACGCCGCGCGGCCGGCGAACATCAGCACCGCCTGGGCGATGTCCTCCGGCTTGCCAATGCGGCCCACCGGTACGCTCGACTTCAGGCGCTCGGCCTGCTCGTCGGTCAGCGTGRCGAACAGCGGCGTCTCGATGATGCCCGGCGCAACGGCGTTGGCGGTGATGCCGTGGCGCGCCAGCTCAATGGCGAGCGAGCGGGTCAGGCTCACCACGCCGCCCTTGGCGGCCGAATAGTTGGCCTGGCCGAAGCCGCCCAGCCATGCCCGCGACGAGATATTGACGATGCGGCCATAGCCCTGCTCGATCATGCCGGGCACCACGGCGCGCGCGCACAGGAACTGCGACTTCAGGTTAACGTCGATGACGAAGTCCCAGTCCTCCTCCGTCATCTTGACAAAACGCTTGTCGCGCGTGATGCCGGCGTTGTTCACGAGGATGTCGGGCGTCTTCCAGCGCGCCTTGATCTGGGCGACGGCCGCCTGCACCTCGGCGTCCGAGGTCACATCCACGCGCAGCACCATCAGGCGCTCGGCATGGTGGCCGAGCTCGGCCCCCAGGCCTTCGAGGGCTTTGCCGTTCAGGTCGAACACGGCGACGGCGTGGCCCGCTTCGAGCAGGGCCCGCGTGATGCCGAGGCCGATGCCCTGTGCGCCGCCGGTAACGACGGCAATCTGCTTGTCCATGAAATCTCCTTCAATCAGTGGCCGAGGATGTGCACCGCCGACGCGGCGTGGTCCACGCCGGCGATGCCGCCGCCCGTGCACTGCGTCAGCGCCAGCGACGCGCCCGGTATCTGCCTTTCCCCGGCACGCCCTTCCAGTTGCCAGACGGCCTCGACCATCTGCGCCACGCCCGTGGCGCCCAGCGGGTGCCCCTTGGCGAGCAGGCCGCCGCTCGGGTTGACCGGTACCCGGCCGCCGAGCGTGGTGGCGCCCGACTTCAGCAGTTCGTGCGCCTCGCCGCGCTCGCACAGGCCAAGCGCGCTGTAGTAGATGAGTTCGGCAATGGTGAAGGCGTCGTGCAGCTCCACCATGTCGATGTCGGCAGGCTTGACGCCGGCCTCCTGGTACGCCAGCCGCGCCGTGCGCGCGGTGATTTCGGCGGCGAGGATGTCCTCGGTGCCGATTTCCTGCCGGCCGGACTGCACCGCCGAGGCGAGCACGCGCACCGGCTTGCTGCGCGTGGCCGGCTTGCGGGTGGTCAGCACCAGCGCCGCCGCACCATCCACCGCCGACGGGCAGCATTGCAGCAGCGTGAGCGGATCGAAGACCATGCGCGAATCCATCACCTCGTCCACGCTGACACCGGTGCGGGTCTGCGCATACGGATTGAGGCCGCCGTGGCGGCGGTTCTTCACCGCGACCTCGGCCAGCACGTCCGGCTTCACGCCGAACTCGTGCAGGTAGCGCGCCGCACGCATGGCGTAGACCGACGGCAGCGTCATGCCGGCACGGGCGTACAGCGACGTCATGTAGTCGTTGCGTTGCAGCGGCAGCGCGCCGCCGCCGAGCGCGGTCAGTTGCTCCACGCCGAACACCACCACGGTGTCATAGCGGCCGGCTTCCAGCGCGTGGCAGGCCAGGTGGACGCCGGTGGCGCCGCTGGCACAGGCGTTCTCGACGTTGTAGATGGCCGGCCCGGTCACGCCGAGGTCGCGCAGCAGCACCTGCCCCAGCACCATGCCGCCGAAGACGTTGGCGGCGTAGAAGGCCTGCACTTCCGCCATGTCGACGTCGGCGTCGGCCACGGCKCCGAGCACGGCGCTTTGCGCCAGGTCTTGCATCGAGCCGTCGTGACGGCCGAACGGGGTCATGGCGACGCCCGCAACGTAGATCGGTTTGTTCATCGGCTCCCCTCCGTGCTCACCGGTTCGAATGCATAGACGGGACCCTCGGCGGTATGCACCAGGCATGTCCGCAAGGTGTCCCCGATCGCAGGCCGGCGGCCGTTCGGGTACACCAGCCGACCGAAGATGCGCACACCTTCCGGATAGTCGGCCAGGCCCAGTGGCATCGGCGGCAGGCCGGTCTTGGGCGACGGGTGCATCACGGTGTAGCTGTACAGCGTCGGCGTGCCGTGCAGCGCGACCAGCTCGGTGTCACTGGCCTGCGGCGACGTCAACGGCAGCGGTGGGAAGTGCAGCGTGTCGCCGCCATTGCGACGATAGGCCAGCAGCACCAGCCGCCCGTCCTGCTCCTGCCAGGGCTGCTCGGACGCGCCGCGCGGCGCGTTGCCTTCAGCGTGGGTCATGTTTTCCTCCTTGAATGCGTGAATCACTTGCAGCGCGCCGCTCAGACGCGCTCGAACACCGCCGCCAGGCCCTGCCCGCCGCCGATGCACATGGTTTCCAGGCCGTAGCGCGCGCCGCGCCGGCGCATCTCGTGCAGCATCGTGGCGAGGATGCGCACGCCGGTGGCGCCAATGGGATGGCCCAGCGAGATGCCGGAGCCGTTGACGTTGATGCGCCCATCCGCCTCAACGTCCTTGATGCCCCAGGCGCGCAGCACGCTGAGGACCTGCACCGCGAAGGCTTCGTTGACCTCGATCAGATCGAGGTCCGACAGCGTCATGCCGATGCGCGGCAGCAGGCGCGCCACGGCCGGCACGGGTCCGATGCCCATGCGCAGCGGGTCGCAGCCCGCCCCGGCCCAGCCGACCAGCCGCCCCATCGGCTCGAGCCGGTGGGCCTTCAGGTAGTCCTCGGACACCACCAGGCAGGCGGACGCGGCGTCGCTCTGCTGGCAGGCGTTGCCGGCCGTCACCGTGCCGTCGCGCAGCAGCGCGGGCAGCTTGGCCATCAATTCCAGGCTGGCATCCTCGCGAATGCCTTCGTCGCGGCGGAACAGGATCGGGGCGCCCTTGCGCTGCGGCACCGGCACGGGCACCACCTCCTCCTCGAAGCGGCCAGCGTTCCACGCCTCGGTGGCAAGCTGGTGGCTGCGCGCGGCATAGCGATCGCTCTCCGCGCGGGCGATGCCGTAGTCGCGGGCCAGGTTCTCGGCCGTCTCGGCGGCGCCGCCGGCCATCACGCCATAGCGGCTTACCGGCTGCGAGTTGACGCGGCCACGGTCAAGGCGGTCGTGGATGGCCGCGTCGCCCATTCGCGCGCCCCAGCGCATGCTGGTGCTGTAGTACTCGATATTGCTCATGCTCTCGACGCCAGCGACGAGCACCGCACCGGACACGCCGCTCTGCACCTGCATCGCCGCGTTGATCACGGCCTGCAGCCCCGAGCCGCAGCGGCGGTCCACCGCGTAGCCCGAGACGCTTTCCGGCAGCCCGGCGAGCGAGGCAGCGTAGCGGCCGATGCACGGCGCCTCGCTGGACTGGTACGACTGCGCGACGATGACTTCGTCGATGGAATCCTCCGGCGCGCCGGAGCGTTGCAGGACGGCACGCAGCACGTGGGCCGCGAGATCCGCCGCGGAGAGCGGCGCGAGCGCGCCGCCGAACTTGCCGACCGGCGTGCGCAAGGGAGAGACGATGTAAGCGTGGCTCATGGCAGGAAATTCAGATTGCGTTGGAAGGAATGCGCTCAGGCCGCCTGTCGTTCGGCGTCGGCCGGGGCGAAGCCCAGCCCAAGGCCGGACATGCGATCGATGGCGTCAGTGGCGAAGCCCCATGCCTGCAGCGCCTGCAGGCCGTGCTCGCCACGGGCCGGGGCGCTGCGGCGGATTGCCGACGGCGTGTGCGAGAAGCGCGGCGCGGGGGCGGGCTGCGTGACGCCGTCGACCTCGACGAAGCTGCCGCGGGCGACGTTCTGCGGGTGCCGCGGCGCCTCGGAGAACTTCAGCACCGGGGCCACGCAGGCGTCGCTGCCGTCGAACACGGCGCACCATTCGTCGCGTGTGCGGGACAGGAATGCCATCCTGAAGTGCTGGCGCAGCACCGGCCAGTTGCCACGGTTGTTCCGGTCGGGCAGGTTCGCGCCGGCAAGGCCGAGCTTTTCCACCAGTTCCTGGTAGAAGCGTTCCTCCACCGCGCCCACGGCCATGTAGTGGCCATCGCGCGTGGCGTAGCTGTCGTACCAGGGGGTGCCGCCGTCGAGCAGGTTGCTGCCGCGCTGCTCGCGCCAGTGGCCCGAGGCGAGCAGGCCCCACACCACGGCGCCAAGCTGCGCGGCGCCTTCCGTCATGGCGGCGTCCACCACCTGGCCCGTGCCGGTGCGTTGCGCATGAATCAGCGCGCCCAGCACGCCCATGGCCAGCAGCATGCCGCCACCGCCGTAGTCACCCACCAGATTGAGCGGGGGCACCGGCGCATCGTCGCCGCGACCGATGCCCGACAGCACGCCCGACAGCGCGATGTAGTTGAGATCGTGGCCGGCGCTGGCGGCGAGCGGGCCGGTCTGGCCCCAGCCGGTGATGCGGCCGTACACCAGCCGCGGATTGCGCGACAGCGCCTGCGCCGGGCCGAGGCCAAGCCGCTCCATCGTGCCGGGGCGAAAACCCTCGATCACCACGTCGGCCTTCTCCATCAGGGCGAGCGCAGCCTCCACCGCCTCCGGGCGCTTCAGGTCGAGCGTCACCGAGCTGCGGCCGCGCGCCACCACGTTGATGCGCTGGCCCTCGATCTTCGGACCCAGGTCCGCCGCAGCCACCGGCCGGTCCACGCGGATCACGTCCGCGCCCATGTCCGCCAGCAGCATCGCCGCGAACGGCCCGGGGCCGATGCCCTCGAATTCCAGTACGCGAATACCTGAAAGAACGCCCATCACTTCCCCCCTCTTCCTTCTCTTGGATCACTCAGCGAATGCCGCAGCGGACTGCAGCCTTGGAGGCAAGTAGACCAGCCGGCGTGGGGGCTCCGCCCACCGACGTTGGGGGGGGATTTCCGCCCGCGCGCCGCGCCGGTGCCGGGCACACCCCCCATCGCCGGTGGGCTGCACGGCCCCGCCGCGCCCGACCATCCCGCTTCACCGCATACGCCGCGAATCAGGCGCGCCAGCCGGCTCCGCCAGGGCGACAGACAGGAGACATCACATGAGAGGGACCGACTTTTCCAGGGCAGTCACGCTGATTGCGGCGGCGCTTGCGCTCGGCGCGCCGCCCGTGGCCGCGCAGGCGCAAACCTGGCCGTCCAGGCCGCTGCGCCTCGTGGTGCCCTTTCCCGCCGGCGGCCCGGCGGACGTGCTGGCGCGCTATGTCGGCCAGAAGCTGAGCCAGGACCTGCACCAGCCGTTGGTGGTGGAAAACGTGCCGGGCATGGGTGGCTCGATCGGCATGCAGAAGGTGGCGCACGCCAGCGCCGACGGCTACACACTGGGCTTCGCCACGGTTGGCGCGCTGACCGTGAATCCGGCCATCTATCCGAATGTGGGCTACAACGCACGCCGCGACTTCACGCCGGTAGCGCAGGTCGGCGAGTACGAGAACGTGCTCGTTACCGGGGCAAACCAGCCTTACCGGAGCCTGAAGGACCTGCTCGCGGCGGCGCGCACGCGGCCCGGCCAGGTGACCTACGGGTCGGCCGGCAATGGCTCGTCGAACCATTTGTCGGGCGCGCTGCTCGCCAGCCAGTCGGGCGTGAAGCTCAACCACATCCCATACAAGGGCAGCGCCGCGGCCCTGACCGACGTGATGGCGGGCAACGTGGATTTCATGTTCGACGTGCCCGTCACGTCGCTGCCGCAGCTCCGTTCCGGCAAGGTGCGCGCCCTGGCGACCACCGGCGCGCAGCGTTCGCCCGACTTCCCCGGCGTGCCGACCGTGGCGGAAAGCGTCCCCGGCTACGTGGTGATGGGCTGGGCCGCGCGCCCGCCGCACTCCGCGCCGACGTGGCCGCACGCCTGACCGGCTCGCTGAAGGCCATCGTCACCGCCCCGGACAGCCGCGAGCACTTCCGCACGCAAGGGTTCATGCCGGCATACCTGCCGCCCGACCGGCTGGGTGAACGCATCGGCGCCGATCTTGCCCGCTGGGAAACCGTGGTGAAGACGGTGGGTGCGGGCGTCGACTGATCCGGCCTGCCCCCCCCCAACGCCGGTGGGCTGGCACCCCTTGCCATTCCCCAATATCGAATGCATCCCGGGAGCCCGCGCAGCGCGACTCCCGACGACTCGCCAAACCAGGACAAGACACCATGGCTGCAGATTTGATCCGCCTGCGCGACGCGCAGCTCCTCATCGAGGACGGCGTTGCCGAGTTCTCGCACCAGCGCCCCGCCGCCCGTAACGCGCTGTCCCTCGACCTGCGCGCGGACTACGCCGACATGATTGCGCGCATCGAGGGCGACCGCAGCGTGCGTGCCCTGATCCTGACCGGCTCCGGCGGCAGCTTCTGCGCCGGCGGCGACCTCAAGTCGCTTCAGGAAGTCCGCGCCAGCACCGACGCGGAGGCTCGCTCACCCGACGCGATGCGCCGCCGCGTGCAGTCCGCCCACCAGTGGATGCAGCGCCTGCGCAACCTGGAGATTCCCGTCATCGCGGCCGTGGACGGCGCTGCTGCCGGTGCCGGCTTCTCGCTGGCGCTCGCGGCGGACTTCATGCTGGCGTCGTCGCGCGCGTTCTTCTGCATGTCGTTCGCCAAGGTGGGACTGGTGCCGGACCTCGGCGCGTTCTACCTGCTGCCGCGCGCGGTCGGCATGTCGGTGGCGAAGGAACTGTGCTGACCGCGCGCCGCGTGAATGCCATGGAGGCGAAGCAGCTTGGCATCGTGCATGCCATCCATTCGCCGGATGACCTCTCGCAGCAGGCGTGGGAGTTCGCCCGCCGTTTCCTCGCCGGCCCGCGCGAGGCCATGGGCCTGAGCAAGCGGCTGCTTAACCAGAGCTTCGAGTCGCAATACGCCCCGCTGGCGGACCTGGAGTGCAGCGCACAGGCGATCGCCGCCGCCGCCCCCTATCACGCCGCCGCCGTCGACGCCTTCCTGGCCGGCGAGCCACCCCGCTTTGACTGGGACCGCCAGCCGGCCCCCATCCATACCGAACCCAAGTAAGGAGACTGCTTTGCAACCGATCCGTACCATCTATCGCGAAGACCATGAGATGTTCCGCACCACGGCCCGCCGCTTCTTTGAGCGCGAGTGCGCGCCGAAGCAGGCCGAGTGGGACAAGGCCGGCAAGGTCGACCGCGAGACCTGGCTGAAGGCCGGCCGCGAGGGCCTGCTCTGCGTGACCCTGCCTACCGAGTATGGCGGCGGTGGCGGCGATTACGGTCACTCGGCCGTGATGGTCGAGGAATATCAACGCTGCGGCCTCTCCGGCCTCAGCATCGGCATGCACTCGGACATCATCGCCCCGTACATCGCCCGCATCGGCAACGAAGAACAGAAGCAGAAGTGGCTCCCGGGCGCCTGCTCCGGCGAGACCATCCTGGCCATCGCCATGACCGAACCGGGCACCGGCAGCGACCTCAAGGCCGTGCGCACCACCGCCGTGCGTGACGGCGACGAGTACGTGATCAACGGCAGCAAGACCTTCATCAGCAACGGCCTGACCGCCAACCTCGTCGTCGTGGTCTGCAAGACCGACCCCACCGCCGGGGCCAAGGGCATCAGCCTGATCGTGGTCGAGACCAACCGTGCCGGCTTTCGCCGTGGCCGCAAGCTGGAGAAGGTGGGCCAGCATGCGCAGGATACCGCCGAACTCTTCTTCGACAACGTCCGCGTCCCGGTCTCCAACCGGCTCGGCGAGGAAGGCAAGGGCTTCGCGTATCTGATGAGAGAGCTGCCTCAGGAGCGCTTCTCCATCGCCGTCGGCGCAGCGGCGCGGCTCGAAGCCGTGCTGGAGCACACGCTTGCCTACGTGAAGGACCGCCGCGCCTTCGGCCAGACCGTGTGGGACTTCCAGAACACGCGCTTCAAGCTCGCTGACATCCAGGCGCAGGCCATCGCCGTACGCCTGATGGTGGACCACTACCTCGGCGAGCACATGCGCCGCAGCCTGACGCTGGAAGAGTCCGCCGTGGCCAAGCTGTATGCCACCGAGACGCTCGGCAAGTGCCTGGACGAGATGCTGCAACTGCATGGCGGCTACGGCTACATGATGGAGTACCCGGTCGGCCGCGCCTTCGTCGACTCGCGCGTGAACCGCATCTACGGCGGCACCAGCGAAGTCATGCGCGAGCTGATCTCGCGCAAGCTCTGATTCCAACAATCCCGCATTCCAGAAGCAAGGAGAAGTCCCATGACACGCAATGTGTTTGTCGCCGGCGTCGGCATGATCCCGTTCGCCAAGCCCGGCATGAGCGCCCACTATGACGAGATGGGTGCGCAGGCCATCGTCCAGGCGCTGGAAGACGCCGGCCTGTCCTACGCCGACGTGCAGCAGGCCTACGCCGGCTATGTGTACGGCGATTCGACCTGCGGCCAGGCCGCGCTGTATCGCGTGGGCCTGAGCGGCGTGCCGGTGGTCAACGTCAACAACAACTGTGCCACCGGCTCGTCGGCGCTGTTCCTCGCCCGCCAGGCCGTGCAGAGCGGCACCGTGGACTGCGCCATCGCGGTCGGCTTCGAGGAAATGCAGCCGGGCGCGCTGGCCAGCCACTGGGGTGACCGTCCGCGCGCCATGAGCCGCACCCTGGAAATCGTCGAGCGGATCCAGCCGGACTGCGATCTGCCAGGCGCCATCCGCATGTTCGCGGGGGCTGGTCTCGCCCATATGGAGAAGTACGGCACCAAGCTCGAAACCTTCGCCAAAATCCGCGCCAAGGCCAGCCGTCACGCCGCCAACAATCCCCTGGCGATCTTCCGCAAGGTGGTCTCGCCCGAGGAAGTGCTGGCCGCACCGGCCGTGTGGGAAGGCGTGCTGACGCGCCTGATGGCCTGCCCGCCCACCTGTGGCGCGGCGGCCGCCATCGTGGTGTCGCAGGAATTTGCCCGCAAGCGCGGCCTGCGCACGGATGTGGTCATCGCCGGCCAGGCCCTGACCACCGACCGGCCGGATGCGTTCGAATCGCCCACCATGATCGACCTGGTCGGCGTTGGCATGACGAAGTCCGCCTCGCAATCGGTGTACGAGCAGGCCGGCATCGGCCCGGAAGACATCGACGTGATCGAGCTGCATGACTGCTTCGCACAGAACGAACTGATCACCTACGAAGGGCTTGGCCTGTGCAAGGACGGCGAAGGCGAGAAGCTGGTCGAGGACGGCGACAACACCTATGGCGGTCGCTGGGTGGTCAATCCGTCGGGCGGCCTGCTGTCGAAGGGGCACCCACTCGGCGCGACCGGGCTGGCGCAGTGCTACGAGCTGGTCCACCAGCTGCGCGGCACGGCCGGCGACCGCCAGGTGCCAGACGCCAAGGTCGCGCTGCAGCACAACCTCGGCCTGGGCGGCGCCTGCGTGGTCACCGCGTTCAAGAAGGTGGCCTGACCCCTGCGCTCACGGACATCAAGGAGACATCGAGATGCTGGACAAATCGCATATCGGCAAGGTCTTGCCGAGCTTCCACGCCACCGCCGAGGCGGGGCAACTGCGCTTCTTCGCCAAGGCCATCGGCGAGACGAACCCGATCTACACGGACGAATCCGCCGCACGCGACGCCGGGCACCCGACCCTGCCGCTGCCGCCGACCTTTCTGTTCTCGCTGGAATTCACCCAGCCGACCACCGCCTGGCGCCAGGAAGTGGGCATCGAGCCGTCGCGCGTCCTGCACGGCGAGCAATCGTTCCACTACCACCGCACGGCCTATGCGGGCGACACGCTGCGCTTCGAGAGCCGCATCGGCGACATCTATGACAAGAAAGGCGGCGCGCTGTCCTTCCTCGTGCGCGAGACGCGCGTCACCAACCAGAACGGCGACCACATCGCCGACCTCCGCAGCGTACTAGTGCACCGCAACGGCTGACAAGGAGACCAGCTCATGAGCAAGACCGACCTCGCCGCCGTCAAGGCCGGCGACACCCTCCCCCCGCTGGCGCTGGCCCCGGTCAACCGCACCATGCTGGCGTTGTTCGCCGGCGCATCGGGCGATCACAACGCCATCCACATCGACCTCGATTACGCCCGCAAGGCCGGCATGACCGATGTGTTCGCGCACGGCATGCTGTCGATGGCCTGGCTCGGCCGGCTGCTGACGCAGTGGGTCGACCAGCGCCAGATCCGCGACTTCAGCGTGCGCTTCACCGGTATCACGCACCTCGGCCACCAGATCACCTGCACCGGCCGCGTGGTGGAGACCTTCGAAGCCGAAGGCGAGCGCCGCGCGCGCCTCGAGATCCAGACCACGAACCAGTATGGCGAGGCGAAGGTCCTCGGCGATGCGGTCGTCGCGCTGTGAAACCCAAATACTGAACAAGGAAATATCGTGGGAAAGCTTGATGGAAAGGTCGCCCTCGTCACCGGCTCCGGCCGTGGCATCGGACAGGCCATCGCACTGAAACTGGCGAGCGAAGGCGCACGCCTCGTCGTCAACGACCTCGATGCCGATCCGGCGCACGAGACGGTCGAGATGCTGCGCAAGAACGGCGCCGAAGCCGTGGCCTGCGTAGGCAGCGTGGCGGCGCCGGATTTCGCCGAGCGCTATATCGGCACCGCGATCAGGACGTTCGGCGGCATCGACATTATCGTCAACAACGCCGGCTACACCTGGGATGACGTGGTCCAGCGCATGACGGACGAGCAGTGGTACGCCATCCTCGACTGCCACATGACGGCGCCCTTCCGCATCCTGCGGGCCGCCTATCCGCACCTGAAGGCGCAGCACCAGGCCGATGTCGCCGCCGGGCGCGAGGTGTTCCGCAAGGTGGTGAATGTGTCGTCGACGTCTGCGCTCAACGGCAACGCCGGCCAGCTCAACTATTCGTCGGCCAAGGCCGGCGTGATCGGCATGACGCGTGCGCTGAGCCGCGAATGGGGCCGGCTGAAGGTGAACGTCAATGCCGTCGCCTTCGGCCTGATCCACACCCGGATGACCGAAGCCGACGCGAAGGCCGGCGCCACCGTCAAGATCGAAGGCCGCGACATCCGCGTGGGCATCAATCCGGAACTGATCAAGTCCCATGCGCAGCGCTGTCCGCTGGGCCGGGGCGGCACGCCGGAGGAAGCGGCGGGCTCGGTGTACCTGTTCTGCCTGCCTGAGTCGAACTACATCACGGGCCAGGTGGTGGCCGTGGCAGGCGGTCCGCAGTAAGGGAGCGCCGCCCATGCACCGGCGGCGGGCCCCTTGCCTGTCAGCCGCCGGTGTCGTCGTCCGTTCCCCAGTCCACGTCGCGCAGGCGCTCCAGCGCTTCGTCGCGACCGCTCACGCCGAGCTTGGCGTAGATATTGGTCAGGTGCCACTTGACCGTCTCCGGCGAAAGGCCGAGCGCCCGCGCGATCTTCTTGGTCGTGATCAACTCCGGCAGCATGCGCACCACATCGGTCTCGCGCTCGCTGAGCGCGGCAACGCCGACGGATGCCGCTCGCTTGCGGGCTCTTGCGTTGTCCGTGGCGGGCTTTGGCGGCAACGCCGCCTGTAGCCGCTCGACGTAGAAGGTCAGCACCGGGTCGAGCGTTTCCTGCCGCGCGATTTCGCCAACCAGATCCATCGCCGATGGCTCGGCATCCAGCAGCCTGCGCAGCAGCCCGAGGCGATGACCGAGATGCAGGGCCGATACGACGTTGGCGCGGGCAGCGGCGGAACGCCCCAGCTTCGCATCGACGACGGCACGCTGCAGCTGCAGGGCGGCGACGTTGTGCATGCGGCCGTGGGCCTCGCAGTGTGCGATCAGCGGATTGAGTATCAGCGCCGCCTGCTCCATGTCTCCGGTCGCCAGCAGCCAGCGGACCGTGGCCCCGCGCAGCGCGAAGTCGGGGCCACTGAAGCGCTCGGCCCCGCTTCGGGGGCGGCGTGCCTCGACTTCCTGCAGGCGCGCCAGGCAGGCCTTCGCCGCGTCAAGCTCTCCCAGCAGCAGGCGCCGCTGGACCTGCACCCCGAGGGCGTAGGCCAGCAAGCGGTCCAGTCCGAGGCCGCTCGCGTATTCCTCCAGGCGATCCAGGTAGGCGAAGGCTTCCAGCCGGTTGCCGGCATGCCAGTGGGCGCCCGAGAGGACGATCATCACCCGCAGCACCGAATCCGGAATTGATACACGCTCCAGCAGGTCGACGCGACTCTCCAGCAGTTCCCGCGCCGCTTCGTTCTGGTTCTGTTCGTACAGCACCTCGCCCAGCAGCGACGCCGCCATGCACGCCGGGTCGTTGCAGGACCGCCCGCGCGCCTCGGCTTCACGCAGTACAGAACGGTAGATGCGCTCGGCCTGCAGCAGTTGACCCTCGAGCGCATGGCTCAGGCCGACCATGCACTGGCCTTGCAGGGTACCCGCCGAGGTTCCCATCAGCGCTGCGCCGTCGATGGTGGGGCGCTTCGCGTCGAGCTGGATGGCGCGCGCGCGCTCATACTCCCCACGCTGCATGTAGATCCACGACAGCAGGTTATTGCAGGCCGCGAGGGTGATGCCGTCGGTCGCGGGCGGCGGCGCCAGCAATTGCGGAAGCAGCGCCATCGCGCCTTCCACATCGTCGCGCTGGACGGCGAGCACGGCCCGCAGGGCCACGAGCGTGAAGCGATCCGCCATGGCCTGGGCGGGAAGATCGCGCTGGAGCGCCTCGATGCCAGCCGCGCAGGCCGCGAAATCGCGGTGGTAAAGGTGCTGGCGCGCCATCCACATGCGCAGTGGCACGCTTGCCTGCACCTGCTCGGGCGGAAGGAGCCGCACCAGGGCGACAAGCTTTGCCAGTTCCCCGCGCGCAAACAGCGAATGCGCACAGCGCTCGGCCAGTTCGGCCGCGCGCGCGGGCTCGCCAGCCTTGAGCGCATGCTGCACGGCCTCGTCGAGGTGTCCGCGGCCCAGGAACCATTGCCACGCCCGCGCATGGATGGCGTGGCGCGTCCCCGTGCTCCAGCTCTGGAAGCGGACCAGCAGCGTCTCGCGCAGCAAGGGATGGAGCCGGTACCAGGTCTCGGCACCGTCCTGCTCGGTCGAGACGATGAACAGGTTGTCGTTCTCCAGCCGCTCCAGCAGGGCCCCTTCTTCCCCGCCCTTCCCTTCGGCATCACGTCCGGTCAGCGTTGCGCATAGCGAGGCGCAGAAGCGGTCGCAGGCGGCGGCTGGCGTCAGCAGTTCCAGTTCGCCCGGCGTCATCCGCGACAACACCTCGCGCTCGAAGTAGGCGGCGAACGTCTGCGAGTCGCGCACGTACTCCCGGATCGTCACATCAAGATCATCGGCGGACAAGGCGGAGCGCTTCTTCTTCAGCGCGACACTCAATAGCTGCAGGCCGGCGACCCAGCCATCGGTCTGCGCGTGCAACCGCCGGGCGGCGGCCGGCTCAATATCGCCGAGTTGCACCCGGAGGAAGCGCTCGGCTTCCTCCGGCGAGAAACGCAGGTCCGCAAGGCCGAACTCCAGCGTCTGGCCGGCCGCGCGCAAACGTTCGAGCGACACGGGCAGCGCCGAGCGCGATGCAAAAGCGAGGTGCAGGTTCGAAGGCGCATAGTCCAGCAACCATTGCAGGGCTTCCCAGATCCGGCTGTCGGTGATGTGGTGCAGGTCGTCAAGCACGATCACCAGTTCGCGGCGGTAGCGGGCGATGCCTCGCACCAGTGCGATCACCGTGCGCTCGATGGCTTCCTGGTCCGTACCGACGCCTTCGAGCAGCATGGCGTCGCGCGTGATCGCCGGGTCGACAATCGCAACACTGGACAGCAGGTAGTCCACCCACGTGGACGGCTCATTGTCGTCGGCATCCAGCGACAGCCACGTGACGTGATAGCCCAGCGGAGTCAAGGCCTGCCCCCATGCCACCAGCGTCGTCGTCTTGCCGTAGCCGGCCGGGCTCTGCAGCAGGAAGCAGCGACGGCGGCGCTCCGCCATCAGGCGCGCCAGCAAGGGCTCGTGCGGCACGGTCTTGCGGCCAATGTGCGGAGGCACCAGCTTGCTGGCGATAACTGGCCTGAGCGTCGCCCTTGGCGATGGCGGCCCGGGCTTCGCGGGAGTCTCTGGCATGCTCGATTGATGCCCCGGATGGGAGGTCGGGGAAGGATGCTTGTGTACGCTGGATTCTACAGCGTGGATCGGGTTCATCCAACACGGGCGGCACTGCCCGTCGCGCGCCCCCCCGAAGGCGGTTGGAACGCAGGCCCACGCAGCCGGTAAGGTCACCGGCAAGGTCATGGACCGATGACGACGGCGCCCGGCTTCGCGAGGCGCTGCCCCGACACGCGCCGTGCGGCGCACATGCCAGCAGATTCCAATGCAGTTGCTCCTCCGCGCGCACACGTCCGTGCGCACCACCATCCGTAACCTCGCGTTCCCATCCACGGCGATCATCTCCGCCGATGCGGGCACGATCCGCTGCAGCCACGGCGCCCGGAGCCGGCTGCTGCGGCCGACCCAGCGCCTGACGCTGCGGCCCTTCACGCCGATCGCGATCGAACTGGGCCATGAGGGCGCCGCCTGCATCGATGTCGCGATGGACGCTCTTGCCCACCCCGGGCCAGGGTCGTCCGCATCCCGACCGCTGACGCGCTGGCTAGCCAGCCTGGTCCTCACCGAACCACTCGAAGACTGGAACCTGGACTGGTTTGCCGGCATTGCCGGCATTTCAAAGGCATCCCTGTCACGACGTCTGTTCGCCGAAGGCTCCAGCTTCCGCGAAGCCGTCCGCGCGCACCGCCTCCTCCGCCTGCTGCTCGACCTCCCTGGCCTGGGGCGGCCCTCCCATGCCATGGTCACCCGCTATGGCTTCTCCGATCGCTGCCAACTCGAGGACGCGGTCTTCGAACAGTTCGGCCTGACCCTGCGTCAGCTCGAACGTCTTGTTGCGCATGAAACCGGATCGCCAGCGGCCGTAAAAACCCTCCCCCCCGATTTCGGTGGCATGCGCCCCCCCGCTGTCGCGCTCCAATGCGAAGAGCCGCCTGATTTAGCGCCGGCGCCGTGCCAGCGATGAAGAGTGCGGTCACATGACTTCCGGCGGGTCGGAGGAGAGCCGGAAGCGCAATAAACAAATTGGACGGAGACCATCTGCAATGAAAAGAACGGCCATTTCCCTGGCGGCTGCCGCGGCGCTGCTTAGCGGCCACGCTGCAGCGCAAACGAGTGTCACGCTGTACGGCGTCATTGACGCCCCGATCGAATATGTCAACCGGGTGGCTGCCGGGCCGCAGCAACAGGGCGGCAGCCGCCTTTCGATGCCAACCAACGGCGGCCTCTCGGGCTCTCGCTGGGGCATGCGCGGCACCGAGGATCTTGGCGGCGGCATGCAGGCGCTGTTCGTGCTGGAAAGCGGCTTCGGCATCGACACCGGCATTGCCGCACAGAGCCGCGCGTTCAACCGCCAGGCCTATGTGGGCATCGGCAGCCAGTATGGCAAGGTAACCTTCGGCCGCCAGTACACGAGCATGTTCGAGGGCGCAGTCAACTTCAGCCCGACCCGCTTCGCGACCCTCTACGAACCCGACGTCTTCATGGCCGGCCTGAACTACCGCGAAGACAATGTGGTGAAGTACACCAACGCGTGGGGCCCGGTCAGCATGGCGGCACACTATTCGTTCGGCGTCGGCGCACCGGCGATCGGCCTCACGCCCATCGCGCTGCCCACCGAAACGCCGGGCCACGCCAGCGACAACGCCGGCTACGGCGCGTCGGTGACGTATCTCGACGGCACGCTGGGCCTCACGGCCTTCTATGACCAGTGGAACCCTGCGCTCGTGTCCGGGCAAGCGGGACGCAGCCGCAAGGCGGGCGCGGCCGCCAGCTACGCTACCGGCGCGCTGAAGGTGATGGCCGGATACCGATGGGCGAAGATGGACTTCGGCAATGGCGCCACCTTCCTGCGTGACGACTACTACTGGATCGGCGCGAACTACCAGGCTACGACAGCCCTCGGCTTCACGCTTGGCTACGCTTACGCCGACGTCAAGACGGTGACGCCGACGGCGACGGCACTCCCCACGAATCCGGCCAATCCATGGCAGGTCAACTTCATCGCCGACTACGCCCTGTCAAAGCGTACCGACGTCTACCTGACTACGGCCTACTCGCACAATGCCGGCCTGAACTTCGACGGCACCCAGGATAGCTTCGCCACTGGCTACTTCCAGACGCCCGGGCAGAAAGGCATGTTCGGCGTCGCCGTCGGCGTCCGCCACGTCTTCTGACCTGAATCATCGGTATCTCCAGCCCTGTCGCCGCCCACTCGCGACAGTGCATTGCGCCCCGGCATCGACCGGGGATTTTTTTGACACGACCGCGCTCGCCATCCTCTCGCGTGGCCAGCACAAAGGACGGGCCGGATAGCGCTGTACCGCGGTTCCATGCTGGCCAACACCAGCGCAATAACTCGCCGACAACACTTTGGCGATCGGGGAAGACCCGGCTGCGAAACCGCGCAGTATGGTTCGCTCCGATTTCGCCGCAGAATGATTCTGTCAGGACCAAGGCAGACCGTTGACCTGCCGCGCGGCCAGTCCCGCGGAGGATCTCGACGCGAGGGCCCCTGACAACTTCTGTCAGACGCATGCGCGGGCGCCAGCGTTGCCTTCGTGGCGGCCTGATACTACGAATCGATAGACGTCCTGCCACGTCCTGCCACGTCCTGCCGTCACAAGGAGCCGCCATGCCGATTGATTTCACGCCCACCGCCGAGCAATGCGACCTCAGGCGATCCGCCAGGCGCTTTGCGCAGCAGGTCCTGTCCGAGGTGGCGCCGGCCACGCACCACCTGCACACACCCGAGGCGCGATTCTCCGCAACCAGGCCTATGTATGCGCAGTTGATCGAGGCGGGCTTCCTGCGGCGCATCATTCCCAAGCCATTCGGTGGCGAAGGGGCCGGCATGCTGGACATGGCAATCGTTGCCGAGGAGTTCTACGCGGTGGATGTCAACGTGCCGCTCACCATGTTTGCCACACTGCTCGGCCTGTTCCCGCTGGTGCTAGCCGGCACGCCTGAACAACACGAGCGCTATTTCGCGCCATTCCTCGCACGGAAAGGCGCCCCGCTGGCCGCACTTGCGAACTCCGAACCCGGCGGCAGCGCCAATTTCTCCTCTCCCGCCCCCGGCGCGGGCGTGCGCACGACGGCGCGCATGGAAGGCGACGAGTGGGTCATCAACGGCACCAAGAAGTGGGTATCGTCGGCGACGGGCTGGGATAACAAGGGCGCGGACCTGCTGTGCGTGGTATGCCGGACGGATCCACAAGCCGATCCTGACCATGCAATCAGCATCCTGGCGGTGGCGAAACCGGGAGAGGGCATCGTGCCCGACGGCTGCACCGAGTCCATGGGACACCGGGCGCACTATACGCCGCAGTTCCGCCTGGACAATGTCCGCGTGCCGAAGGACAGCGTGATCGGCACCGTCGGTGGTGGCAAGGACCTGGTCGAGGCAAGCTTCTCCGGCACGGCAGCGTTGGTCGGGATCATGTCAGTCGGGGTAATGCGGGGAGCGTTTGACTTTGCCTTGCACTTTGCGAGGACAGAGAAGCGAGCGGGAGTTGCCAACATCATCGAGCACCAGGCGGTCGGCTATGCGCTGGCAGATGCAAAGATGGCCATCGAGGCGTGCCGTGCGCTGAGCTTGCGCGCCTGCAGCGCGATAGACGCAGGCGCTCCCGGCGCGCTTGAACTCGCGTTGCACGCCAAGGTCTTCTGCTCGGAAATGGCAGTCCGCGTGATCACCGACCTGATGCGGGTCGTGGGCATCGACAGCTATGACCATGCCCTTCCCCTGGCTGGCATGTTGCAGGATGCGCTGGCCTTCCCGTTGTTCGATGGCGGCAATATGGGCGTGCGGCGCCGCCAGTTGCACGACTTGATGCGCTCACCGGACTACGATTCGCTGTCCGCATCGGGAAGCCGGTAACAGGCAAGATGACGGCCCGGCATTGCCGCAGGGTAGCCCGGAACAAGCCGAAGGAGTGCGGATAACGACATATTGTTCCGATAACCGAGGGACGCCAACCAGGTTAGCGTCGGATTCTCCATGCGGTTGCGCCACCATTCTTCGCCCGCTGTGGCGGTCGCACGGTTTTTTCCGACTATGCTAATTGCTGGTATCAACCGATTTCCAGAAAGCCCGGTTTGCACACTCCCTCGAGATAGCGAGGCTTGCATCGTCTGATTCGGAGGATCCATGACACGATTGCCGACGCCTGCAGTGCTGATGCTTGCGTTGTTGCTCCTGCTTGGCGGCTGCGCCAGCCGGCCGGTCAACCCGCCGATCGCCAACGCCGACCCAAACACCGGCTATCGCTTCCTTACCCGCCCGCAACACTCAACGGACAACGAAAACCTGGTAATCCTGGCCTTCTCTGGCGGGGGAACACGTGCGGCCGCCTTTTCGTACGGCGTCCTCGAGTTCCTGCGCAATACGGAAGTTGTCGGCCCGAAGGGGAACAAGTCTCGCCTGCTTGACCATGTCGCCGTCATCACCGGTGTGTCGGGCGGAAGCTTCACGGCGCTCGCCTATGGGCTCTACGGTGACAAACTCTTTGATGACTACGAACAACGTTTCCTCAAGCGCGATGTGCAAGGCACGATTACGTTGCGCACGTTCAATCCTGCCTACTGGCCGTCCCTGTGGTCGAGCGGCTGGGGCCGCTCGGAACTGGCGGCAGACCTGTATGACGAGATCCTGTTCCATGGCGCGACGTTCGGCGACCTCAATCGCGGAAACGGTCCGTTCATCATCGCCTCGGCCACGGACATTTCCACAGGAGCCCGCCTGCCCTTTACACAGACCACATTCGACGTGCTCTGTTCCGATCTGAGTGCGATCCGGCTTTCCCGCGCCGCAGCGGCGTCGTCGGCAGTGCCGGTGGTGCTCACGCCGATCACGCTCAACAACTATGGCGGCCATTGCGGCTACGCCCCTCCCGGCTGGATCAAGCCGTTTCTCGACGCCAGCGACCCGCCCAGGCCGGCTGCGCGCGCGACCCGCCATCTGAGGGAGGAGGCGGAATTCGGAGACAGCGCCGACCGGCCCTACATCCATATCGTGGATGGCGGCGTTTCAGACAACCTCGGCATGCGTAGCGTGCTGGATTCGCTGGAGATTATGGAGGCGCTGCATCTGATCCGCCAGCCTTCGCCGCTCGACCATACGCGAAGAATCGTCGTCTTTGTCGTCAACTCCCTGTCCACGCCCAAAACAGCATGGGACAAATCGGAATCCCCGCCGGGCACGCTGGAGATCCTGGTGAAAGCCACCGGCGTTCCGATTGACCATTATTCCTACGAGGCGACCGAGTTGTTGAAGGACAACCAGGCGCGGTGGCAATCCATGCGCCGGGTGCGCGAGTCCCGTGCCTTTGCCGCCAACAAGGACGCCGCGGTAACCACCGCCTTACGCACGCCAGACGCGACAATCTATGCAATCGACGTATCGTTCGCGCAGCTGGCCGACAAGGAGGAACTGGCCTACCTGAATGAACTCCCGACGTCGTTCTCGCTGCCGGCCGAGGCCGTCGACCGCCTGCGTGCCGCCGCCGGGAAGATCATCATGACGTCGCCCGATTTCCAGCGACTGCTGAACGATGTCGGCGCCAGAATCGTAGCTGACCAACCGCGCACGGAGGAGGCGCCGGCCGTACCGGCAGGCAAGTAGCGCACCCTGGAAGTACTTCCTCCTTTGATTTCCTCCTTTGCAGTCGCGGCCCCGGGGCAACTTGCTGCCCCGGTCGGCCGATCGGGGCGCGGCCCCATTCCCGCCGCAGATCGCCAGTTTCTGAGCGATCGGCGGAGTCTATCTGGATGCCTTCGCCGTGGTGTAGGCCGTTATCAGGTTCCGGTAGTCCGGGATATGGTTCGAGAACAGCGTGCCCAGCCCTTCGATATCGTTACGCCAATCGCGATGCAGTTCGCACGCGACGCCGAACCAGGTCATCAGTTGCGCACCGGCTTCGGCCATGCGGTTCCATGCGGAATGTCGCGTCACTTCATTGAACGTACCGGATGCGTCGGTGACCACGAACACGTCGTAGCCTTCCGCGATGGCTGACAGCGCAGGAAACGCAACGCATACCTCGGTCACCACGCCAGCGATCAGCAACTGCTTCTTGCCCGTGGCCTTGACCGCCTTGACGAAATCCTCGTTGTCCCACGCATTGATCTGGCCAGGCCGGGGAATAAACGGCGCATCCGGAAACATCGCCTTCAGCTCCGGCACCAGGGGACCGTTCGGACCGTCCTCGAAACTGGTGGTCAGCACAGTGGGAAGCTTGAAGTACTTGGCCAGGTCGGCCAGTGCCAGCACGTTGTTCTTGAACTTGTCCGGCTCGATATCACGCACCAGTGAGAGCAGCCCAGCCTGGTGATCCACCATCAGAACGGCGACGTCGTTCTTGTCCAGCCGCTTGTAGGTCTTGGTCATCTTCAACTCCTGGAGGAAAGTGTTCGGATCAACGTTGAGAATCGAGAGTTTCGTGGTGCGCCAGGACGTCCTGCGCCTTCGTGTAACTTTCGATCAGCAACTGATAGGCGGGGAAGATCCGGGTATAGACATCCGCCCATTCCTGCGCGTCCGGCCGGTTCCAGGTCTGCTGCAGTTCGGAGGCGACCGCGGCGGTATCCATCGGTACTACCCCCGCCTGTACCACGCGGGCCAGCGTGATTTCCTGCGCCATCTTCGAGTAAGTGCCGGAGGCATCCACCACGGCGAAGACCCTGTAGCCATCCGCGACCGCGCTGATGGAGGGGAACGCCATGCAGACACTGGTGATCGTGCCGGCGATGATCAGCGACTTGCGACCGGTCTCTCGCACCGCCGCGACGAACTCCGGGTTATCCCAGGCATTGATCTCGCCCTTGCGCGCGACGTAGCGCGCGTGGGGTGCGTTTTCGTGGATCTCCGGAATCAGCGGACCATTGGGCCCTTGCGGCACCGACGCCGTGGTGATGACCGGCAGTTTGGCCAGGGTGGCCATCTTGGCCAGTGCCGCGGCGCGTGCGCGCAACTCGGGCATGGGCATATCGCCCACGGTCTGGAACAAACCACTCTGGTGGTCGATCAACAGCATGGCGGTATCCGAAGGGTCGATCTTCGGAGCCCTGCCGTTGAAGTTGACGGGAGCGCTCATGGTAAATCTCCTGGAACAGTGTTGTTTGGGCATGCCGGAAACGGCCCGGCTGCCGGGCGATGGCGCGTGACGACCTGCCACACGCCAGGAACGGGGTTACATCGGCGGCGGTATCAGTCGACGCTGGCGGGAATCCGCCCGAACTGACCGCTGCGATAGTCCGACAGAGCCTGTTCGATCTCCCGCTGCGTGTTCATGACAAACGGCCCGTAGCTCACCACCGGTTCGTCCAGCGGCTCGCCGGAGAGCAGCAGGATCGTGGCGTCGCTGTCGGCTTCGAGCGTGAAGCCGGTGCCCGCCTGTTCGAGGACGACCAGCTGGGCTTCGTGCGCCGACTGCGTTCCGTTGACCGTTACGTTGCCATGCAGCGCGATCATCAGCACGTTCCGCCCTGAGGGGACCGTGAACTCGGCACCATGCCCTTGCAGCAGGCGTACATCCCAGACGTCGATCGGCGTGAACGTACGCGCCGGCCCGAGGGCGCCACCAAATTCCCCTGCAATCACGCGCACCGATCCAGCGCCTCGAGGTAGCGCAACTTGCGGGATATTTGCGTCAAGCAGCGTCTGGTAGCCCGGCTCGCTCATTTTTTCGCGCGCTGGCAGGTTGACCCAGAGTTGCACCATCTCAAGCGTGCCACCCTGCCTGGCGAACGCCTCCGAGTGGTACTCCTCGTGGAGGATCCCCGCTGCGGCAGTCATCCATTGCACATCGCCCGGGCCGATCTTTCCGCCCTGCCCAGTTGAATCGCGGTGCTCCAGTTCACCTTGATAGACAATGGTGACCGTTTCGAACCCGCGATGCGGATGCTCGCCCACACCGCGGCGCCCGAAGGTCGGCGCAAAGTGAGCCGGGCCCGCGTAGTCGAGCATGAGGAAAGGGCTCGCGCGATTGCCAAGGTTCGCCTGCGAAAAGAGCGTGCGCACGGGGAAGCCATCGCCGACCCAGTGGCCTTGTGGACTGCCATATATACCCAGAACCTTCTTCATCCGATGCTCCTGATTCGTCGGCCGGTTGTCCGGCTGCGGTGATAGGAAGCATAGGCATGCCGCTCGCATACCGGTAGGCAGCGTCGTTTATCCTCTGTGTTCTATCCATAGGACGATGATGATGCCGCGATGCAACAGGACCTGAACGATCTCTTCTACTTTGCCCAGGTGGTGGACCATCAAGGTTTCGCGCCCGCCAGTCGCGCACTCGGGATCCCGAAGTCCAAGCTCAGCCGTCGCATTGCCTTGCTGGAGGAGCGACTCGCCGTGCGCCTGATCCAGCGCTCCACGCGGCGCTTTTCGGTGACCGAGATCGGACACAGTTACTACGGGCATTGCAAGGCGGTGCTGGTGGAGGCTGAAGCGGCACAGCAGGCGATCGACCTGACCCGCTCGGAGCCCCAGGGCATTGTCCGCGTCACCTGCCCGGTGGCCCTGCTTCACGCCAGAGTTGGCGAGATGGTGGCAGAGTTCATGGCTGCGTGCCCCAAGGTAACCGTGCATCTCGAGGCCACCAACCGGCGCGTGGACGTGATTGCAGAGCGCGTTGATGTTGCCATCCGGGTACGGGTACCGCCGCTAGACGACAGCGATCTCGTGATGAAGGTGCTGGCCGGGCGTGCATGGTGCGTGGTGGCGGGTCCCCGGCTCCTGGCGGGCCAGGCCGAGCCGCGGTCTCCCGCGGATCTGGCGCACCTTCCCACGCTTGACCTGGGCCCGGCCCAGTCCAGCCACGTATGGCGCCTGGAAGGCCCGGAAGGCGCCTTCGCCGAAGTGCGGCATGTACCCAGGCTCGTGACAGACGACATGCTCACGCTTCTTCGCGCGGCAACGGCGGGGATCGGGGTTGTGTGCTTGCCGTCCATGTTGATCACGGATCAGCTCAGACAAGGACACCTGGTCCACCTCGTACCCGCCTGGCAGCCGCGGGGCGGTGTCATTCATGCCGTGTATCCGTCGCGCCGCGGCCTCCTGCCGTCAGTACGAGCACTGATCGACTTCCTCGCCGCCCGCTTCGGCGAGATCGACGAGGCATAGTCGTGCGGGCCAGGGCATGTGCGCAGCCCGGGACGCCAGGGATGGCGCATCCGCTTGCGCGCGGTGCCGGGACCGCCGCGCGTCCGGCCTGGAACGCCCTGCCCTGGCCGGTCAGGCGTGGCCAGTGACCTTGGCAATCCTCCGCTCGAACCAGTCGTCGAGCATGGCTTTCTCGTAGCGCAGCCGGTCCGAGTAGCCGTACAGATTGACGCCCCAGTTGAAGTTCATGTTGGACATGCGCTCCTCGCCGCTGGCGACGACCTCGTCGCCATGCTTGAGCACATACCTGACCTTCATGCGCGGCCATGTGGCGTCGCGAATCACCCGGATCTGCGACGCGTAGCGCCAGTCGACATAGCCGGCCAGGTCGATGTCGAGCACCTCGATCGTGAGCGCGTAGCCTTCGGGAAGCGAGCGGGCGGCGAGCCGGGCCAGATGCTGGTTGATTTCCTCAAGCACCTGGCGGTCGCTGCCGTATCCCTGCGACCATGAGGCATCGGTATAGGTCTCGGGATGGATGAACGTCACGGCCAGCGTGCCGGACGGATGAGCGGCGGCGCCGGCGAACGCCGGCAGCCCCAGCGCCAAGATCGCGGCCAGCGCTGAAACGGTGTTCCTGAGCATGGCACCTGCCTCGCTTCTGGTCAGCACGGCTGGCAATACCGAACAGATGACGGCCATCCTGCGCCCGGCGTCCAGCCGGCGAGGCCGGGCTGCCTTCAGGATAGACCACGGCGCGGCGGCAGGCACCGGCGCCATGGATATGGCGTGGAGCGTGCCAGATTGCATGGGTGTCCCTCTGGTACCGCCAAACCCGCTTAGTTCCTGACAGCCAGCCGCACCGGCCCGTCCTCGGCCCGGCGGGAAGCGCTGGGGTGCAGGCGTGTTCCGGTCACGAAGTAGCCGTGCAGATCGTGCGCAAAACGGTTGAGCTTGCTGATCACGCCTTTGTTGCCACGGCTCAGCGCGTTGTAGCCCAGCACGGCGGGAATGGCCACGGCCAGGCCGAATGCGGTCATGATCAAGGCCTCGCCAACGGGGCCGGCCACCTTGTCTACCGTCGGGATGCCCGACGCACCAATGCCGATCAGCGCGTGATAGATCCCCCATACGGTGCCGAACAGACCCACGAACGGTGCGGTGGAGCCTACCGATGCCAGGATGGCAAGGCCCGCCTGCATACGGGCCACGGCTTCTTCGATCGACATCTTCAGCGAGCGGGTCAGCCAGTCCGAGATATCCAGTTGGGCATGCAGTTGCGGCTGGTGTGCGTGGTGGCGCTGCATGGCGTCCTTGCCGGCCAGGGCGAGCGCGCGGAAGGGATTGACTTGGCCGGCGCCCAGCGTGTCCAGCGCGTGGTCGAAATCGTCCGCGTGCCAGAAGCGCCCTTCTGCGTCATGCACATTCTTCCTGAGGCGAACCAGATCGCACGCCTTGCTGAGAATCACGATCCACGACAGCAGTGACATTGCGAGCAGAACAATGGCGGCCGCGCGTATGACGAAGTCGCCTTGCGACCAGAGGTGGAAGATTCCAACGTTCTGCATGGTGATTCCTGGTGGCATGAGGCGGCGGCGATACGTCGGGCGAAGTGTCGCCACGCACGGTGACCTGAGGCAGCATGGCCGCCGATGCCGGCGCGGATGGCGTACCGGATGGCTCCGTGGCCTCTGCCGGCTGGGCGTACGCAACAGGGGCGGCGCTTCCGATACGCACGACAATGGTGATGCGTTGTGCGCGCGTCTTCGGGAGCAAGCGGGGGGCGAGAACAGGAACGGCGAAGGCGGGCATTGGCTCCTCCCAGCTCGCGGATGCTCGGCAGGCGATACATGCGGCTAAGTCTAGTTGATGGCGCCGTCAATTACTGATGATTGTCATAATCATTCGCATCACGCAAACGACCGTCGCCAACTGTCTCGTGCTCGCCTGCTTGCTGCCGTGCCACATGCGCCTGGGCAGCCCCCGGCACCAGGCAGAGCCAGGACGGTTGCAAGCCCGCGCACAACGTGCGCGTGTTGTCAGTGGGTAATTCTCTGGGGCGTTAATTGCGTTCTCTGGCGCCGACAGCGTCGATGCGCGGACGAGTCCTGGCACTGGCTCCCGGTGCGGGCGGCGCACCGTCTGCAGACGTCAGCCCCCGAAGCGGATCGGGTCGTACGGGCGGGGATCGATATAGGGTGGCACGCCGTCGAGCAGTTCGGCGATCAGGCGCGCCGTGACCGGGCCCAGCGTGAAGCCCTGATGGGCGTGCCCGAAATTGAACCACAACCCACGATGGCGTGGCGCCCTGCCCACGACGGGCTTCATGTCGGCAACGCACGGCCGGGCGCCGAGCCAGGGCGTGTCCTCTACCGGCGCGCCGAGCCGGACCAGCTCGCGGGCGTAGCGCTCGGCGCGCTGCAACTGGACGGGGGTCGGCGGCGCTTCGTGGTGGGCGAACTCAGCCCCCGTGGTCAGGCGCAAGCCGCGCTGCATCGGCGCCAGCATCAGGCCATGCTCGGCATCGAGCAGCGGCAGCTCCGGCATCGATTCGACCGCATAGTGGCGGTGATATCCGCGCTTCACGAACAGCGGAAAACGATAGCCGAGAGGCCTGGTCAAGGCTGGCGCCCAAGGGCCTAGCGTGATCACGGCATGCGCCGCCGTGAGGGGGCCGTCTTCGGTTGCCACGGTCCAGCCGGTGCCGGCCGGCTTCAGCGTGGTGGCGTCGCCGCGGCGGACGATGCCGCCCTCTTTCTCGAACAGTGTGACGTAGCGGCTGACCAGCTCGCCGGGGTCGGCGATGGTCCAGGGATCGCGCCAGTGGATCGCGCCGGCCATCGTCCCGTGCAGCGCCGGCTCGGCAGCGGCAAGCCCGGCCCGGTCGAGGATGCGGCAATCGAGCCCGTGCTCGCGCGCGACCGCGCTCGCGGCGCGCGCCGCATGGTCGAATGGCGAGTTGCTGCGATAAGCCTGCAGCCACCCTGACTTGCGCACAAGGTCCTGCGCGCCGGCCAGCGCGATGAGCCTGTCGTGCTCGGTGAGGCAGTGGCGAATCAGCGCGCTGTAGGCTGTCACCGTGCCCGCATACCGCTTGGGCGCGGACTCGCGCCAGTAGCGGGCCAGCGTCGGCAGCAGGCCCGCGAGCGCGCCGGGGTGGTAGTGGACATCGTTGCCCTGGCGGGTGATCACGCGAAGGACGGCCATCCATTCGCGCGGAAAAGCATAGGGTTGAACCGCTTCGCGCTGGATGATGCCCGCGTTGCCATATGACGTTTCCCTGCCGGGCGCCTGCCGGTCGACCAGCACGACCGCATGCCCGCGCTGGCGCAGCGCGACTGCCGTGCACACGCCGACCATGCCGGCGCCAAGTACCACGATGTCCGTTGTCATGCCGGTAGTCCGTGTTTCAGGAGCGGGTCGCGGCGACCACCGAGATTTCGAGGCGGGCCGGCAGCACCAGGTCGCAGCAGACCGTGGTGCGGACCGGCAGCGGATCCTGGAAATGCTCGCGATACGCCTGGTTGAACCCCGCGAAATCCGTCTTGTCGGTGAGATAGACCGTTGCCGAGACCACATCGCCGAGCGTCAGGCCGGCCTCTTCAAGCGTAGCCGCGATCCGCGCGAGCACCAGGTGCGTCTGGGCCTCGATGCCCTCGGGAATGCTGCCGTTGGCCTCGAGCGGCAACTCGCCGGAGAGGAAGGCGAGGCCGTTGGCGATGCGGATCTTGGAAAAGGGCAGATTTGCGATCTGGGTCATGGCGAGCCGTAGGGGTAGCAGGAGGGAGAGAATCCGTGCCCCGATTCTCCACGCTGGCCCGGCTAAACGGAATATGCGTCGCGAGCAATTAATCGAATAAATGATTGCCGATAAGGCAATCATTCACCGCTCACGCCGTGATGGCCTCCGTCAGGTGCTGGACGAAGGCCCGCCCCGCGGGCGGCAGGTTTCGCTTGGCCAGGGTCTGGATCTCGATATAGCGCTCGTTCAGCTCCCGGTCGCGCAACGGCACGGCGGCGACGGTGCCGGCCTTCAGGCGGCCCCGCACGGAAAGCTCGCCGTAGAAAGTGATGACATCGCCCCCCGCTGCCGCGAATCCGGCCAGCGAGTCCAGATGGTTGCTGGAAAAGACGGTCTGGTAGCGCAGGCCCTGGCGACTGCAGCTGGTGTCGAGCAACTGCCGCAGCGAGCTGTCCTTGGGCGGCAGCGCGAGCGGATATTCGACGACCTGCGACAGTGAAATCTGGCGCTGTCCAGCCAGCGGATGGCCGGGCGCCATGATGGCGAGCACGGGGGCCGGATGACGCAGCTCCACTTCGATCTCCGGCTCGGGAAGCCCGCTCAGCGTGATGCCCACGTCGGCCTCGCCATCGCGGATGCGCCGGGCAATGTCGCCTTGCGGGCAGACGTCGAGGTCGAAGCGGATCCCGACGTACTTTTCCCTGAAGCTCGCCGCCAGCAACGGAATGAATTCGTGCGCGATGCCCTCCACGCTCGCCAGCCGCACCCGCCCCACGCGCAAGCCGCGCAGCGCCTGGATATCGCCCGCCACGCGGTCGATGTCCTGTTGCGTGCGCTTGGCGTGTGCCGCCAGCAACTCTCCTGCCGCATTGGGGACCAGCCCCCTCGCCCGCCGGTCGAACAACAGGGTATCGAGCTCGCTTTCCAGCTTGGCGATCTGCCGGCTCACCGCCGACGGCGCGACGTTCAGCTTCAGGGCAGCGTCCTTGACCGTGCCGGTGCGCACCACCTCGAGAAAGTAGCGCACGGCGGTTTCCTGCAGGATGCGGTAGGACATGGGGGCGCCTCGGCGCAAATGAACAGGGATGCGGTCAATTCTACGGATTGCCGATTTGGCAATCAATAGTTCTAAACATTGCTACGATTTCATTCCAACTTGATCGTACGATGATGGTGTTACCCGGCGCACCGCTGTCGCGCGTCGCTTACCCATCCTGCCGGAGCATCAATATGCGATCCCCTGCCCGCCCCGTCTTGTCCCTCCTCATGGCTTGCGGCCTTGCCGCCGGGGCCGGCCTGGCGCCAGCCCTCGCCGCCGCGCAGGGAAGCTACCCGTCGAAACCGATCCAGCTTGTCCTGCCGTTTCCGCCAGGCGGCGCCACCGATGTCGTTGGCCGCTTGGTCGGCCAGAAACTGGGAGAACGGCTTGGCCAGACCGTGATAGTCGACAACCGTCCCGGCGCCGGCACCGTTGTCGGCGCGAGTTATGTCGCGAAGTCCGCGCCGGACGGCTACACGCTGATGGCGACGTCCGGCACCACGTTCACGGTCAACCCCGCTGTCTACCCGCGGCTCCCCTATGACCCGCAGAAGAGCTTCGAGCCGATCGGCCTGATCGGCTCGACCGGCCTGATACTGCTCGCGAACCACGACGTTCCCGTCAACAACCTCAAGGAGTTCGTCGCCGCGGCAAAGGCAGACCCCGGCAA
Organism: Cupriavidus sp. 2TAF22; assembly: GCF_052115045.1. Classification (NCBI taxonomy): domain Bacteria; kingdom Pseudomonadati; phylum Pseudomonadota; class Betaproteobacteria; order Burkholderiales; family Burkholderiaceae; genus Cupriavidus; species Cupriavidus sp. 2TAF22. The sequence goes on from NZ_JBFRFX010000026.1 coordinate 55,981, forward strand.
GTACTCCTACGGCTCGTTCGGCGCCGGCACGACCGCCCATTTCGCCGGCGAAGCGCTCCTGAACCTCACCGGCATCAAGATGCTCCATGTGCCCTACAAGGGCAGCTCTCCGGCCATGACCGACCTGATCGGCGGCCAGATCCCCTTCAGCGTGGACACCGTGGCCGCGGCCATCCCGCAACTCAAGTCCGGCAAGATCAAGGCTATCGCGGTCACCACGGCAAAGCGCTCGTCGCTGCTGCCGAACGTGCCGACCGTGGCGGAAAGCGGCTATCCCGGCATGGACGCCAGCACCTGGATCGCGCTCGTCGCGCCGCGAGGCCTGCCGCCCGAAGTCAAGGCAAAGCTGGAGAAGGCGCTGGCCGAGGCCATCGCCGATCCGGCTACGCGCAAGAAACTGGCTGACAACGGCATCGAGCCCTCCTACGCGCCGGGCAAGCAAGTCACCAGCATGATCGAAAAGGAAATGCCGCAGATGCGCGCCATCGCGCAACGCGCCAATATCAAGCTCGATTGACCTTCCAGACGCGGGCCGCCGGTTCCAGGACGAAACGGCCCGAGGAGACCCTACTTCATGAACGAGCAAGACAAGCTGACCTCGGCTTCCGCAGTCGAACTTCGCCGCCTGATCGGCACCAAGGAAATCTCGCCGGTTGAATTGCTGGACGCGTGCATTTCCCGCATCGAAACCTACAACCCGGCCATCAACGCGATCACGGCGACCTGCTACGAGCGGGCACGCACGGAAGCCCGGGCCGCCGAGCAGGCGGTCATGCGCGGCGAATCACTCGGCCTGCTGCACGGACTGCCGCTTGGCGTCAAGGACCTGGAGGCAACCGCGGGGCTGCTCACCACCTACGGCTCGCCGCTGTTTCGCGGCCATCTGCCCACCGAGGACAACGTGCTGGTAGCGCGGCTGCGGTCGGCCGGCGCCATCGTCGTTGCCAAGACCAACATCCCGGAAATGGGCGCCGGCGCGAACTCCCGCAACGCCGTCTGGGGCGCGACCGGCAACCCCTTCAACCCGAACCTCAATGCGGGCGGGTCCTCCGGCGGCTCGGCCGCCGCGCTGGCGGCCGATTTCCTGCCGGTCTGCACCGGCTCCGACACCGGTGGCTCGCTGCGCATTCCCGCGGCCAAGTGCGGCGTGGTCGGCTTCCGGCCCTCGCCAGGCATCGTACCCAACTCGCGCAAGCTGCTGGGCTGGACCCCGATCTCCGTGGTCGGCCCAATGGGCCGCACAGTCGCCGATGCCTGCCTGCAGCTTGCGGCTTCGGCGGGTGTATCGGTCACCGATCCGCTGAGCTACGAGGTAAATCCGGCCGCTTTCCTCTCGCCGGCACGCGTGGACCTGTCGGCCTTGCGGGTCGGCTGGACGGAGGACTTCGGCTGCTGCGCGGTGGACGACGGTATCCGCCGCGTGTTCCGCGCGAAGATTGCCGCGATGCGGCATCTGTTCAAGCAGTGCGATGAGGTGACCTTCGACCTGGGCGATGTGCACCGCTGCTTCGACGTGCTGCGCGCCGAGAGCTTCGTCGCCGGCATGCACGAGGCCTACCAGCGCGATCCCGCCAGCCTCGGCCCCAACACCCGTGCGAACTACGAGATGGGCGCGAAGATGTCGCTGGCCGATAGCGCGTGGGCGCAGGCCGAGCAGAACCGCATCCTGCAGCGCTTCCAGCAGGCCTATCGGGACTACGACGTCATCCTGTCGCCCACCACGCCGGTCTCGCCGTTCCCGTGGACCAGCCTGTACGCGGATACCATCAACGGCGAGAAACAGGAGAACTACTACCGCTGGCTGGCCCTGACGTATGTCGTGACCCTGACCACGCACCCTGCCATCTCGCTGCCCTGCGGCACCGACGACCTCGGCATGCCGTTCGGCCTGCAGGTGACCGGCCGGTTCCGGGGCGACGGTGAAACCCTGGGCGTGGCCCAGGCGATGGAAACGGCGTTTGCCGCATCGGCGGCATTGCGCCGTCCCGTTCCCGACCTCGCCGCCCTCAGGCCTGCCGAGCCCGCGCTTCGTTCCATCGTCACTGCGCCGCCGATCTTCGGCGCCGCGGCACAGGCGAGCGGCGTCTCCGCGGTATAAGTGGCAAGCGCCTCGTGCGGTCGTACCGTTGTCACCCGCTGCTGCGCGACCCGATCCCCCTGCCAGGGCAAGTCAACGGGCCTCTTGTGGATTCGCCAGAGGATCGGCGACCGCCCCTCTCGGCATAGGCTTGCAGCTTCTCGTGTAGCATTCGCACGGTGCCGGAATTCGTCGCAGGGCTTGAGGAAGCCCTCGACGATATGCAGGGAGCCATCGAACATGGTGCGTTCCCGGCAGCTGACGCACGGCTGGGCGATGACGAGGCTGCATCCGACAGCAGAGATTGGAGCCTAAAGACTTACAGGGAAAGGCAACGTGCAGACAGTTGCGGTTTTGGATTTCGAAACGACGGGGCTGTCGCCGCGTCAAGGTGACCGGGCTACGGAAATTGCCGTCATCCTTTTGCGCGACGGGCAGATCGTCGACCGCTATCAAAGCCTGATGAATGCGGGCAGGCGTATCCCTTCCGATGTCGTGAATCTGACGGGCATCACTAACGACATGATCGCGTCGGCACCCGCCGCGTCAAAGGTAATGCGCGAAGCAGCCGAGTTCGTTGGCGACCACCCTGTCGTCGCACACAATGCCGGCTTCGACCGGCGCTTCTGGCAGTCTGAGCTTGGGCTTCTCGGCATGGCCGCCGACCAGTCCTTTGCCTGCACGATGCTCGTGTCGAGGCGGCTCTACCCGCACGCCGGCAATCACAGGTTATCGACGCTGGTGGACATGCTGCAATTGCCCAAACCCGGGCGAGCTCACCGGGCCATGGTCGACGCGGAGATGACCTGTCATTTGTGGCACCGACTGCGATCCGACATCGCCCAGACGTACGGCGTGAATCGCGTGGACCATACCCTCATCACAAAAGTGCAGGCCACCAGCAGGGCCAAGGTTCCGACACTCCTGCGCTCGCTGGGTGAAGGCCAGCCACCCGGGCCATATACCGCCTGAGGCAGCGTCCTTGAGTGCCGGCGACCAGCCTCGCTGCAGTCTTCAGGCCGTCAGGCAAGACCAGATTGGCTGCCTTCACAGCGGACATGCCACGCATTGGTCGTGACCAGCCGCTGCGCCGGGTTCAGGTAAATCGATCGGACAGGATGAGCGCGCTGAGCTCGCGCTGATTCCAGAAGATGTGATGAATTCGAGGCAGCGCCTTGCGCAAGGTGTCGGCGTCGATCGCATGGAAGACCAGTTCCGCTGCGGGGCGCGTGCCATCCCCGGGCACATGTTCTATCTCATCGCAAGGCGGCAGGCCGTACTTGGCCAGGAAGGCGCGGATATCCTCGTCGGAGATGTCGGGCTTCAGGTTCGTTAGCAGAACACGTGTCATGCTGGCTACTCCTTCGAGACAGTTGCGCGCGGAACTTTCGCGGCCGAATCGTCGTACCGACCGTGGCGAACAAATAAAAGTTAGTGCGATCTTGTCCGCATTGCAACCTTGCCCGCCACCCGCATTGCATTGCAGGCGAAGGCCATCCGGGTGCGCCGGGGCAAGTGCCATCCGGCCTGCGAAAGCCCGGCGCCAGCCGGTCCAGGGCGGTACCGCCGCCATGTGCCGGCCGCTCGTGCCGCGCAATTGCCTCCTGCGATAGCTTGGCGGGGCCATGTCCTAAAACGTTGGATCTACGACATTGATGCCATCAGGCCTGGCGCCTACTCTAGCTCCTGTGCTGGCCGACATGGTGTCGGCCACGGCAAGACTGGAGCAGAAGACATGACGAATACCACACAACCCGGTACGGCCCTGATCACTGGCGCATCTTCCGGCATCGGCGCCATCTACGCGGACCGCCTGGCGCGGCGCGGCTACGACCTGGTACTGGTGGCGCGCAACCGCGAGCGCCTGGAGACGCTGGCGCAGCGCCTGACCGACGAGACTGGCCGTTCGGTCGAGATCGTCACGGCCGACCTGGGCGCGGAAGCCGACGTCCACCGCATCGAAACGCTGCTGCGCACCGATGCCAGCATCACCACGCTGGTCAACAATGCCGGCGTGGGCGCGGTCGCGCCGCTGCTGGCTTCTGACGTGGACAAGATGCAGTCGATGATCGAGCTGAATGTGGTGGCGCTGACGCGGCTGACCTATGCGGCCGTTCCCGGCATGGTGGAACGCGGTACCGGCACGATCATCAACATTGCCTCGGTCGTGGCGATTTCCCCCGAACTGCTGAACGGCGTCTACGGCGCGTCCAAGGCCTTCGTGCTGGCGCTGACCCGGTCGCTCAAGCATGAACTTGCCGACAAGGGGGTGCGCGTGCAGGCCGTGCTGCCCGGCGCGACCCGCACGGAGTTCTGGGATGTCGCCGGCCAGCCGGCGGACAATCTGCCGCAGGATTGGGTGATGTCGGCGGACGACATGGTCGACGCGGCGCTCGCCGGGCTGGACCAGGGCGAGGTCTTCACGGTGCCGTCACTGCCCGACGTGGCCGACTGGAACGCCTACGAATCCGCGCGTACGGCCCTGTTCCCGAACCTTTCGCGCAGCGCGCCGGCGGCAAGGTTTGGCGTGGGCGCCTGATAGCGGTCCCTCGCCGCCTCGCCACCTCGCCTGCCTGCTCAGGCCAGGGCCTCGACCGCGAGGGCGATGCCCTGGCCGCCGCCGATGCACAGGGTCACGATGCCCCGGCGTATCCCGTCCGCGCGCATCGAGTGCAGCAGCCGCGTGGTCAGGATCGCGCCGGTCGCGCCGATGGGGTGGCCGTGCGCGATGGCGCCGCCATCCACATTGATGATGTCGTGCGGCAGGCCCAGTTCGGCGGCAACCGCCAGCGGCACCGCCGCGAATGCCTCGTTGATTTCCATCCGCTCGATATCGCCCAGCGCCCATTGCGCACGCTCCAGGGCCTGGCGCACGGCCGGCACGGGGCCGAGGCCGAACAGGCCCGGCTCCACGGCGCCGACGCCATAGGCCACCAGCCTCGCCATCGGCGCCAGTCCCCTTTCCTCGGCCACGGAACGTTCGGCGACCAGCATGGCTGCCGCGCCGCTATTGAGCCCCGGCGCATTGCCCGCCGTGATGGTGCCGTTCTTGCGGAACGCCGGCCGCAGCTGGCTGAGGACCTCGAACGTGGTGTCCGGGCGATTCGCCTCGTCCACGCTGAACATCACCGCGCCGCCCTTCGCCTTCACCGGCACGCCGACGATCTGCGCGAGGAAACGGCCTTGCGCCTGGGCGCGGGCAAAACGGCTCTGCGAGCGTTCGGCCCAGCGGTCCTGTTCATCGCGGCTGATCTTGCAGCGCTCCACCAGATCCTCGGTATGCCAGCCGGAGTGTTCGCCCGAGAACGCATCCACCAGGCCGTCCCGCAGCATGCTGTCATGCAGCGCCGCATCGCCCATGCGGCTTCCCCAGCGGGCGGCAGGCATCAGGTAGGGCGCCTGGTCCATGTTCTCCATGCCGCCGGCGATCGCCACGTCCATATAGCCGAGGCGGATTTCGTCGGCCGCCGTGGCAATGGCCTGCGCGCCGGAGCCGCATACCCGATTGACTGTCATCGCGGGCACCGAAACCGGCAGGCCCGCTCCGATGGCGGCCTGCCGCGCCGGATTCATCCGGTTGCCTGCCTGCACCACGTTGCCGAACACCACGCTGCCGACCAGGGCCGGGTCGAGGCCAGAACGACGGAAGGTCTCGCCGATCACCGTCGCGCCGAGCTCGGTCGCAGGCGTAGCCTTGAGCGCGCCGTTGTAGGCCCCGATGGCTGTGCGAACCGGCTGGCACAGCACGACTTCTCTTGCTTTCATCGCATTCACTCCGTTGACTCCTTGCTTGTCGGTTTCGCAAAATCTCCGGGCGGACGGTGCGCCTGCCAGGCACCCGGGCCCGTTATCTCCATGGCATCCGCCAGCGCCCGTTTCAGCATGACCTTGCCGAGCTGAAGCCGGTACGCTGCATCGGCAAAGCTGTCCGTCAGCGGCGTCACGCCGGCAAACGCCGCCATTGCGATGCGATCCATGTCATCGGCCCCGCCCGTGAAGCCGGCGCCCAGCAAAGCCTCGGCGGCATAAGGCCGGAAAGCCGTGTCGGCGACGCCGGTGATCCCGATCGTGCCGCCCACGCACCGGCTCCCCGCGAACCGCAGCGCGACGGCGGCGGCGGCCACGGCATAGCCCGACGATGGATGGCGGAACTTCCGGTATCCGACCCGCAGCGCGGCCGGCATGGGAATATGGATGCGGGCGAGGATCTCGTCGGGCTGCACGGCCGAGGACATGAACCCCACGAAGAACGCGTGCGCCGGCACACGTCTCGTGCCGTTGGCGCCGGCCAGCTCCATTTCGGCCTCCAGCGCGAGCATGGCAGCCGGCCAGTCCGCCGACGGATCGGCGTTTGCCAGCGCCCCGCCGATGGTTCCGCGATTACGCACCGCGGGATCGGCGATGACGCCCGCAACCCGGGCAAACATCGGGGCCAATGCCCTCAGCTGGCTGTCCGACTCCAGTTCGGCGTGGGTCGTGGCACTGCCGATCGAGATGTGATCCTGGTGGATTTCCACGCCCTTCAGCTCGGGCAGCCGGCCGATGTCCACCAGCAGGGACGGCCTGGCCAGCCTCAGCTTCATCAGGGGCAGAAGCGAATGGCCTCCGGCCACCAGCTTCGCGTCCGCATCGCCTGACAGCAGTGCGAGCGCGTCGGGCAGGCTGCTTGCCCTGACATAGTCGAACGGATACGGGATCATGCCTCGCTCCTGTTGGCCTCGTGGATCGCGCGCCAGATCTTGGGCGGCGTCAGGGGCATATCGAGATGGGAGATGCCGAATGGCTTCAGCGCGTCGCATACCGCCGCCACCACCGCCGGCGGCGCGCCGACGCAGCCGGCCTCGCCGATGCCCTTGACCCCGAGTGGATTGGTCGGCGAGGGCGAGACGTGAAAACTGGTGCGCATGCGGGGAACCTGCTCGATCCGCGGGAAGCCGTAGTCGAGCAGCGATCCCGACAAAAGCTGGCCCGCCTCGTCGTACCTCGCCTCCTCGAAGAGGGCCTGGCCGATGCCCTGCGCAATACCGCCGTGCATCTGGCCGTGGCAGAGCATGGGATTGATCAGTACCCCCACATCGTCTACCGCGACGTAGTCGAGTATCTCTACCATGCCAGTCTCGATGTCCACCTCGACGACCACCGCATGGCAACCGTTGGGCGCCCCCATCGAGGTGGGCTCGTAGAACACGCGTTCTTCCAGCCCGGGCTCGACATCCCTGGGCAACTTGCTCGCGACATAAGCCATGCGCGCCACCCGGGAAAACGCAACGGTGGTGTCCGCCGCCGCTGTCGAGAACCGGCCGTCGGCGTAGCGGACATCCTCCTCCGGCGCCTCCAGCATGATCGCGGCGATCTTGCGGGCCTTCGCGAGAATCTTGCCCGCGGCCAGGTAGGCCGCCGAGCCCCCGACCGGCATCGAGCGGGAATTGAACGTCCCGTGGCCCGCGAGCACGCGGTCGGTGTCGCCTTGCACGACATCGACGTCCTCCATCGGGAGTTGCAGCACCTCGGCCACGATCTGCGCGTAGCTGGTGGCATGGCCGTGCCCTTGCGGCATCGATCCGCTGAACAGCGTTACCTTGCCGTCGGAGTGCACCCGGATATGGGCGCTCTCCCACCCGCCGCGATCGAAGCCGACCCTCAGCAACAGGGCGGAGATGCCCATGCCCACCAGTTCCAGGTAGCAGGTCACGCCAATGCCGATGTACTTGCCTTGCTGCCGCAGCTCCGCCTGGCGCAGGCGCCAGCCGGTGTAGTCGACCAGTTCGGTGGCATTGTCCAGGCACGCCTGGTAGTTGCCGCTATCCCATTTTCCGCGCGCATTGTTATGCGGCTGATAGGGGAACTGGTCGGCCTGCACCAGGTTGCGCCGCCGGAGCTCGACCGGATCGATATCCAGCTCACCGGCGACCGCATCCATCATCCGCTCGACGATATAGGCCGCCTCCGGCCGGCCGGCGCCGCGATAGGCGTCGACCGGCGTGGTGTTGGTCGTGACGAGATTGACCTCGACGTCGACCGAGCTGATCTGGTAGTTGCCCGTGACGTAGCTGGCCGTGTTGACCGTCGGGATACCGGTGGCCATATTGGAAAGATAGGCCCCGAGGTTGGCGAACGATTGCACCTTGATGCCCAGTACCTTGCCGGAATCCTTGACCGCGGCTTCGACATATTCCACATGGGCGCGGCCGTGCGTGGTGGCCACATGGCTCTCGCTGCGGGACTCGGTCCAGCTGACCGGCCGGCCGAAATGCCTGGACGCAAACGCTACCAGCACCTCTTCGGCATAGAAGTGCATCTTCGCGCCGAACCCGCCCCCGATGTCGGGCGCGACGATCCGGATCCGGTGCTCCGGCCAGCCCAGGGCTTCCGAGAGCCAGCGCCGCGACATATGCGGCACCTGGGTAGGCACGATGAAAGTCAGCTGCTCGTCGACCGGGTCATAGCTGGCGCAGAGCGCGCGCGGCTCGAGCGGGCTGGGTATCAGCCGCTGGTTGACCAGGCGGATCGACACCACGCGGTCGGCCTGCCTGAGCGCGTCGTCATAGTCGCCGCCCTTGACGCGGTAGACGCCGATCAGGTTGCCCGGCACATTGGCGTGGAGTTGCGGCGCGCCCGCAGACAGTGCCGCCTGCGCATCGGCCACGGCTGGCAGTTCCCCGTACTCGACCGCCACCAGCTCGGCGGCATCGGCCGCGAGTTCTCGCGTGCCTGCCAGCACCATGGCGACAGCCTCGCCGGCGTAGCGCACCCGCCCCGCGGCAAGCGGCGGATGGGCCGGCACTTTCGAGTCCCCCACGACCCAGTTCGGACGGATATCGCCGACCTTTCCCTGGATATCCGCGTAGGTCAATACGCCCACGACGCCGGGCAGCGCGAGCGCTTGCGCCGTGTCGACATGGCGGACGTCCGCATGGGCGAAGGGAGACCGGACAAAGGCGGCGAATACCATCCCGGGGAACTGGAAGTCATCCGTAAACCTGCCGCGCCCGCTCATCAGGCGCCGGTCTTCCCGGCGCCTGACGGATTTGCCGATATAGCGCGTCGTGGCGTCTTGCGGGGCTTCACTCATGGCAATGCTCCTCAACGGCCACCGCATTGCCCTGCGCAAGCCTTGTCGCCGCCAGCAGGACGGCGTCGACGATATTCTGGTAGCCGGTGCACCGGCACAGGTTTCCGTGCAGCGCCTCCCTCACCTGCGCCTCCGACGGACAGTGCACGCGCAGCAGCAGCGCGCGCGCGGCAAGCAGCATCCCTGGCGTACAGAATCCGCATTGCAGGCCGTGGCATTCATTGAAGGCTGCCTTGAGCACGTTCACCGTGGGATCGTCCTCCATGCCCTCGATGGTGTGGATCGCGCTCCCGTCGGTCTGCACGGCAAGCACCGTGCAGGACCTTGCCGTGCGCTGGTCGAGCAGCACGGTGCAGGCTCCGCACTGGGAGGTGTCGCAGCCGATGTGTACGCCGGTGAGGCGCATGGCGTCCCGCAGCATGTGCACCAGGAGCTGCCTCGGCTCCGTCTCGGTGCTTGCGCTCACGCCATTGATGGTGTTGTGTATCTTCACTTGCGCCACCTTGCCTCCTTTATGTGCCGGCCGCCCGCGAGGCGGCCGCACGCTATGGAATTATGACCATCATACTAAAGAATGAAAAAAAAGAAACCAGCTTCCTCCGGCACGCTGCCTCCTCATCCCCGTCTCATCGCAGGCCACGGATCACTGCGCCGCGGCGACTGGCGCGCCCTGCGGCGGGGAAGCCGCCACGGCGGCACCACCCTCGCCCGATTCCATCACCAGTGTCTCGAAACGGGAGAAGAAATCCGCCAGGAACTTGTTGGCGACCGCCCCCACCAGCCGGGAACCGATCTGCGCCAGCTTGCCGCCCATCTGTGCAACTGCGGCATAGTGCAGGGACGTGCCGCCATCGATGTCCTCCAGGCGGACATCCGCGTCGAGCTTGCCGAAGCCTGCCATGCCCCCGGTGCCGGTTCCCTCTATGCGATAGCCGATTCCCTCCTGCCGGTCGGAGAAGCGGGCGGTACCCTTGAAGCGGGCCTTGATGGGACCGATGGCGGCAACGATCACCGCGTCATAGGCGTCGCCCTCGGCTTTCTGATAGTGCTCGCACCCCGGCAGGCACCGCTGCAACGTGCCAGGGTCGTTCAGGCGCCGCCAGACCTCCGCCCTGGGCGCCTTGATGACTTGCCTTCCAGTCAGTTCCAAATCTCATTCCTCCACGCTGTCGGGTCACTCGCCCCGGGTTGGCCACGCCGCTCCGGCTCTCGCCACAACCGTATCCGGCCGGCGCCAGCGGCGACGCAGGCAATATCTATCCGGTGTCTACATCCTAGGCAGGCGATCCGGGGTCGTCAAGCAATGCAATTCACTTCCACCTCGGTGCTTACCCTAGGAAGAGCCAGGCACGATCGCCGCTCCACCGCATCCGTCACTTCGGCCTGGTTATTCCATGATGCCCGTCATACTATAGATTGCACAGCGATGACAGCCGGCTCACCGGCATCATCATCATGAATGTATGATGGCCGTCATTTCAACGGGCGTCGCTGCCCTTCATCATGACGGAGTCCCCATCGTGCGTTACTCGCCAGATCACAAGGCCGAAACCCGCAATCAGATCATCTCGGCGGCTTCGGCCCAGTTTCGCGAACACGGCGTCAACGGCATTGGCGTGGCGCAGTTGATGAAGAGCGCCGGCCTGACCCATGGCGGTTTCTACGCGCACTTCGATTCCAAGGATGCCCTGATCGCCGACGCGGTCGACGCTGCCTTCGACCAGACCATGGCCTTTCTCGATGCGGCCGCGTCCGCGGCGCCGGCGAAGCAGCGCAAGCGTGCCATCCTTCAAGCCTACATGAGCAAGAAGCACCGCGACCATCCGGAAAGCGGCTGCGCGATCGCCGCCCTCGGCACGGATGTCTCGCGACTCGATGCCAAGACCCGGAAGCGATTCGAGGCCCGCGTCGGCTCGCTGATCCGGCTGATCGCGGGGGATGACAGTGAGTCCTCGCGCAAGGATGCGATCCTGATGCTGGCCACGATGGTCGGTGGCCTGGTACTCGCCCGCGCGGCGCGCTCGGAAACGCTGTCGAGCGAAATCGTGGATGCCGTGCAGGCATCCCGATAGCCGCCGACGGCCGGCGGCCGCCGTCTTCCCCCGTCCATTGCTCACCGCAAGATCGAGGTAAACCCGCGCAACGACGCTGAGCGCTTGACCTCTCCAGATCCGCTCACTAGCATGTAGACAGTGGATACACTGATGAGCCGATGCAGTCTTCCGCGGCCAGCCGATGCCATCCAGGCATCGCGTCCAGCCGGATCGGTCCGCCTTAATGTATCCACTGTCTATATTCGTTGCGGACCGGGATCGGGAATCCCCCGCGACAGCCACCATCCAAGGAGAGTCTATGTCTCGCGCAGTAATCGTTTCCTACGCCCGTACCCCCATCGGCAAGGCCGGCCGCGGCGCGTTCAACCAGACGCATGGCGCCACCATGGCCGGGCATGCCATCGAACATGCCGTGCGGCGCGCCAGGCTCGACGGTGCCGAAGTCGAAGACATCATCTTCGGCTGTGGCCAGCCGGTGGCGGCCACCGGCGGCAATGTCGCCCGTGCCGGCGGCATTCGCGCCGGCCTGCCGGTATCGGTGAGCGGGACGACCCTCACGCGCTTCTGCGCGTCCGGCCTCCAGGCGGTCGCCTTCGCTGCGCAGCGGGTACTGATCGACAAGGTGCCGGTCATGGTCGCCGGCGGCGTCGAATCGATCAGCCTGTCGCAGCCCGTGACGCTCAAGACGGCGCAACAGGAAGCCTGGCTTGCCCAGCACCGGCCGGATGTGTACCTGCACATGATCGATACCGCCGAGATCCTGGCCAAGCGCTATGGCATGTCGCGCGAACGATCGGACGCCTTCTCCGTGCGCAGCCAGCAGCGCACCGACCGTGCCCAGCAGGCCGGCCTGTTCAAGGATGAGATCGTGCCGCTTGCCACGACCAAGGGCGTGACCGACAAGGCGACCGGGCAAACCGTCTCGGAGGCATGCCTGCTCGAAGCCGACGAAGGCAACCGCCCCGACACCACGCTGGAGAAGCTCAGCGCCCTGCCCCCGGTGAAGGGCGAGGGATACCAGGTGACCGCCGGCAATTCCAGCCAGTTGTCGGACGGCGCCGCGGCGCTCGTGGTGATGTCAGAGAAGGAAGCCGAACGGCGCGGCCTGGTGCCGCTCGGCTATTTCATCGGCCTGGCGACCGCGGGCGTGGAGCCGGACGAAATGGGCATCGGGCCGGTGCGCGCCGTTCCCCGCCTGCTGGAGCGCAACGAGCTGACCGTCGACGATATCGACCTGTGGGAACTCAACGAGGCCTTTGGCTGCCAGGCGCTGTACTGCATCGACCAGCTGGGGCTGCCCGAGGAACGCGTCAACGTCAACGGTGGCGCGATTGCGATCGGCCATCCCTATGGCATGACCGGCGCGCGCCAGGTTGGCCACCTGCTGCTGGAGGGGCGCCGCCGCAAGGCGAAGTACGGCGTGGTGACCATGTGCGCGGCAGGCGGCATGGGTGCCGCCGGCCTGTTCGAATTCATCCACTAAGAAGCGCCAACAAGCCAGGAGACAGCAACATGACCAAGAACCCGAGCACCGGCATCACCGAATACGACACCGTGTTCGTCGACCGGGATGGCAGCTGCGGCATCGTCACGATGAACCGGCTCGAGAAGTACAACGCCCTCAACGGCGCGCTGCGCAATGACATCTACGCGGCGATGTCGTCGCTGATGGCCGACAAGACAATCCGCGGCATCGTCCTGTGGGGCGGCACCAAGGCATTCGTCTCGGGGGGCGACCTCGTCGAGATGCTCAAGCGCCGCCCGATCGACGCGTTCGGCCCCACCAGCGGCTCGTCTGACCTGTGGGCGCTGATCCATCACAGCACCATACCGGTGGTGGCGGCCATTGCCGGACCCTGTTTCGGCGGCGGCCTGGAACTGGCCATGGCCTGCGATCTGCGCGTGGCCGCCGACAATGCCCTGATGGGGCAGACCGAAACCAATGTCGGCCTGATCCCGGGGCGCGGAGGCACCCAGCGCCTGGTCCGGCTGGTCGGCGCAACGCGCGCCAAGGAAATGATCTTCACCGGCGAGATCATCAAGCCCGACGAGGCCTACCGCATCGGCCTGGTCAACAAGGTGGTGCCCGCCGCGCAGTTGCTCGAGGAGGCCAAGGCCTACGTGCACCGCATCGCGGAGAAGTCGCCGCACTCCATCGCCATGGCCAAGCTGATGATCAACAACGGACAGGACACGAACCTGGACACGGCGCTGATGATGGAACAGCTCGCCTTCGCCACGCTCTTCAGCACCGATGACATGCACGAAGGCGGCGACGCTTTCCTGAACAGGCGCCGTCCGGCCTACCGGGGATCCTGATCATGACGCAAGCAACCTTGGCAACCGCCGCCGGCGCGCACGCGCCTGGCGCCGCGGACCCGGCGCAGGATATCTACCATCCCCGCCTGCAGGTCGCGACCCTGGCCGACATCGAGCGCTTCGAGCAGACGCCGCTGGCCGGGCGCAAGCTGCCCGACAGCACCTACGATCTGCTGCGCCTGGCGCGCGATCGCGCGCCCGACGCCCCGGCGTTGTACCACTTCGCCTCGGGTGACGAGCTGGACCGCGCCACCACGGTCACCCACGGGCAGCTGTTCGGGCGCATCACCCAGACCGCCAACCTGCTGCATTCGCTCGGGATCGGCCCGACCGACGTGATCGGCATTCTCATGCCAGTAGCGCCGGAGTCGCAATACGCAATCTGGGGCAGCGAGGCCGCCGGCATCGCCTGCCCCGTCAACTGGATGCTGGAGCCGGAGATCATCCGTGCCCTGCTGAGCAATGCGGGGGCGAAGGCCGTGATTGTCTACGGCCCCGACGCGGATATCGAGGCATGGAACAAAGCCATGCTGATCCGGCAGGACCTGCCCGAAGTCCGGCACTGGATCAAGGCAGGCGGCGGTCCCGCAAGTGAGGACGGCATCGTCGACCTCCTGGCCGAGCTGCCGCGCCTGAGCGCCGAGTCGCTCGACAGCGGGCGGCGGATCGCTCCCGCGGACACCGCTTCGATGTTCCATACCGGCGGGACCACGGGCACACCCAAGCTCGCTCTCCACACCCATGGCAACGAGGTCTTCATGGCCTGGGTCAGCGGCATGCAATATGACGTCCAGCCCGAGGACGTGCGCGTCTGCGGCGTGCCGATGTTCCATGTCACGGGCGTGCTGACCAACTGCCTGATGCCGCTGGCGCGCGGGGCCTCGGTAGTCATGCTGACCTCCGGCGGCTGGCGCGACCCTTCGGTGATCCGCAACATCTGGCGCATCATCGAGCGCTTCCGCGTCACCACCATCAGCATGGTGCCAAGCGTGGTCAACATGCTGCTGAACATCCCGATCGACGGTGCCGACATCAGTTCGCTGCAGGCCGCGACCTGCGGCACGGCGCCGCTGTCGACCGCGATCGCCGAGGCCTTCGGCAAGAAGACCGGCTCGGTCATCATGGAAGGCTACGGCCTGACCGAAGGCACCGCGCTGAGCGCCTGCAACCCGCGCTACGGCGAGGCGCGCACGGGCTCGATCGGATTTCGCAAGGCCTACCAGCAGATGAAGGCGGTCAAGGTGGCCGATAACCGCATCGTGCGCGATTGCGAGCCCGGCGAGCCCGGCGTGGTGATCGTGCGCGGCCCCAACATCTTTGCCGGCTATCTCGATCCGAAGCACAACCGTGGTATCTGGTTCGAGGGCGGCTGGTTCAACACCGGCGATCTCGGCTACCGGGATCAGGAAGGCTACTTCTGGCTGACCGGCCGGGCCAAGGACCTGATCATCCGTGGAGGCAACAACATCGATCCGCGCATGATCGAGGAGGCGCTCTATCGCCATCCGGCGGTGTTCGATGCCGCCGCGATCGGCATCCCGGACGCGCATGCCGGCGAACTGCCGGTTGCCTACATCGCGCTCAAGCCGGGCAGCGACTACCCGCTCGGCCGCCTGAAGCACTATGCCTATGAAGTGATTCCCGAGCGCGCCGCTGTGCCCAAGCAGTTCTACCTGGTCGACGTGATTCCAAAGACAGCGGTCGGCAAGATCCAGAAGAATGTCCTGCGCGGCGACGCCATCCGGCGCGCCCAGCAACAGATGCTCGCGGATGCCGCAAGCGACGCGCCGGTACCGGTGCAGGACATCCGTGTCGAGGATCGCGGCGACCTGGGACTGACTTCGACCCTGGTCCTGCCCGCCGCCATGGGCCCGGCCGAGCGCAATGCCGCCATGTCGACCATCGACGCGGCCTTCGCCACGCTGACCATCAAGTACTCGGTGGTGTACGAGTAGATCGAAAAACGAGTAGATCGAAAAAAAACAGGAGACAACCATGACCAGGTCCAACACGGCCGCGTACCTCGCGGCCGGGGCCGCCAGCTTGCTGATGCTGGCGCCCCACCCCGCGCGCGCCGGGAAGCCCGCGGATTTCCCCACGCATCCGATCCGCATCATCGTGCCCTATGCCGCCGGCGGCGGGACCGACATCATCGCCCGGACCCTCGGCGCGGCCCTGTCGCGGCAGATGGGGCAGCCGGTCGTGGTGGACAACCGCCCGGGAGGGCAGACCATAGTGGGCTACTCGATCGCGTCGAAGGCCGCGCCGGATGGCTACACCTTGCTGATGAACAACTCGGCGCACAGCATCCAGCCGGCGCTGTTCAAGGACCTGCCCTATGACGCCATCAAGAGCTTCAGGGGCGTGGCGGAAATCGCCGCATCGCCGGTCGTGTTCGTGGTCGACCGCAAGCTGCCGGTGACCGACCTGAAAAGCTACGTGGCCTATGGCAAGGCTGCGTCCACCAAGCTCAATTTCGGTTCCTTCGGCGCCGGCACCGGCTCGCACCTCTGGGGCGAACTGCTGGCTTCCGCCACCGGGCTCGACATGATGCACGTACCCTACAAAGGTTCGGCGCCCGCGATCCAGGACCTGATCGGCGGGCAGATCAATGGCCTGTTCGTCGACCCGCTCGCGATCAAGCCACATGTCCAGGCCGGCACCGTCCGCGCCATCGGCGTGACCGGTCCACGCCGATGGAAAGGCCTCGAAAGCGTGCCTACCTTCGTCGAGCAAGGCTATCCGCAGTTTGCCGACGTAGGCTGGTTCGGCCTGTTTGCCCCGGCGGGCACGCCGGACGCGGTGGTCAACCGCCTCAGCGCCGAGGTCGCGAAGGCAGTCGCCCTGCCCGAGGTCAAGTCCAAGCTGCTGGAGCTGGGCACCGAGCCGAGCGGCACCGCGCCCGCCGCGTTCGATGCGCAGATCCGCAAGGACGCGGACCGCTGGGCCAAGGTCGTCACCGAGAAACATATCACGCTGCAATAGGCAACCCGGCCAATCCCGGGGGCGTGCGGGCAGTCAGCGCGCGCGCGTTCCCCGGGAATCCGGGCCCTGCCCCCCGATTCCCAGAACATCCTCGACGTTGCGCTGAGCTGCGGCTTGCGCTCGCAATCGCACTTCACCACCGTGTTCAAGCGCTTCTTCGGCGAGACCCCCCATAGCTGGAAGATGAAAGCCGCATTCGCGCGTACGGCTGCGTGAATTGCGCGACACCGTGCGCCACGCCGCCCGCGGCCGTGCAATGCCGAGGCCATGATCCTGGCGGCAGTGCTCGATGCCACCGCGGTGGCCCGACGAACGCCACGCAGTGGCAAGCTGCGCTGGCTACGCGCTGGCTGCCGGCTCCATGCACCGCCTTCGCCTGGCCCAGGCCACGGCGCGGGTACAGGTGCTTTGCCGATTCCGCACAGGTCATCGGCGGGTAGCGATGGCCTATCGCGGCCACACCTAAACCAAAGGATGACTTGCCGCTACCAATGCGTTAGTACAACGAACCCATGCACGAGTGCGCACACGCAAGGACCAATCTATTCTTCCAGCAAGGCAAAGCAAGCCTGCTCGACACACCCGAATGCCAGGCGCTCCCTGTTCCAGCCGAGTTGTAGAAGCAGGCAGATCCGCGAAGCAAGCTGTGTTGCGCAACGCCGCGCCTTACCCGCCGGACCTCCGCGCCGGCACCATCCTGCTACCCGACTGGAGAACATCATGACCACTCGCGACAAACGCCTCCTTGCCGCGGCCGGCCTCATCGGCGCCAGCATCCTGTCCGCTACCCTGGCCAACGCCAGCGATCCGCGCACCAGCACCCACAGCGGCGACAAGTACGGCTACACCTTCAACATCGACAAGCCGCGCGACGTCCTGCTGGCAGTGGCCTGGATCGGAATCTGTGCCGCAAGTTGCGCGATGGCCGTCGTCGTCGCGCTCTGGGTACGGCTCTGACGGCATGTGATCCTGCCCAGCGGCAATCCACCCATCGCGAAGCCGATCATCGCCTCCGATACGTCGGGGCAGCACCCATCGTCCCTGACGAGACCAAGCCAGCGCCACGACCAGCGAGGAATCTGCACGCCCGCGGCGCGAGCGGCGAGCCCCTGATTCGGGAACGCTCGCCATTCTCACGTGGTAGCTGCAAGGAGGGTTGGCGCGACTATCGCTGAGGCTTCCAGGTAGTCATGCCTTCCAGTACACCGTCGCGCCGGATCAGCCCGTGATACAGCGCCGCGGCGAAGTGAACCAGAACGGTTGCGAACAGCAAGAATGCAAGCATGGTGTGCGCATTGCGCAGCGTCGCATACAAGGCGGCGCTGTGCGGCAGGATGGGCGGCAGTTGTGCTTGCCCATAGAGCGCGATCGGGTAGCCGCCCGCCGAGAGCATGCCCCAACCGATCAGCGGTATCGCGAACATCAGGACATAGAGCATGGCATGCGAAGCCCGTGCCGCCAGACGCTGGAGCGGCGAAAGCGCGGCCGGCAGCGGCGGGGGCGGGTTGATCAGGAGGTTCACCAGGCGTACTGCCGCGAGCACCAGGATGGCAACGCCGAGCGGCTTGTGAATCGACAGTAGCAAGGCATAGCGGCCGGAGACGGTCGCTACCATGCCGATGCCGATGAACAACATGGCCAGGATCAGCGCTGCCATCAGCCAGTGAAGGATCCGCGACGGCGCCGAGAAGCCTTGGATGGTGGTTCTCATGATTTTGCTCCTGCATTCACTTCTTGCGGTGTGACTGCGCTGGTCGGCTTCTCGCGACGCTCGTTCTCGCGAACGGTGAAGGAACGCGAATAGGCTGCAGAGCGGGCGCTCGGGATGTCGTCGGCGGACGTTTCGATTCCGGCCGGCAAGATCGTTGGATCGAAATTGATGTCGGTGCAGGTACCACTGTCTTCGCTCGACACCTTGTCGAGCGTGACCGTGCCAATGTCGACCTTCTGCCGGCCATCGGGCCACGCCTTGTCGGGGTTGACGGGGTCTCCCGGCTGGCCGACGGTCACCACCATCTTCCACTGCACGGGATGCTGAGCCACCTCCGAGATCAGCGCGTCGAACAGGTAGTTCGGATCGGCGCCCTGCTGCTTGCCGACCGGCGCGAATGGCTGGACAGGCTCGGCGGACCAGCGAACCGGTACCGGGATGCCCGCCCTGTCCACGAACAGGAAGGTATCCAGTGCGTTATAGGTGCTGTTCGAGAAACCAGACGAGACGGCGCGATGGCCCACGATGCCGACGGCAGCCACGAAATCCGGGTGAGCCGCAGCAAACGCTTTCGCCTTCTCAGGGTCGGGCTTGCCGGTTTTCGGATCGGGAATCGACGCCATCATCTGATCGTAGAACGCCTGCACCGTGCTGAAGGGAAAAACGGGGATATCCACCATCGCCGTGCGCCATTCCTGTCCACCGTCGGGCTTGAATTGCAGAGCAAGGCTTCGCACGAGACTGGGTCCATCGGCAACGAATGGCATGCCGCCGGCGAAGGCGATTCGCCCGACCACGGGCACGCGCCCGCGGGCTAGCAGCCTGGCCTGGGAAAGCGCTGATCCCGAACCGTTGCTATCGAACCAGCCTGTCGCGCAGAGGCCCTTCGCATGATTGCGACGGAACCCTGCGTGCTTTCCGTTCGCCGCTTCGAAGCCGGAAACGACCTTGTCCTGCGTAAGGCGATCCGGTGAGAGCCAGCCGCCCGCATAGGCGAAGGCGCCGGCGAGCACGAGTGTCGCCACCCCGATGCCGCCATATCGGATCGCCACCGCACCGGCGCTCAGCTTGGGTTTTTGCCCCAAGGGGCCTCCAACGTTGTCAGTCATAGCCAATCCTTTCCGTGCGCGGCACGAGTTCGTGCGTTGTATACGAGTTCCTACCGATGGCGGCCCGGGCCCGGCACAAAGCTGGTGTGATCTCCGGCTTGTGCGGGGCGTAGCCCGTTATCAGGATTCTGCTAGGTTCCCGGCAGGAAATTTTTCCCGCATGCCTGGTCATTGCAGATTCGCACTGCGGGTGAGCGGCGCATCGGCCCACCCTGCTCGCAGCGCACTCCAGCAGCGGCGCAATAGCGCTGGAGACTGGCGTATCGCTCCAGCGCATGCACCGGCACCGCGGCCCTGCCGCGCGTGGCGGCAAGCGGGGCGCGCGGCGCGCACGAGCGTGCGGCGCTCATGCGCCGAACTGGAAGGCGTTGCGCACCTGGTCGATAGCGGGCGTGCCTAGCGACGCGTGCAGGCGCGCCTGGCCTTGCGCTTGCGCGTGCATCGGGGTGCCCGTGCTTGCGCTGCCGGTCTCGGCCGCCACCTTGGCCTCGGCCGCCTGCAGATCCTGCGGATAGTTCGCGTCGTCGCCGTGCGGGCTGTAACCGGCCTGCTCCAGGCGGATCAGGTCGGCGCGCACTTCGGCGCGGGTCACGGGGCCCTGCACGCTCTGGGCGAACGACAGTGCCGGGACTGTCAGGGTGCAGGCGAGCAGTACGGCTTGGATCAGTGCTTTCATGATGGTTACCTCTTTCGGTGTTCCGGTGTTCCGGTGTTTCGACGGGATGGCCCGCTTGCGCGTGGCGGTTGTGGAACTTGCGTCGGGATGACGGACAAGTTGTAACCATTGTTGGTCTCGCCCGGTGACCTCAGGCTGACCAATTGATGACAAGCTTGTCACCTTGGCCTCGATGGCATCCGTGGCATCCGTGCGCGCCGAGTGATCCTGCCTGCGCCGCCCGCGCAACATGACAATTCCGTAATGCATTGGTCAGGACCGGGTAAATGCGCAGCCACCACACTGGCGACATCACCAAGCGCTGCCCGCCTATCGATCGAAGGCAGCCTCCCTTCGATCTCTCGCCCGGAACCAACCATGTGGATCGTCAAACTCGCCTTGCGGCGACCCTATACGTTCATCGTGCTCGCGCTGCTGCTGCTTGTACTGGGCCCACTGGCCATCGAACGCACGCCGACCGATATCTTTCCCGACATCAATATCCCGGTGGTCAGCATCGTGTGGTCCTACAACGGCTTCTCTGCCGAGGACATGGCACACCGCATCACCTCCAGCTACGAGCGCGCGCTGACCACCGACGTGGAGGACATTGAGCACATCGAATCGCAATCGCTGAACGGCGTGTCGGTGGTCAAGGTCTTCTTCCATCCCGGCGCCGACATCAACCGTGCAATCGCCGAGGCGGCCGCCAATTCGGCCTCGATCCTGCGCATCCTGCCGCCCGGCACGCTGCCGCCCAACATCATCAGCTACAACGCCTCGACCGTACCGGTGCTGGAACTCGGCCTGTCGAGCAACACGCTGCCGGAGCAGAAACTCTACGACCTGGGCAACAGCTTCATCCGCACCCAGCTCGCCACCGTGCAGGGCGCCGCCGTGCCCCTGCCCTTCGGTGGCAAGGTCCGCCAGATCATGATCGACATCGATCCCGCCGCGCTGCAGGCCAAGGGCCTGACGCCGGCGGACGTGGTGAGCGCCGTCAACGCGCAGAACCTCACGCTGCCGGGCGGCACCGCGAAAATGGGCGAGCGTGAGTACAACGTGCGCATGAACGGCAGCACGGATACCGTGGACGCGCTCAACGACCTGCCGGTCAAGAGCGTCGGCGGCAATGTGATCTACGTGCGCGACGTGGCCCATGTGCGCGACGGCTACGCGCCGCAAACGAATATCGTGCGCAGCGACGGCAAGCGCGCCGCATTGCTGCAGGTGGAGAAGACCGGCAGCGCTTCGACGCTGGACATCATCAGCCGGGTCAAGGCCATGCTTCCGCAGATCGGCGCCGCCCTGCCACCTTCGCTGCATATCAGCACGCTGTCGGACCAGTCGGTGTTCGTCACCGCCGCGATCTCCGGCGTGGTGCGCGAAGCGCTGATCGCCGCCAGCCTGACCGCCGCCATGATCCTGCTGTTCCTGGGCAGCTGGCGTGCCACGCTAATCATCGCCGTGTCGATCCCGCTCGCGGTGCTGACTTCCTTGACCGCGCTCTCCGCGCTGGGCCAGACGATCAACATCATGACGCTGGGCGGCCTGGCGCTGGCGGTGGGCATCCTGGTCGACGATGCCACCGTGGCCATAGAGAACATCACCCACCACATCGAGAACGGCGAGCCATTGCACGACGCCATCCTCAACGGCTCCGGCGAGATTGCCGTGCCCACCTTCGTCTCCACGCTGTCGATCTGCATCGTGTTCGTGCCGATGTTCCTGCTGTCCGGCGTGGCGCGCTACCTGTTCGTGCCGCTGGCCGAAGCGGTGGTGTTCGCCATGTGCGCCTCCTACTTTTTCTCGCGCACCCTGATACCGACGCTGGCGATGTACCTGCTGCGCGCGCGCGCCGCGGGCGACGCCCGGCCCCACGGCCGCTTCGCCGCTCTCGCACGGCTCCAGCAGCGCTTCGAGCGGCGTTTCGAGGTGCTGCGCAAGCGCTATCGCGCCGCCTTGTCGTGGGCCATGGCGCAGCGGGGCCGTTTCGTGGCGCTGTGCCTGCTGTTCTGCCTGGGCTCGCTGGCGCTGCTGCCGTTCATCGGGAGTGACTTCTTTCCCGCTGTCGACGCCGGCGAGATCCGCCTGCACCTGCGCGCGCCGACGGGTACGCGCATCGAGCAGACCGCGGCGCTGACCGATCAGGTCGAGAGCCGCATCAGGGACGCGATCCCGCCCGGCGAGCGCGGCGGCGTCCTCGACAATATCGGCGTGCCGGTCAGTGGCATCAACCTGACCTACGACACCTCCGACCCCATCGGCCCGGAAGACGCCGACGTGATGATCAGCCTCAAGCCGGGCCACCGCCCCACCGCGGACTACGTCGCGATGCTGCGCAACCGGCTTACCGCGGCCTTCCCGGGCGTCACCTTCTCTTTCCTGCCGGCCGACATCGTCAGCCAGATCCTCAATTTCGGCCTGCCCGCGCCGATCGACATCCAGATCGTTGGGAGCCGCGTCGACGAGAATCGCGTCGTCGCCAACCGCCTGCTGTCGCAGCTGCGCAGCGTGCGTGGACTGGTCGATGCGCGCATCCAGCAACCGGCGGACGCGCCCACCTTGGACATCAACGTCGACCGCACCAAGGCGCTGCAGGCGGGCCTGACCCAGCATGACGTGGCGCAGAACCTGCTGATTTCCCTTTCCGGCAGCGCGCAGACCACGCCCAATTTCTGGCTGGACCCCAAGAACGGCGTCAGCTATCCGCTGCTGACCGAGGTGCCGCAGTACGACATCCATTCGCTGCAGACGCTGGCAAACCTGCCTGTGGGCAACAGCGCCGCCGGCACCGGCGCGCAGAGCCAGCTCGGCACGCTCGGCACGCTCGGCACCATGTCGCGCAGCTCGCAGCAGGCGGTGGTCTCGCACTACAACGTGCAGCCGGTGCTCGACATCTTCGCCTCCGTGCAGGGACGCGACCTCGGCGGCGTCGCCGCCGACGCGAGCCGGCTGGTGGATGCCGCCCGCGCGCAGTTGCCGCCCGGCTCTTCCATCGTGCTGCGGGGACAGGTTCAGTCGATGCGGGAATCCTATCGCGGGCTCGGCACCGGGCTGGTGCTGGCGGTTGTACTGGTCTACCTGCTGATGGTGGTGAACTTCCAGTCGTGGATCGATCCGTTCGTCATCGTCAGCGGGTTGCCGGCGTCGCTGGCGGGCATCGCCTGGATGCTGTTCTCCACCGGCACCACGCTGAGCGTGCCGGCGCTGACCGGCACCATCCTGTGCATCGGCATTGCCACCGCCAACAGCATCCTGGTGATCAACGCGGCGCGGGACGCGATGCAGGGCGGCATGGCCCCGCCCGAGGCCGCCCTGCACGCCGGCTTCGCCCGCTTCCGGCCGGTGCTAATGACCGCGCTGGCCATGCTGATCGGGATGCTCCCGATGGCGCTGGGCCTTGGCGACGGCGGCGAGCAGAACGCCCCGCTCGGCCGCGCCGTCATCGGCGGGCTGGCATTCGGAACCGTGTCCACGCTCATGTTCGTACCAGTGGTATTTGGCGCGGTGCATGCCTGGCTGGCCAGGCGCAAAGGCGCGCCGGCGGCCGGGCCTGTCGCCGGCGCTGGCACCGCGCTCACCGCTACGCCCCAACAGCAATCCAAGGAGTCTTCATGAACACGCCAAACGAGGGCTGCCCGCCCCAAACCGCATCCCGCCGGCGCGCGTGGCTGGCACCCACGCTGCTGGCCGGTGGGGTGGCGTTGCTGCTGGCGGCCGGCATCGTGCCACGGCTGCGCGCCGGCACCGTGCTGGCGCGCCAGGTCACCGCACAGAATGCCGTCGACGTGTCGGTGGTGACGCCGCACCCGGCGCCCGCCGAGCAGGCGCTGCTGTTGCCAGGCTCGGTGATGCCGTATGCCGACGCCGCCATCTACGCGCGCACCAGCGGCTTTGTCGACCGCTGGTATGCCGACATCGGCGCTCGCGTCAAGGCCGGCCAGTTACTGGCGGTGATCCGCACGCCAGAGCTGGACGCGCAGCTGCGGCAGGCGGTGGCGGACCTGGCCTCGGCGCAGGCCGCCCTGGACCTGGCCAAGGTCACCGCGCAGCGCTGGCAAGAGATGGTGCAGACCCACTCGGTCTCCCGGCAGGACGCCGACACCAAGCAGGCCGACCTGGCCACCAGGGGCGCGCTGCTGGCCTCGGCCCGGGCCAATGTGGCGCGGTTGCAGGAGCTGGTCTCCTACGAGCAAGTCAAGGCGCCATTCGATGGCGTGATCACCGCCCGCCGCGTGGACGTGGGGGCCCTGGTCACGGCCAGCGGCACTCCGGGCGTGGCCGGTGCCCAGGGCGAGCTGTTCCATATTCAGCAGACCCAGACCCTGCGCGTGTTCGTCGACGTGCCGCAATCCGCCGCGGCCGCCGTGACGCCGCAGACGCCGGCCTACCTGACCGTGCAGGACTATCCCGGCCGCCGCTTTGCCGCGCGCGTGGCACGCACCACCGATTCGCTCGATCCGGCTACGCGCACGCTGCGCGCCGAAGTGGATGTCGACAACGCTGACGGCACCTTGCTGCCCGGCGCCTTCGCCGAGGCCCACCTGATGCTGCGATCGGCCATGCCGGCCCTTCAGCTGCCAGTCAGCGCGCTGCTGTTCCGGCCCGCGGGCGTCATCGTCGCGATTGCCGGCAGCGACAACAAGGTTGCGCTGCGCAGCGTCACGCTCGGGCGCGACTTTGGCACCTATGTCGAAGTCGTGGCGGGCATCAGCGGCACGGATCGCGTCATCAACAACCCGGGCGACGCCATCGGCGCGGGCGAGGCGGTGCATGTCGTCGCCGCCGGCGCCACGGATACGGCAACGCCCGCGGCGATGCCGCCAGCCAAGGCAGCGGCGGTCGCCGCCGCCCGGCGACAGGGACCAGGGAGAGCGCCATGAAGACATCATCAATGCCGTCGCGCGCACCGCGTTCGTGGCGCCTGGCGCGCGAGGCCATCGCTGCCTGCGTGATATGCGCCCTGGCCGGCTGTGCCTCGGCACCGGTCTACCATCCGCCCGCAACCGCCGTGCCGGCGCATTTCTCAGGTGCCGCGGGCGCGGACAAGGGCTGGGCGGTGGCGGTGCCGGCCGACATGGTTGCGCGCGGAAGCTGGTGGGCCGTGTTCCAGGAACCCGGCCTCGATGCGCTGGAGGACAGGGTCCAGGTCTCCAACCAGAACCTGAAGCAGGCCGCGGCGCGGCTGCAGCAGGCCCGCGCCATGGTGAACGTACAGCGTGCCGCCTTCTTCCCCCAGGTCGCCGCCGGCGTAGCCGTGGCACGCGCGCGCACTTCGCAGAACGTACTGGGGCACTCGCTTGCCGGCAAGACCGTCAACGACTACAGCACCGCGCTGTCCGCTTCGTGGGAGCCCGATCTGTTCGGTCGCGTGGCCAGCGCCACCGATGCGGCTCATGCCGACGCACAGGCAAGCCAGGCAGACCTGGAGGCGATGCGACTGGCAGTCAGCAGTGAACTGGCAGTCGACTACTTCGGCCTGCGCGCCCTGGACCTGCAAAGGCAGTTGCTCGATGCCTCCCTGCAGGCCTACACCGCCGCGCTGGCGATGGTGCAGTCGCAGGAGCGCATCGGCGCGGCAGACGACGCCGCGGTAGCCCAGGCCCAGTTGCAGGTGGAGGGTACGCGCAGCCAGGCCGACGAGCTCGCGATCCAGCGCCAGACGCTGGAACACGCCATTGCCGCGCTCACCGGAACGCCGGCATCGAGCTTCTCGTTGCCGCCGCAGGCCGGCCCGCTGCGCGTGCCCGACATTCCGGTGGGGCTGCCATCGCAACTGCTGCAGCGCCGGCCCGACATCGCTGGCGCCGAGCGCCGCGTGGCGGCGGCCAACGCCAGAATCGGCGAAGCCCACGCCGCCTTCTTTCCCACTCTCGCGCTGTCGGCCGGCGCCGGACTGGAAAGCTCCTTCTTCGCGCCATGGCTGGGCGCGCCCAGCCTGTTCTGGGCGCTTGGCCCGCAACTGGTCGGCACGCTGTTCGACGGCGGCCGGCGCAAGGCCGAGCTGGCGGGCGCCACCGCCGCCTATGATGCCGGCGTGGCCGGATACCGCCAGACCGTACTAGCCGCCTTCCAGGATGTGGAAGACAATCTGTCCGCGCTGCAGGGCCTGGCGCACGAGGCCGATAGCGAACAGCGCGCCAGCGAGGCCGCCGCGCGCTCGCTGGCCTTGACGAACAACCGCTACCAGGCCGGTGCCGCCAGCTACCTGGACGTGGTCACGACACAGACCCTGGCGCTGGATCACCAGCGCACGCTGGTCCAGGTGCAGGGACGGCGCATGCAGTCCAGCGTACGGCTGCTCAAGGCGCTCGGCGGCGGCTGGCAAGACCCGGCGGCTACGGCGCCGGGAAGCTCAGGATGAAGCGCGTGCCGGCGGCATCGCTCTCGGCGCGCACGCTGCCACGGTGCAGATGCATGATGTTGCGCACGATGGCGAGGCCCAGGCCGGCCGAGCCGGTGGCACGCTGGCTGGAACTGCGCGCGGGATCGACGCAGTAGAAACGGTCGAAGATGCGCTCGAGCAAGGCGCGGTCGATGGGGGTGCCGGCGTTGGCCACGGTGACCATCACGACCTGCGCGCCGGTCGTGGCGGACAGCGAAATCCCGCTGCCGCGCGGGGTGTAGCGGATGGCGTTGGCAAGCAGATTGCCAATGGCGCGGCGGAACAGTTCCACGTCGGCGCGCAGGTGCGCGTGGCCGCCCACCTGCAGTTTCACGCCAGCGTCCTCGGCCACGCCTTCGAAGTAGTCGGCGATCCGCGCCAGCTCCGCCGGCACTTCGAATTCCTGCTGCTGCACCACGAACTCGGGATGTTCGGTGCGCGCCAAGAGCAGCACGTTGCTGATCATGCGCTCCAGGCGACCGCACTCTTCCAGGTTGGATTCCAGCGCGGCCTGGTATTCGTCGGCCGTGCGCGGGCGCGCCAGGGCCACCTCGGCGGTGCCGCGCAGGTTGGCGAGGGGTGTGCGCAGATCATGCGCAAGGTCGGCGGTGTATTGCGACAAACGCGCGAAGCCGTGGTCGAGACGACCCAGCATGGCGTTGAGCGCATTCTGCAGGACATCGAGTTCGCGCGGCGCGTGTGGCACGTCGAGACGGGTGTTCAGGCGCGCCACCGTCACCGCCAGCGCGTGGTGCGCGATCTCGGCGAGCGGCTTGAGAGACTCGCGGATCAGCAGGAAGCCCATCAGGAAGGCCAGCAGGGCACCGCCGATGCCGGCCAGGTAGAGCCGGTGGCGGTAGCGGTCCAGCAGTTCCCAAGCCCTGGAAAGCGGGGCGATTTCCTTCCTTTGCAAGCTCTGATTGTTGTACAAGCGACTACCTCGACCTGGCTGAGCATCGGGCTGGCGCACCGATCGCGGTTACGCCCAACCCTTTGCCAGCATCTTATGTGCCGCGGTTGCCGGGTGGAATCATATGTACGTATAGGCCACAGATCGCTGATGGCGTGGAGCCGGGGCCATGCATGGAAGAAGGCACATCGGCGAGCCGGTCCGCTCCGGCGAAATAGGGACGGCCGAATTCGATGGCTTCAGGGCGATCGCGCAGAAAGCGGCCACGCGCCCGGACCTCATGGTCGCATCTGCAGGCTGTCGATGGCTCCGTCCCCGGGGATCACAGCGCGGCGTGCCTGGCCGCCTCCTCGATGACAGCGGCGACTTCCTTCGGGCGCGACTCATACACCGAGTGGCTCGCGCCGGCGATGACCGTCATGTGGCTCTGCGCACGCGTGTAATACCAGCGCTCCAGATCCGGATTGATGATCTTGTCGTCGGCGGCCACGATGCCCCAGCTCGGCTTGGTCTTCCACGCGGCCGCGGTCATCGGCGCGCCGAAGACCTTGGCGGCCGTCAGGATCTGGGCGTGTGCTTCGAACTCGGCCGTCTTGCGCGGCAGATCCGCAGCGAAGTCCTTCGCAAAGACAGCCGGGTTCAGGTACGTGTAGCCGTCGTCGGTCTTGCCGATGGCGCCGGCCTGTTTCGACGTGAAGCTGGGCTTGCCTTTGCCAAGCGCCGCCTCGTCCTCGCCGACATCCGGCGCATGCGCGGCGACGTAGACCAGTCCGGCCACGTTCGGGTGCACCCCGGCTTCGGTGATGACCGAGCCGCCATAGCTGTGGCCCACCAGGATCGTCGGCCCGTTCTGCAGGTCGAGGACACGCTTGGCCGCCGCGACATCGTCTTCAAGCGAGGTCAACGGTTCCTGCACCAGGCTGACGTGGAAGCCGTCCTTTGTCAGGATGTCATAGACCGGCTTCCAGCCAGACCCATCCACCCAGGCACCGTGGACCAGAACGATATTCCTGACCGGCGCGTGGGGCGTCCTGGCATCCTGTGCCATTGCGCTGGCCGATGCAAGGAAGCAAGCGGACACTGCCAGGACCGATGCGACATGAGACGAAATTTTCACGTGAGACTCCTTTGGACGATGACTGGGAAAACGGACATGCACACCGCAGCCGCGAATGAAATCTAAGCCGGCAAGATCCCGGGGCCAATACCTACCAACGGACTGCCCCGGCGCACCCTGGTTGCATCTCCCGATACCTTCGGATGATGCCGGCGCACGCAGGACAGCTTGTCCGTATGACCGGGATCTGAGCCGGCCGCGCCCGGGCCAGCCCGAAGTCTCGGCGTCCTATACGAAGGTGTCAGGACCCTCGGCGCGCATGCGCGGCGATGCCGGGGAAGGCGGCGCGGCTGCCAGCCCGGCGGGATGTTCACGACCCGCCCGCCGTCGCCGGCGCATGCTGGCAGCACTTGTGCCGGCGCATTACGCGCCGTAATAGAAGGGGTTGCGCACGGCATCGATGCGCGGCTGGCCGGCGCTCATCCGCATGCTGGCGTTCGCCTGCAGATGGCTCTGCGCCTGCGGTTGCGTGTTTGCCGCCGTCCTGGCCGCCGCCGCATCTTCTGCCTGCACCTTGGCTTCGGCGGCCTGGATGTCCTGGGGATAGGTCGGGTCGTCGCCGCCGCCCGGCCGGTAGCCTGCCTGTTCCAGCCGGATCAGATCGGCGCGCACTTCGGCGCGGGTCAGGGGCGCCTGCACGCTTTGCGCGAAGGACAGGGCCGGCACCGCCAGGGCGCAGGAAATCAGTACGGTGCGAACGAGTGCTTTCATGATGATTTACCTCTATCAGTAGGGATCGCCCGGTACCGCCGGAGCCGCGGCGCTTTTATCGAGATGATGAAAAGCTGTACCCAGTATTGGTTTCGCCCACTGACCTCTTCCTGACCAACTCATTACAATCCCGTCACGTTCGCCCGCGCAGTCCCACAGGAACGCGACACAACGAGTCAAGCACTTTGCGCCGGTTCCGGCGTCTGGAATGCCAGCCAGCCGGCCGGGACGCCCCCGGCCGGAACGCTGACGCGTCGGCAAGCGCTATGCGAGGTGCGCCGCGAAGCCGGACCGATCGGGTGAAATATCCGGTCGCAGCGTGAGTTCCGGGATGTCGTATGCGCCCGCGTTCTGCGGGCGAAATGGTATCGGCGCGGTCTTCCAGAGATCGTCCAGACGTTGCCCTAGCGCGTCGCGGATCCCTGCGAACCGGGCTTCGTCCATCCGGCTTGTCCGGTAGACCACGAACGGTGGCAGGACGTCGAAGCCGGGGTAGTACAGCACTCCATGCTGAATGGGGAACAACACATCATCCATCGGGCCATTGATACCGCGCGGGCCGTAGTGAGACTCCCATCCGCCCGCCGTGACGATCAGCATCGCCCGTTTTCCGGCCAGCGTGCCTTCCCCGTAGCGGTCGCCCCAGCGGGCGTCGGAGTGCTCGCCCACGCCATAGCCGAAGCCGTACGCATAGGTGCGCTCCACCCAGCCCTTCAGGATGGCGGGCATCGAAAACCACCACAGGGGGAATTGCAGAATGACGGCATCCGCCCACCGCAGCTTGTCCTGTTCGAGCGCGATGTCTTCGCTCTGCCGGCCATTCTCGAATGCGCGCCTGGAATCGAGGGCCGGGTCAAAGCGGGCATCGCCCTGCCCGTCCATGCTGTCGGCCGCGTCAAGCGATGCCTTCCACTTCATTGCGTACAGATCCGACACCTGGACGAGGTGCCCGGCATCCTCAAGTCGCCTGACCGAGAAATCCTTGAGCGAGCCATTCAGCGACCTGGGTTCGGGATGGGCATAGACGAGCAGAACATTCATGGCAGTAGCCTCCGTTGCTGGAAGATCGCAAGGTAGGCCTTTGTCAGGTATATTGGAAATGAATAATCAATATTCCAGGTATTACGATGAATAATCTGCGACGGCTGGACCTCAACCTGCTGGTGACGCTTGATGTCCTGCTCTCGGAGCACAACGTGACGCGCGCCGCGCAACGCCTGAATTTCTCCCAGCCATCGGTCAGCGTCCATCTCGCCAAGCTCAGGGATATCTTCGCGGATCCATTGCTGCTGCCGGGGCCACGCGGGATGCGCCCCACCGCCAGGGCCGAGGAGCTACGCGAACCGTTGCGGCAGGCACTGGCTGCGCTGGATCGCGCGGTGTCGCCCGCCAGCCCCTTCGATCCGGCCGGGTCCAGTCATACCTGGCGCGTTGCCGCATCCGACTACAGCGAATCGACAGTCCTGCTGCCTGCCCTGGCCGGGCTGCGTTCGGCGGCGCCCGGCGCCCGGCTTGCCGTGCTCGAGCTCGCGCCCTCGCGCATCGCCAGGCAAGCGGAACAGGGGGAGATCGATCTCGCGTTCCATACCAGCGACGAGGCGCCGTCGGGCTTGCGTTGCCGCGCGCTCTTCACGGAGCGGTATGTGCTGGCTGGCCGCGCCGGCCATCCGCGCCTGAGAAGGCGGCCAACGCTTTCGCAATTCCGCGGACTCGATCACGCCATCGTGTCGCCGGATGGCGGGGGCTTCCGCGGCATCACGGACGAGGCGCTCTCGGAGGCCGGCCTGACGCGCCGGGTTGTGCTTTCCGTTCCGCACTTCCTGTTCCTGATGTCGGTGCTGGCGAGCACCGATCTCGTGGCGATGCTGCCTGCGCGCCTGGTTCGCGACAACCCTGCACTGCGGGTTGTCGAGCCACCTCTCGAAGTACCTGGCTACGAGATGTCCATGCTCTGGCATGAGCGCTCCCATCGCGACCCCGCGCATCAATGGCTGCGCGAGCACATCGCAAGTTCGGTGTAGTCCGTGCAATGCCTGGCATGCCGGGTAGGGAGAGGCTTGCCGCGACAGCAGGCGCCGGGTCGCCAGACGGCTCCCTGGCTGGCCGGGGACTTTCCTGCGGCAATGCCCATTGGCGCTAACATGGAGGCCTGACGACACCGCAAACGGCAACACCATGACAAACGCTAGCCCACCCCCGCCCCGCCAGAGCTACCACCATGGCAACCTGCGCGAAGAGATGATCCGCTGCGGCAGGGAGATCCTGGCATCCGAAGGCGTGCATGGACTGACGCTACGCTCGGCTGCCAGGCTCGCCGGCGTCTCCCACGGCGCGCCACGCAATCAGTTCGCCGACAAGGAAGGCCTGCTTGCCGCGATTGCCGCCGATGGATTCCGCGAGCTGGTCGCCGTGCGGCGGGCCCGGCTGTCGCCCGAGATGGCCGCCGGGGAGCGGCTGCTGACGGTCATGGACGGCTACATCGAATTCGCCGTCAGGCATCCGGCCCTGTTCTACCTGATGTTCGGCCCGCAGATCGTCGGCAAGGAGAACTATCCCGAACTGCTCGAAGCGGGCAGCGCGTCGTACCAGCTCCTGTTTGGGGCGGTGCAGGATTACTTCGAAGAAAACGGCCTCGCGGAGCAGTTCGACGACATGATGGTGCGCTGCGCCTGGTCCGCCATGCACGGCGTCGGCATGTTCTTCAGCGCCAAGCCCACCGGGCCCACCACGCGGCCCAAGGTCGCGCTGGCGCAATGGCGGCAAGGCGTGCAGCAGTTCGTATTGACGGGATTGCTGGCCGCGGGCAGGGAGAAGGCAGCGGCCAGCGCCGCGGCGGCGCCCGCCGCTGCCGCGAAGCCGCGGACACGGCAGCGGGCCGCCGCGCGGTCGTAGCGAACGCTGTGCGCGCCGGCACTTGCGCCAGGCGCGCCGAGCGTTGAGCGTCAGGCAGGAAGGCGTGCCATGCTCAGCCGTACCCCGCAACGCCGACCACGGGGTGCCTCACGTCGCGGCGGCCGATCAATGCGCTGGCCTCGTCCGCCCTGCCGTCCTTGATAAACGCAGAGACCAGCGTCAGCTCCACCAGGTCGCGCTGGGCGCGGCTGCCGCCGATCCTCACCGTTTGCGGCAAGGCGCGCTCCAGGTGCCGGATCGCGCCGTTCCAGTCCCCGGCTGCGTAGGCAGCAAAGCCGTCGGCCAGGGCGACGACCACCTCGCCGGGCGGGTACAGGTTCTCGGCGATGCGCTGACGGATCTCCGCGAGGCGTCGCTCGAGGCAGACGCTGTCGCCATGGACCACGCAGGCAATCAGCGCGTGCACGTCGGCATAGCCCAGCCCGGCCTTGGGAAATGAACGCAGCGCGTGCGCATGGACTTCATTCCACAGCGTTGCGTTTCTCGGCTCGCCGGCAAGCTCGGCGCGCCACAGGAAAGACGCCGCGTCGGTGACGACATTGATCGGCGGGCCCCACGCGCCGCCCGGATGGACGCCGGCGCGATAGGCCTCCCAGGCGCGCTCGAGCCGTCCCGCCGCCAGCGCCGCCAGCGCTACGTGCCATGACAGATGGCAGTGTGTCAGGCTGCGCTTGGGCAGCGCCGGCAGCCAGCCTTCCAGGTGGTCCAGCAGCGCGGCCGTCTCGCCGCGCTCGTACATCACGTGAGCCCGGAAATGCGCGGCGTGGGCGTTGCGGGAATTGGCGGCAAAGCTGTGCTCGATCAGCGTCCATGCCTGTTCCAGCCGCCCGGTTTCGCAGGCGGCGAACGAATATACCGCGTCGAACCACCAGTCCTGGCCATAGGCTGGCGCCAGCGAGGCCAGCAGTTGGTAGAGCTGCTCTTCGTGGTCCGGATCGCCGCTGAAGCCATAGAGGCCGAACACGCTGGTAGCCGGCGCCAGCACCATCGCATCGCGCGGCCAGGCCTGCAAATGCGCCAGCATGGCCTGCATCGCCTGCGCGGGCTTGCCCTCCACGCCGAGGCTGATGACGTTCACATGGCTCTGCTCGCGCGCCGAGGCATTGGCCGCCAGCTCGCGCGCCCGGCCGGCGGCCTCGCGCGCGGGCGCGATCTCTGCGTCCAGGAACATGCCGCGCGCCTGGGCGGCGTGCGCCAGCGCCAGGCGGGGATCGGCCGCGATGGCCTGCCCCAGGGACTCCCGGTACCCCGCCACCCCTGAGAGCACGCTATCCACGCCCGCCACATAGGCGTCCCGGGCGGCCGTCGATGTCGTTGTCAGTGTCAGCCCGTATCTGTCTTCCAGCATGATGCCCTCTCCCGGCCTGGGTCTACCTCACACTAGCCGGTCCCTCTTTGGCAGGCAAGAACCGGGGCCGGGACCGGGCCGCCGGAGGTGCGCCGGAGGTGCGTTGCGGAAGCGGATGGCGTGCGGTCACATAGTTTCACTTAAAGAAACAATGTGTTTGTATTTTTCATAACCATTTACTTATTGCTGTCACATAGACGTCTTAATCTCTCGGAGCCATACGGGTGGAACGCCTCCGCTCGCTGCCAGAGGCAGCAGGCAACTACTCGCTCAAATAGAAACCGAGAATGTCCGTGAAAAAAAATCTCCTCGCTTTTGCCGCAATTGCGGCAGCTTGCACCGCCTCCGGGTCCGCCTTCGCCCAGGCCGCTTCCGCGGTGACGCTCTACGGCATTGCCGATGCCGGCATCAGCTTCCAGAGCCATGTACAAGGCGCCAACGGTGGCGGGTCGGTCACCGGCGTTACCTCCGGCGGCCTCTCCGGTTCGCGCTGGGGCATCCGTGGCACCGAAGACCTCGGCAACAACCTGAAGGGCATCTTCGTGCTGGAAAGCGGCATCGACCTCGACACCGGCAAATCCGGCCAGGGCAGCCGCCTGTTCGGCCGTCAGGCCTATGTCGGCCTGCAAGGCAACTTCGGCACCGTGGCACTGGGCCGCCAGCAAAACTCGCTGTACGACCTGTTCGGCGCCTACGACCCGATGGCCGTCGGCACCAGCTACTCGCTCAACTCGGTCGATACCCAGGGCTTCAACGGCCGTGCCGACAACGCCGTCAAGTACACCGGCAGGTTCGGCGGCCTCACCGCCACCGGCTTCTACAGCTTCGGCCGGGACAGCAATGTGGCCAACGGCGGCGAAGTCCCGGGGAGCTTCCAGGTCGGCAAGAACTTTGGCGGCGGCCTGGCGTATGAGAATGGCCCGGCTTCGGTGGGTATCGCCTATGACCAGTACCAGGGCAGCAGCGTCGCCACTTCCGGCGCCGCCGCCAAGCGTGTCGCCATCGGCGGCGCCTATGCGTTCGGCAATGCCAAGCTGTTCGCCGGCTACCGCTGGCTGCGCGACGATGCCACCACTGCCAACGTCACCCGGCAGGACAACCTGTACTGGCTTGGCGCGCTGTACAAGCTGACGCCGGCCCTCAGCCTGACCGGTGCGGCGTACTACACCGATGCCCGCAAGGACAACAACGATTCGTGGATGTTCGTGATCAACGCCGACTATGCACTGTCCAAGCGGACCGACGCCTACCTGCTGCTCGGCTACGTGAACAACAAGGGCAAGGCAAGCTACGGCGTGACCAGCGCGACCAACACGATCGCGGGCCAGAACCAGACCGGCGCCATGCTTGGCATGCGTCACCGCTTCTGATGCCTGCGGCGGCATGACCCGGCGGGGCTTTCGGGGCCCGCCGCCAAAGATCATATCGACCTTGTCATTTCCTTACCGGGTGCAAGGACGTTTGGCCGGCATGCATGCCGGCCTTTTTTCCTGGCATCGCCGCAGCGCGAACGCGTCCGCCCGACAGACGCGCCGCCCACGGCACCATTGCCCGGTTCAGGCTGCGCGACGCGAGCCGGCACCTTCGCCGCCAGCACGCCCTTCGAGCAGGTCGAGCGCCACGTCGACGATCATGTCCTCCTGCCCGCCCACCATCCCGCGCCGCCCCGGTTCGACCATCAGGTCGGTGCCGATATTGCCTGAACGACGATGGCGGCCTTGAGCTTGCGTGTCATCGTGGATTCTCCGCCAGGGCTTACTCGACGCTGGCCCCGCTGGCCTTGACCAGCGGCGCCCAGCGCGCGTTTTCGCTGTTGAGGAAGGCGCCGAACTGCGGCGGTGTCATGGGCATGGGCTCGAGGCCCTGATCGGTGAAGCGCCTGACGATTTCCGGCGATTTCAGCGCCTTGAGCGCTTCCTCGTTCAGTCGGCTGATGATGGCGTCGGGCGTGCCGGCCTTGACCACCATGCCGAACCAGACCCCCGCGTCGAGCCCCTTGACACCCAGCTCCGACAGCGTCTTGACCTCGGGCAACTGGGCGGAGCGCCGCTGCGACGCGATCGCCAGCGGCTTGACCTTGCCGCCCTTGATAAGCGGCGAGGTGGTGATGACGGGATCGAACATCATGTCCACCTGGCCGGCCATCACGTCCTGCAAGGCGGGAGCGGAGCCCTTGTAGGCGACATGGGTCAGGTGGCCGCCGGACTTGTCGGCGAACAGGCCGCCAAGCAGGTGGCCGATCGAGCCGATGCCCTGGGAGGCATAGTTCACGCCGCTGCCTTTGCTGCGCGAGAGCTGGACCAGGTCGCTCACCGAATTCACGGGGCTGCCCACCGGCACCACGAGCACCAGCGGCGAGCCGGCCAGCGCGGTGACCGGCTTGAAGTCCTTCAGCGGATCATAGGAGAAGTTGCGGTACAGGCCCGGGTTGATGGCGAACATCTCGGTGGCGCCGATGAAGACCGTGTAGCCGTCCGCCTCGGCGCGCTTGACCGCCTGCGCGGCAATCTGCCCGCCGCCGCCCGGCCGGTTCTCCACCACCACCGGTTTGCCCAGGCCGGTCTGCATCTGCTGCGCGAGCTGGCGCGCAATCATGTCGGTGACGCCGCCGGCGGGGAACGGCACGACCAGGGTGACTGGCCGGCTCGGATAGGTGTCTGCCATGGCCAGGGGCGCGGCCAGCGAAGCGACGGTGGCGACGATGGCGCTCAGCAAGAGCGGCTTGAGGCTCAGAGTCTGGGTCAGGGTCTGGGTCTGGGTCTGCACGGCTTGTCTCCTGTCGTTTTGGTCGGGCGAGCCGCTACCGCGGCCTCTGTGCCCGTGATGAGGGTGTTGCGAAGTGAAGCTGCTGCGGGGTTCCCGGTGAATCCCGGCGAATCTAGGCGAAGGCCGGGGATCAGTCTTGCGCGAAGCGGGCGCGAACGGTGCCGACGCCGGCGATGCGTGCTTCGTAGACCTGCCCGGGTTCCACCGCCACCATCGGGCCAAGCGCCCCGGTCAGGATCAGGTCCCCGGCGCGCAGCGGATCGCCCAGCGATGCCAGCTTGCGGGCAAGCCATACCGCGGCGTTGAGCGGATGGCCGAGGCAGTCTGAACCGGTGCCGGCCGATACCCGCGTATCCGCGCGGAACATCTCCATCTGCACGGTCTTCAGGTCCAGGCCCGCCAGCGGCACCGGGACCGCACCCAGCACCACCAGCCCGCTGGAAGCGTTGTCCGCCACGGTGTCGACGTAGGAGATATTCCATTTGTCGATGCGGCTGCCGACCACCTCGATGGCGGGCAGCACATAGTCGACCGCATTGATGAGATCGACCAGCGTCGCGTCGATGGCGGGCACGTCGTGCTTGAGCACCAGCGCCACCTCGGCCTCGGCCTTGGGTTGCAGGGTGCGGGCCACGGGAATGGGTTCGTCGTCGCCATAGACCATGTCGGCGAACAAGGTGCCGAAGTCCGGCTGGTCGACGCCCAGCTGGCGCTGGACCGCCAGCGAGGTCAGGCCGATCTTGCGCCCGATCACGCGGCGGCCCTGCTCGCGCCAGGCGTCGACGTTGGCGCGCTGGATCGCGTAGGCGACACCGGCACCGCCGCCCGCGATCTCGTCGCGCAAGGGCCCGATGGGGACGCGGTCGGCTTCCGCGCGGCGCAGGCGCTCGGCGAGCGCGAGTACGGTCTGCTGGCTAGTGGTCATTTGCATGGCAATCGAAGCGTTCGGGTTGATGAAGAGATGCCGCTTGCGTGGCGCAGCGGCCGTGCATGACACCAAAGCCGGCGATCCATTCCGGGATCGGACGGTAGTAGTCGATCTCGGCCTGGTAGCGCCCGCCCGCCGCCAGCGCGCCGAAGGCCGCGATCCAGGTGCGGATCTCGTGCGCGGACTTGCCGCCCTCGCGCGTGATGGCCTCGTCGGTCATGCCGTCTACCGCCGTCAGCTCGCGCCTGGCCAGCAAGGCAAGGAAGGCCCGGTCCCACTCGGGATTGAGCGCGTGCAGCGCACTGTCGCCCGCGCAGAATGCGCTGGCGGCGGCGATGGTGCGTGCCTGCCGGGCGGCGCGGGATTCGGGCGAAGGATTGCGCCCCGCGATCAGCCGTTCGACGTTCTCTGCGTGGCCCGCGGCGATGGCGGGCTCGATCTCGGGTACCGGCGGCTCGTGCGAGATGCCGCCCGATCCGATCACCAGGACCCGCTTGCCCAGGCGCCCGGCAAACCGCCCGATCGCGTCACCCAGCAAGCGTGCCCGCCGGCACGAGGCCATCGGCGGCGCGACGGAATTGATAAAGACCGGGATGACGGGATAGCGGTCGAGGCCGCCGGTCAGGACCTCCAGCGCCTGCGCGCAGCCGTGGTCGACCTGCATGCGGTACGACACGGCGACATCGATATCGGCGGCCAGCACCGCATCGGCCAGCGCCAGCGCGGTCTGGCGCGGCACGTCGAGCGGCCCGGCCAGGCTCTTGAAATCGCCGATCGCGGTGGCCGCCGCGCCAATGCAGAACGGCGGCATCACGTCGTAGAAGAAACCGTTGTAGTGGTCGGGCGCGAAGGCGATCACCAGTTCCGGATCAAAGGCCCGGACGCGGGCGCGCGCTGCCGCCTGCACCGCCTCCACCTCGGCGACGATGGCCGGGTCCGGGTCGAAATAACCGTGCAGCGGCGTGTGCGAAAGGCACTCCAGATGGATCGTCATGCCGGGCTCCCTCCGGCGAGCGCCAGGACCTGGCCATCCGGCGCCATGCCGCGCGCGGGCAGGCACGCGCCGTCCGCGTGCGCCGTGCCGGCGGCGGGCACCAGCGCCAGCTTGTCGGCCAGCGCCATGATCGACTGCGACACCTCCTGCGGCGAGCACGTCCCGGCGACGAAGCGGTCCGGCCTGAGCAGCACCATGGCATGGGGCTGCCTGCCGAACCAGTCCTTGAGCCGGCCCTGGAC
Organism: Cupriavidus sp. 2TAF22; assembly: GCF_052115045.1. Classification (NCBI taxonomy): domain Bacteria; kingdom Pseudomonadati; phylum Pseudomonadota; class Betaproteobacteria; order Burkholderiales; family Burkholderiaceae; genus Cupriavidus; species Cupriavidus sp. 2TAF22. The sequence goes on from NZ_JBFRFX010000026.1 coordinate 94,280, forward strand.
GTCCCCCACGGCGATGACCCCGGGCGGAACGTCGGCGCGGTAGGCCAGTTGCGGGTCGGGCTTGGCGATCACGAAGCAGGCACCGAGCCGCTCCCACACCACCCGTGCCTGCGGCGTCAGGCCAAAGGTGGGATCGGTGCCCCAGCCGACGATGGCGAGGCGGTTGCCGATCACGTCGTCCAGGCGCATGACGCTTCCCTGCTCCGTGCGCACCATCGGCTGGATGAACATCCGGCCCACCGGCGAGTTGCCGGCCGGATCGCGGCCGTGCACGATGCGCCCGACCAGCGACTCGCGCTTCTCGCACATCAGTCCGAGCAGGCGGCCCAATGCCGAGTTGCCGGCGCGCTCCAGGCGCCGCGCCAGGAAACCCGGCGCGGCATCGCGCTCGGGCAACAGCACCACCCCGCTTTCATAGCGCGGCATCGGCTTGAAGCGCATCTCCACGAAATACTGCTTGACCGGCGGGAAGGCGTTCATGACCCGCGTGAACCCGTCGCGCAGGCGCGCACCCGTGCGGCTGGCCGGGGCGAAGATGTCTCCCGCCACCTCGGACAGGTGGATCATCGAGCGGGCGTGCGCGCGCCGCTCCATGCCATAGGTATCGAGCAGGCGCTCCTGCGCCTGGCCCTTGACCACCATCGCAAGCTTCCAGGCCACGTTGGCCGCATCGCGGATGCCGCTGTTGTAGCCCTGCCCCTGCCACACCGGCATGATGTGGGCCGCGTCGCCGGCCAGCAGCACGCGCCCGGAGCGGAAGCTGCGTGCCAGGCGGGCGTTGTGCGTGTAGACGCGCTTGCGGATGTAGTCGACCTTGTCCGGCTCCGGTACCAGCTTGCGCATCAGCGCGGCCAGGTTCTCCGGCCTCGACAACTCTTCCTCGGTTTCGCCCGGCATCACCATGAACTCGAAGCGGCGCACGCCATGGGGCAGCGCCGCGGACACATAGGGGCGCTCCGGATCGCAATGCATATAGATATGGGGCGTGCCGATCGGATCGTTGCGCACGTCGACGACGATCCACTGGTTCGGCTTGGTGCGGCCCTCGAACGGAATATCGAGGCTGCGCCGCACGAAGCTGTTGCCGCCATCCGCGCCCACCAGGTAACCCGCGCGCAGCACCGTTTCGGCGCCCGTGGCACCGGTCGTGCGTATCGTCACGCCGCTGTTGTCCTGGGTGAAGCCGGACACGGTCTGGCCAAACAGGATCCTGACGTGCGGGAAGCGCGCCAGCCCTTCGTAGAGCACGCGATCGGCCAGCGGCTGGATAAAGGCATTGCGGCGCGACCAGCCGAATTCATCGGTGCGGGGCTCGATCGAGGCAAAGCAGCGGCCGCCCGGCGTGACGAAGCGCATCCAGTGGTGCGGTGTCGTATGCGGCAGCAGCACTTCGGCCAGACCCACCGACTGGAACACGCGCAGGGCCTCGTCGTCGAGGCCGATCGCGCGGGGGTAGTCGATGATCTCGTCGAGCTTCTCGACCAGCGCGACGCGCACGCCCTGCAGGCCGAGGATATTGGCGATCATCAGTCCGACCGGGCCGGCGCCGATGATGGCCACGTCAGTCGTCAGATCCTGGGGGCGGCCGTCTCCCGCCGCCATCTCGATGGCGTTGCTCATGTCTCCTCCTTGCTTTTTTCAGGTCAGACGGTGGTCGCTTCCGGCACCGCCCTGCCCTGCAGGAAGTTGAGATGGATGCGGTTGAAGGTCTCGGCATCCTCGAACTGCGGCCAGTGCCCGCAGCCGTCCATCACGGTGAACAGCGCGCCCGGGATCATGGTCGCGATGCGGCGTCCTTCGGACACGTCGGCGGTGGGATCGTCGGAGGTCCACAGCACCAGCGTGGGTGCCTGGATGCGGCCGTAGTCCTGCGCGCGCAGGATATTGCGCTGTCGCGTTTCCATGTCCTGCAGCACCATGTTGCCGCGCTGGGCCTCGACCATGCCGGGCTGGGCATAGATGGCCTGGCGCGTGGCGATCAGGTCGTCGAAGGCCTTGCGCTTGTCGGCCATCAGCCATTCCACGCGTGCCTTGATGAAGTCCCAGCCGGGGTCTTCCACGGCACGCATCGACAGCGTCTTGAGCCGCTCCATGACGACCGGATCGGCCTGCGAGCCGCCCGCCGTGTTCAGCACCAGCCGCTCGACGCGCTCCGGATGATCGATCGCCAGGCGCGATGCCACCCAGCCGCCCAGCGACTCGCCGGAGAACGACGCGCGCCCGATGCCCAGGGTATCGAGCACGCCGATCACGTGATCGACGTAGGCCGACACCTCGCGCGGGCCATCGGGCTTGTCCGTCCAGCCGTGGCCGATCATGTCGATGGCCCACACATTGAAGTGCCCGGCATGCGCCTGCAGGTTGCGCACATAAGCTTCGGCATGGCCGCCGACGCCATGCAGCAGGATCAGCGCGGGCTTGTCGTCGCTGCCTGCGTGCAGGTAACGCGTGCGGATTCCGTTTGCGTCGAGCCAGCCCTGGCTGAAGGTGACGCCGCGCAACTCGCCCCAGATGCTCTCGTACGGCAGTCGGGCGGTGGACGGATTGACAGCGGGGGAAACGGCATTGGACATCTTTGCTCCTGATTTATCGTCATGTCGGCCCGGGCGGCCGCTGAACTTGCTGATCTGTGTGATGAAGCGAGTCTAGTGACCGGCTTGTCAGGCGACAAAAAAACGTTCAACATGTGCAAGGAATGCACATCGTTGATTTATAAAGGATTTTTGTGCCTGTCTCGACAACGGCAAGATCTTCGACGTATGCCAGCGTGCGCGGCCTGTCGCGCGGGCTGGCGGTATTGCAGGCGCTCAACCGCATGGAGAGCGGGCGCGCCACCGCGCAGCAACTCAGCGAGCAAACCGGCCTGCACCGCACCACGGTGCGCCGCCTGCTGGAGACGCTGATGACCGAAGGCCTGGTGAGGCGCAGCGATTCCGATGAAAGCTACCGGCTGACGCTGCAGGTGCGCGGGCTGAGCGAAGGGTTCACCGATGACGAGTGGATCTCGACGGTGGCCGCGCCGCTGATGGGAGAACTCCTGCAGCGCGTGGCGTGGCCTTCGGACCTTGTCACGCCGGACGGGGACGCGATGATCATCCGCGAGACCACGCATCGCTTCAGTCCGCTGTCGTTCCACCGCGCCATGGTGGGGCGGCGGTTGCCGCTGCTGCTGACGTCGGCCGGGCGTGCCTACCTGGCCTACTGCAGCGAGGTCCAGCGCGAGAACATGCTGAACATGTTGCGTGCGGGCGCGGGCGGTGCCGAACAGGCCGCCCTGGCCAACGATGCAGTCTTCATACGCAAGCTGGTGGAACGCGTGCGTGCCGACGGCTTCAGCACCAATCGCGGCGACTGGGCCGAGCAAAGGAAGATCGGCGGGCTGGCCGTACCGCTGCGGCACGGCGAGCGCGTGCTGGGCAGCCTCAATGTCGTGTATCTGTCGGCTGCCATCGACGCGCAGGAAGCCATCCGGCGTTTTGCCGGGCCGCTTCAGGAAATCGCGGCGAAGATCGAAGCCGCGCTAGGCGAAGTCCTGCGCCGCGGCGAAGCCGACTGAGTGCCACGCACCCATGCCGGCCCGGCGGCCTTCGCAAAGGCGCCCTGGGCCGCCTTCATGCACCTTCACGGTTCTTCATGCGCCTGAAGGTGCCGTAGCTGTATCTGTAGCCGCGGCCTCAGCCGCCGGCCCCGGCCTTTGCCGGCAGCCGCCAGTTCGGCCGGACGAAGTGACAGGTATAGCCCGAAGGGTAGCGTTCGAGGTAATCCTGGTGTTCCGGCTCCGCCTCCCAGAACGGTCCCGCCGGGGCCAGTTCCGTTGCGACCTTGCCCGGCCAGACTCCCGACGCGTCGACATCCGCGATGGTGGCTTCGGCTACCTGCTTCTGCTTGTCGTCCGCGTAGAAGATCGCCGAGCGATAGCTCGTGCCGACATCGTTGCCCTGACGGTTGCGCGTGGTCGGGTCATGGATCTGGAAGAAGAATTCCAGGATCTGGCGGTAGCTGATCTTCTGCGGATCGAAGACGATCTCGATCGCCTCGGCATGCGTGCCGTGGCTCCTGTAGGTAGCGTTGGCGACGTCGCCGCCGCTATAGCCGACGCGCGTGGCGAGCACGCCGGGATAGCGGCGCAGCAAATCCTGCATGCCCCAGAAGCAGCCGCCCGCAAGGATGGCTTTTTCCTTTGCCATGGTCATTCGATACTCCCCTTGCCGAAGTTGAGAAAACAGGCGGCCATGATCTCACGCCGGACGGCTTTCTGCCGGCCCTCCCGCCCCCCGCCGCGGCCACCTCTTTCGTGGCACGCCTCTTGCTCGATCCGGATAGCATGGCGGCAGCGCGCCTTCGGCGACGCCCCCGGCCAGCCATGCACAAGCCACAGCAAACGGAGATGACCATGAATCCCCCGCATGGAGTGCGGAGCCCGGCGGAACGCGGCGGCTCCCGGCAACGAAACCATATCGAACAGCCCGGTGAAGGCCGCAAGACCGCCCAGCCCGGCCAGCGGGACCCGCAGAGCACGCAGCCGGCCGACCGCACCGCCAGGACCGGCAGGGATTCCCCCCAGCAATAGCATCGATAAGCTGCGATAGCCGCGATCGCTGCCGGGCCACCCGACGACCCGGCTGCGCGATCTTGGCCCACGCGGTTGTAACGCCGCCATGTAAAACTTGCAGCCCGGACTTGGCGTGCCGGCTGGTGCCGGCCTTTTGCCCGGCGGACGTGACATGCGCTGGCGGCACACGCGGCACACGCGGCACACTTGCGGCAAGATCGGCCGGAGGGTACGAACGGCACCGGCTGCTTGGCGGTGCGGCCGGATCGGCAGGGTCGCAGGGTCACAAGGATCACAGGGACGAGCCATGAAGACTTTCCACTGCGGAAAATGCAGCAACCTGGTGTTCTTCGAGAACGTGTCCTGCGAGCGGTGCAATGCCTTGCTCGGCTATGTCCCGGCGATTTCGCAGGTGTGCGCGTTCGAGCCTGCCGGCGACGGGCTCTGGCGCTGCCTGAACGAGGGGGCCGACGGCGCGCTCTACAAGCAGTGCCACAACTACGCGGTCCAGGATGTCTGCAACTGGATGATTCCGGCGGATTCCGAGGACACGCTTTGCGAGTCGTGCGAACTGACCCGCACGACGCCGTTCCTGGCGACGCCGAACAACCGCCTCTACTGGTGGCGGCTGGAGACGGCGAAACGGCGGGCGCTCTACACGCTGGCCGCGCTCGGCCTGCCGGTGGTTTCGCGCGAAGCCGATCCGGAGGGCGGCCTGCAGTTCGATTTCCTCGAGGACGTCGGCGACGAGCGCGTGATGACGGGCCACGACAACGGGCTCATCACCATGAATATCGCGGAGGCCGACGACGCGCACCGGGAGAAGACCCGCTCGGAGATGGGCGAGCCCTACCGCACGCTGCTCGGCCACTTCCGGCACGAGATCGGCCACTACTATTTCGACCGGCTGGTTGCCGGCACGCACTGGATCGTGCCGTTCCGCGCCTTGTTCGGCGATGAGCGCGTGGACTACGCCGACACGCTGGCGGCGCATTACGAGCAAGGCGCGACGGACGGCTGGGAGCAGGCGCACGTGAGCGCCTACGCGGCCATGCATCCGTGGGAGGACTGGGCGGAGACATGGGCGCACTACCTCCATATCGTCGATACGGTGGACACCGCCGCGGCCTGCGGGCTGGCGCTCAAGCCGAGTACCGCCGGGGAGCCCGTACTGACGGACCAGACGCCGGTGGAGGAATCCAGCTTCGATAGCCTGATGAACCGCTGGTATCCGCTGACCTATGTACTCAACAGCCTGAACCGCAGCCTGGGCCTTGCCGACGGCTACCCGTTCGCGCTCTCGCCGAAGGCGGTCGAGAAGCTGCGCTTCGTGCATGACGTGGTGTCCGCCGGACCACAGCCGAAGGTGGCCGCGGCGCCTGAGGCGATCGTTGCGGAAGCCGCAGCCACTGCAGCCACTGCAGCCACTGCGGCCACTGCGGCCACATCGGTCACGGCAGCGGGCGCCGCCGGGTAGTCCGGCTAGCCCGGCCCCGCCGAAGAAGCGTCGCCGCCCGGCCCGCTCTCCCACGACACACTGGCGAATGCCTGCACAAGGTAGTCCACCAGCCGCCGCACCTTGAGCGGCAGCTGCTTGCGCGTCGGGTAGACGGCGTAGACCCCCAGTTCGCCCGCCCGATATGCCGGCATCAGCTCGACCAGCGCGCCGCTGCGCAAGTCTTCCTGCAGCAGGAAACTGGGTTGCAGCATGATGCCGCCGTGCGCCAGCGCGATGGCGCGGCAGGTGTCGCCGTTGTTGGCATAGACGCGCGCGCGGGTGCTCACGCTCACCTTGCCATCCGGGCCTTCGAAGTGCCATTCGTCGCGGCCGGACCAGTTGGCGTATGCCAGCACGCGGTGCTTCGCCAGTTCATGCGGATGGCGCGGCTCGCCGTGCCGCTGCAGGTAGGCCGGCGAGGCGCACAGGGTCATGCGGGTGCCGGCAAGCCGGCGGCTGATCAGTGCCGAACTTGGCATATCTCCGATGCGCACGGCCATGTCATAGCCTTCGTCGACCAGGTCCACCACGCGATCGTTGAGGGTAATGTCCAGATCGACCTGCGGATGCGCTTCCATGAAGGCGCTCCACAGCGGCGCGAGATGCATGATGCCGAAGGTCAGCGGCACGTTGATGCGGATCAGCCCGCTCGGCTCGCGCGTGCGCGAGGTGATCTCGGCTTCGGCATCGTCCAGCGCGCCGAGCACTTCCTTGGCACGCTGGTAGAAGATCCTGCCTTCCTCGGTCAGCGACAGGCGGCGGGTGGTGCGCTGCAACAGCCGCACGCCCAGACGCTGCTCCAGCGCATCCACATGGCGCGACACCGCGGCCTTCGACATGCGCAGGCCCTCCACCGCTCCGACAAAGCTGCCCGCCTCGACCACCGCGGCGAACACACTCATTTCCAGGGCCCGGTCCATGGCGTCCTCGTCTCTTGATTCGATTGTCCCGATTTTCGAGACTATATATCACATGGATTGCCGTTTATCGTGGCCAGCGAAGCTAATACACTTGCGCCATCGAAATCGGCCATGACGCCCGCGCAAGCCGGCGTGCCGCGGCCCATCGGAGCGTATTCATGTCAGCCGCACTTCCCGCCCTGTTCGTTTCGCACGGCGCACCCACCTTTGCCATCGAGCCTGGCCTGGCAGGCCCGCAACTGACCGCGCTAGGCCGCGCCCTGCCCACGCCGAAGGCCGTGCTGGTGGTGTCGCCACACTGGATGACGCGCGGCGGCGTTGGCGTGACGACCACCGAACGCCCGGAAACCATCCACGATTTCGGCGGCTTCCCCCCGGCCTTGTACGCGCTGCGCTATCCGGTGGCGGGGCATCCCGACCTGGCCATGCGCACCGTGGCCCTGCTGGGCGAGGCCGGCATCCCTGCCCGTGCCGATCCGCAGCGCGGCCTGGACCATGGCGCCTGGGTGCCGGTCCGGCATCTGTACCCGGATGCCCATGTGCCAGTGTTCCAGGTCTCGCTGCCCCAGCCGCTGGACCCGGCCGGCGCACTGGCGCTGGGGCGCGCGCTCGCGCCGCTGCGTGACCAGGGCGTGCTGATCGTGGCCTCGGGCAGCATGACGCACAACCTCTACGAGTTCCGCGGCCGCGACGGCACCGATGCGCCCTACGTCGCCAGGTTCACGGCCTGGGTGCGCGAAGCCGTACGCAAGGCCATGCAGGACGGCGATACCGCCGCGTTGCTCGACTATCGGCGGCTGGCGCCGGATGCCGCCCGCGCGCATCCCACCGACGAGCATTTCCTGCCGCTGCTGGTGGCCGTCGGCGCGGCCGTGGCCGGCGAAGCGCTGCAGGTGATCGACGGCGGCATCGACTACGGCGTGTTGTCGATGGAGTCCTATGTCTTCGGCCAGCCGCAGGCCGCCGCCGCGCCGGTCGCGGCCTGACCAAGGAGATCCCATGCTGCCAGGCAGTGCCGAGATCGGCCCCCAGACCGAAGATTCCGCCAGCGGGCTGCGCTACCGTCTGCGTCAGGCCCACCCTGCCGCCGCACCCGCAGGTCGCCTGATCCTGCTGCACGGCGTCGGCAGCAACGAGACCAGCCTCGCCGGCCTGGCCGCGCTGACCGATCCGCGCGTGCAGGTCGTGCTCGTGCGCGGGCCGCTCACGTTCGCGCCGGGCCAGTATGGCTTCTTCGAAGTCAGTTTCCAGGGCGGCGCGCCCGCCATCGACGCCGCGCAAGCGGACCGCAGCCGCCGCCAGCTGATCACGCTGGTGCGGGCCCTGCATGCGCTGGACCGCGCGGAGGGCGCGGAAGATGACGCACCGCCCGTGCGCACGGTGATCGGCGGCTTCAGCCAGGGAGGCATCATGAGCGCCGGCGTGGCGCTCAGCGCGCCCGCCGACGTGACCGGCTTCGCCGTGCTGAGCGGCCGCATCCTGCCCGAGATCGAACCCCATATCGCGCCTCGCGCGGCGCTCGCCGGCTTGTCCGCGTTCATCGCCCATGGCGAATTCGACAACAAGCTGCCCGTGACCTGGGCGCAACGCGCCGGCCAGTGGCTGGATGCACTCGGCGTCGCGCACAGCTTGCGGCGCTACCCGATCGGCCACGAACTGAACGAGAATGTCGTCGCCGATTTCCAGCAATGGCTGGCCGGGCCGCTGGGGCTATCCGACCCGGGCAGGGGTCGCTCCACCGCCAATTCCGCTCCGCCCCGCGCGTGACCTGCCACCGGGCGGCCGCGCATTCATTTCCATAGGCATGTACAAGAAAGGCACCGCAGTAGAACTGCAGTTTTCCCCCGCGCGCTTGAACGACGGTGCGGGAGACCCGTACTGGATCGACCTCACCGCCGAAGAGGCGCAACGGCTCCTGACCCTGCTGCAGGAAAAGCTGGCCGCACCCGGGCAAGGCACGGCCGCGCCGCTGGTATTCAGCCTGGACGAGCCCGCTGTCGCGGCTGCGCCCGCGCCGGCTGCGACGCAAGACGCCGCCGTGGAGCAAGAACCGACGTCGCCCTCCAACGCCATCGAGTTCAGGCAGTGGGTGTGCATCATCTGCGGCTGGGTCTATGACGAAGCCGCCGGGCTGCCCGAGGAAGGGATTGCGCCCGGCACGCGCTGGGAGGATATCCCCGATGACTGGCGCTGCCCGTTGTGCGACGTCGGCAAGGAGGACTTCGCGATGGTGGCCTTCTAGGCAGTCCAGCCAGGCCGGGCCGGCAGCGCACCCTGTGCCGCCTGGCCTGCCGCCTGCCCTGCCGCCTAGAGCGAGTCCACCAGGCTGCGCACCACCTCGGCCAGCCGGGCGGCGCGGGCGCGCCCCTTCTGGTCCAGGTCCAGCGCGCCGCCGGCGGCCAGCGCCTGCAGGCCGAAGGCGGCGTCCGTCATATCGCGCCACGACGGATGATCGGCATGCATGGCGCCCAGGGCATGGGCCCCCGCGGCCAGGCGGCCGTGGTCCGGCTGCAGGCCGGCCGCCAGGTCTTCCAGGACTTCGGCTGCATCGATCAGGCCTTTGCGGTTCATCTTCCCTCCTCCCGTGGATCCGGCCGGATCGGCGCCGGCTTTTGACTGCATGTTAGGCGGCAAAGCATGCCTCCGCCTTTATCGATTCCCCGGACCACTGCGGACAGACGCGGCGGCCCCGCCTTCTCGCGCGCCAGCCGGGACATCGCCGAGGCGCGCCGGGCCCGGCATGCGCGAGCCGGCGCCGTGGCACCACACATTACATGGCAAGGCATCGCGAGCCATGTCTCGCTTTCCCTCGGTGGCATAACCGGGCGATGCCGCTACACTATGGCCTGACCCTGCCAGCACACCGAGACATCCGCCAGACATGAGCGAAGAACAAAAGAGCGGCAACGCCCCACATTCCGTACCCAGATCCCCCCCGGCATCACGTCCCTCCTCCCTGCGTCACGCAGCCAGCATCCTGGTCGTGCGCGACGGTGCCAAAGGCATGGAAGTCCTGATGGTGCGCCGTCCCGAGCGCAACGACGATCGCAGCAGCGGCGCCTTCGTCTTTCCCGGCGGCACGCTGGACCCCCAGGACCGGAGCCTGCATGCATTCTGTGCCGGCCTGGACGACGCGGCGGCAAGCCAGCGCCTCGGCGTCCCCGACGGCGGACTGGACTTCTACCTCGCGGCAGTGCGCGAATGCTTCGAAGAAGCCGGCCTGCTGTTCGCAAGCGATTCCGCCGGCACGCTGGTCGGGCTCGATGCGCTGCAGGCGCGCGATGCGCAACAGCATGGCTGGCTGCGCCAGTCCGCCCGCAGCGGCGGGCCCGGCATGGCGCAGATCTGCGAGCGCCTCGACGTGCGCCTGGCGGTGGACCGCCTCGCCTATCACAGCCACTGGCTCACGCCGCCCGGCCTGCCCAAGCGCTTCGATACCCGCTTTTTCGTCGCCCTGGCGCCGGCAGGCCAGACTGCCGTGCACGATGGCGATGAAGCGATGGAGCATATCTGGGTGCGCCCGAGCGACGCCCTCGACGCCGCCAAGGGCTACAAGTTCGTGCCGGTGACCCGGCGCACGCTCACCGCGATTGCCCGCTTCGAGACGGCGCAAGCGTGCTTCGACCATGCCGCGCAGCTGCGTGGCGTGGCGCGCATCATGCCGCGCCTGGCCCAGGGCAGCGGTGGCTTGCGCCCCGTGCTGCCGAGCGAGCCGCCCTATGCCGAGATCGAGCGCATCGACCCGCATGGAGAAGGCCATGCTCGCTACGAGCTGGCGACCGGCCTGGCCATGCGCCTGTCCGACCGCGTATGGCGCGTGACCGCCGGCAACGGCAGCGTGATGACGGGTCCCGGCACCAACACCTATTTCGTGGGCGATCCCGCCACCAACGAATGGGCGGTGATCGACCCGGGCCCGGACGACGAGGCTCACCTGGCCGCCGTGCTAGCCGCGGCGCCCGGACCGGTGCGCTGGATCCTGGCCACCCATACCCACCTCGACCACTCCCCGGGCACGCCGAAGCTGAAGGCCTCCACCGGCGCGCCCGTGCTCGGCCGGCCCGCGCCGGACACACCGCGCCAGGACCAGACCTTCCGGCCGGACCGCGTCCTGGAGCACGGCGAACGGCTGGCGCTGGGCGGGGACTGCACCCTGCGCGTAGTCCACACGCCGGGCCATGCCTCCAATCACCTGTGCTTCCTGCTGGAGGAGGAAAAAACCCTGTTCACCGGCGACCACGTGATGCAGGGTTCCACCGTTGTCATCAATCCGCCCGACGGCGACATGCACGCCTACCTGGCATCGCTGGCCGCGTTGCAGCAGGAGGACCTGGAGTGGCTGGCGCCGGGACACGGGTTCCTGATGGCAAAGCCAGCCGATGCGATCCGCACGCTGATCCGGCACCGGCTGCAGCGCGAGGCCAAGGTGCTGAACGCGCTGCGTGACCTTGGCGACAGTGCGCTCGAAGTCCTGCTGCTGCGCGTGTACGACGATGTGCCGGAGCGCATGCTGCCGGTGGCACAGCGCTCCCTGCTCGCGCACCTGAACAAACTGGTCGTCGACGGGGCTGTGGTGGAGGATGGCGGGTTCTGGCGCGCGGTGGAACGCAAGTAGCGTGAGTCTTGCCGGAGGCGCCCGCGCGCGCCGCAAATGAAAAAAGGCTGTCGGGGTTCAGCGCCTGAACTCCGACAACCTTCTTGTCCCGGGTAGTACCGGGCAGGCGACACTACGCAACTCAGCGCCTGCCTTCCTGCTTGTCTGCCGTCCTGCCTGTTTCCCTTCCTGCTTGACTGGCGTGCGAGGTTTGACTCCTAGCCTGGTCTGACTTCTACTCCGACAGCGAAGCCATCAGCAATTGCGCTGCCGCCTCCAGCCGTTCGGGCGCGCCGAACAGGCGTGCCACTACCAGGCCGTTCTGCAAAGCACCGTAGATCACTTGCGCCAGCGCCTTCGGCGGTACCAGGTAGACCTTGTCGTAGTCCTTCTGCGCGCGTTCGATCAACCCCATCAGCCAGTTCTCGTTCATGCGGTAGAACGTCTTGAGCTCGGCGTGTACCGTCTCGGGCAGGCACAGGGTTTCGGTCGACAACATGCCAGCCAGGCAGATCTGGTCACCGCAGGCGGCATTGCGCAGGAAGCTGAGGTACACCTCGGCTTGGGCATGCGGCGGCAGGCTGGCGTCGATGTTGCGGATCCGCTCTGTGACGCGTGCGCTGTATTCCTTCACCGCTTCCAGCACCAGGTCGTCCTTGGCGGGGAAGTAATAGTGGATGCTCGAGGTTTTTACCCCGACCAGCTCGGCAAGATCGCGATAGCTGAAGCCGTTGAAACCACGGCGGCGGATCAGCACCAGCGTATGTTCGAGCAGTTGTTCGCGTACGGATTGCGTTTTCATAGCGTGATCTTATCTATCTGTCGATAGATCCTCAAGCCAATTCCATGTGCAGTCGCAAAAAGCCACCCAGGCTGCTCAGGAAGGCAGCACTTGGGCGACCACCGTGACCATAGAGCCGCTGACCAGGCAGAGCCCGACCCAGCCGACCACGATCAGGAAGCTGTCTCGTAGATTCATCATGCACTCCAGACTAGTAGCAATTGCCAGCCGGACGCCCCACCGGGTGCGATAGCCGGCACTTGCCGGCTACCCCCTGTCGCGATCCGGAACCATCTCCGACTGTGTTCAGGCGTTGGCGCCTTCGGTGAAGACATCGAACTTGCCGGTGCGGGCGCCRTCGGTGAAGGCATCGCGGTTGCCGCTGCGGGCGCCRTCGGTGAAGGCGTCGCGGCTGCCGTTGCGCGCCGGGCTGGCCGACACGCCGACGCGGTCCAGGCCGGCCACGATACGGGCACCTTCGGTGTACGGG
>NZ_JBFRFX010000027.1:0-106765 GCF_052115045.1 Cupriavidus sp. 2TAF22
ACGTCGAGCAGCAGGAAACGGATGCCGGCACAGAAGTGGTGGAGGTAACCCCAGATCAGGGCCAGCAGAACCAGCTTGACGAAGCCGCCGGACAGGAGCGCCGAGAACTTTGCGAAACTCAGTTCGGAGGTGACGCTTTGCTCGAACAGGTACAGGACGAAAGGAAGAAGGAGGAACATCATGGCACCGCTTGCGCGATGCAGGATGGACACCTTGCCGGCCCAGGGCAACCGGTAGCTCGCGATCTGCGAGATACCGATATTCCGGTATTCGGGCCTGGTTGGCTGCGATTTTTCCATGGGGGCTGATTCTCTTCGTTGGATTGATTCGTCGCCTTGGCCTCAAGTAGCATCTCCGCGGTCGTAGACAGCGGGATGTCGGCGAGGCACGATACGCGGCATTCTGGCCCTTCACTGATATACTGTCCAATATCTATCGCATCTTTCTGATATATATAAAACCAGATATCGTATGGAACTGCGGCATATTCGCTACTTCCTCGCCGTCGCTGATGAGCGCAACGTCACGCGGGCAGCAGAAAGGCTCGGCATTGGCCAACCGCCTCTCAGCCAGCAGATTCACGTGTTGGAGGACGAGCTAGGGGTAAAGCTGTTTCGCCGAACCGGGCATGGAGTGGTCCTGACTGAAGCGGGCGAGGCCTTTGCAACGGATGCTAGGCGAATACTCCATGACACTCGCGCGGCCGTAGAGAAAGCACAAAGCGCCGGACGGGGCGAAATCGGGCGCCTCAACATCGGGTTTACCGGCTCCGCCGCGTTCAACCCCGTGGTCTCCAGGCTGATCCGGGCATATCGGCAGGATTACCCCAATGTTGTCCTCACCCTGGCAGAAGGTAATACTTCACAACTCCTCGCCTATCTCAACGATGGCCGGGTCGATGTCGCCTTTGTCCGTTTGAGCGGGCAGTCACCGGCCGGGGTTCAACTGCAGCACATTGCCGTGGAGCCAATGAAGGTCGTGCTCCCCGCAACCCATCCTCTTGCGAAGCGACGCCGGATATCCCTCGACGCATTGGCGGAGGACCATTTTGTTCTGCTGCCTCGCGAAGCGAGTCCTACCTTGCATGACGTCATTATCGGCGCTTGCAAGCTGGCCGGTTTTGATCTCATCGCCGGGCAGGAAGCGCCGCAGCTCTCTTCCGTAGTGAATCTTGTTGCAGCGGAGTTTGGCGTGTCAATTGTTCCTGCCTCTGTTTGCCAGATTCAGGTCGAGGGCGTTGTGTATAAAGACATAATTGGCAGTCCAATCTCTATCCGCCTGGCGCTGGCGTCGAGGATTGAGCCAACACCTGCGAAGACGGCCAATTTTCTGGCGAAGGTTTCGGAGGCTGTGGCTGACGATCATTGAATTCTCCGTTTGACAGCTGGATTCGCGTCCGATGGTGAGCTGCCGCAATGATGGTACTCGCCGGACCGTTACCAGCGACATACGGTCGGGGAATGGCGCCCGCCTGCTGCAAATCCTCACACGGCGCCCGGCGCCCCACTAGCGCCGTCAGCGGCGCCATGCCTGGGCTGGCCGCCGCCAGCGCGCGCTGCTCGTCGAGGATGTCCTGCAGGATGGCATCCGTCGTATCCGGGTCGGCCAGCACCACTCGGAAAACGGCAATCGGGCGGCCACCCCGCTGTGTCGACATCAACAGAGTGCGCGATACAAACGAGTGGCCGGCATCGAGCTGCATTCCTGAAGGCTGATGGTCGGCGCATCCAGCGCGTCTAGGATCTTCTCGCGCCTGTCGGCAGAAGCCGTTGCCAGCGCGGCACGCACGGTCTCGGGCGCATGGCGATAGGTCAGGATGCAATACTGCGGTTGGCTATCGAGTTCGTAGGATGACAAGGACACACACAGCGTCCGGAAATTCTTGACAACAAGATGACCGGTCATATTATACTTGGGCCGGTGCCATAGGTGCACAAACCGAAGCGTTTCGAGCGAATGAGCATCGACGGCAGCTTGCCCGCATGGAACTGGGCGCAGTCGGACAGGCCATTTACATCGCGCCTTATGAACGTTAATGAGCTATCGATATGACCAAGACCCTACTAACCAGCCTGCTTGTTGCGGCCACGGCCACCGTCGCCGTGCCGGAAGTATTTGCGCAACAGCGAAAGGCTGTGGACCCCTATACCCAGGGCGCTAAAACCGAGAAGCCGGATCCGTACACCGACGGCGCAAAGACGGGAAAGTTTGATCCGTACACTGACGGCGCAAACTCGGGAAAGTTCGATTCGTACACCGACGGTGCAAGGTCGTCAACGGCCTCCCGGTTGGTCGATGACAAAGTCGAAACCAAGGTCCGCGCACGCGATCCATATACGGATGGCGCCAGGAGTGGTAAGCCGGATCCATATACGGAAGGCGCGCGCAAAAAACAATGATTGTGGAGACGTCTCATTCGGCACCGCACGGTGCCGAATGAGACTGGGCCATATTCAGCGTGCGTCGTGGCGCTGCCGCGAACGCTGTAATCCCTGGCCCTTGTTCAATTGGCGGCTATCGCCGCCCATAGCTAAGACAGGCCTCAGAGGCAGTCATTCAAGTCATTCAAGCGCGTGCAAGTCGCAGCATCTGTAGTGGACGTTCTATGTCAACAATGAAGAAGAAGTTGTTCGCCGCCATCGCCGGCGCAGTGCTTGCGCCAGCCGCTTGGGCGCAATCGTCCGTGACGCTCTATGGCGTCCTCACCACGAGCATCCAGTACGTCAACCACGCGCAGAACACCAGCAACGGCGTGCTGGCGCCGGGCAGCGGATCGGCCGTGTTCATGAACTCGTCGGGCATTGCACAGTCGCGTTTCGGCCTGCGCGGTGTGGAAGATCTGGGCGGCGGCCTGAAGAGCCTGTTCGTGCTGGAAAACCAGTTCAACGCCGACGACGGCAAGATGGGCAACGGCGGCCTGCTGTTCGGCCGCCAGGCATTTGTGGGCGTGCAGAACCCGTGGGGCAAGATCACATTTGGCCGCCAGTACACGTCCGCGTTCCTGACCATGGGCAGCTTCACGCCGGTGGCGTACGCCGGGGAGTTCGAGCCGTTGGTGGGTATTGCAGGACCGAACTTCCGCGAGAACAACATGGTGCAGTACCAGGGCACGTTCGGCCCGGTCACGGCCATGGCGCATTGGTCGTTTGGCGAGCGATCGGGGACCTTTGCCGTGGGTTCCGCTTATGGCGGGGGCCTGCAGTACAACAGCGGTCCGCTCGGACTGGCCGCCGCCTACGACGAAGTGAAGTCGCTCAATACCGCGCAGGCCGCCGGCACATCGGGCTCGAACGACTATGGCCGCGACATGCGCGCCATGCTGGGCGCCAGCTACCGGCTAGGCCAGGTCAAGATGGTGGCCGGCTATCGCTGGGGCAATTCGGTGGGGCCGGCAACCGGCACGCCGACACTGCTGCCGCATCGCGACGATATGTACTGGGTGGGCATGAACTGGGACGCCACCGCCGCGCTACGCCTGACGCTGGCCTATTACTACGACGACATCAAGGCGGCGCGCATCAACGGCGTATCGACCAACCCCAAGAACCCCCAGCAATATCTGGCGCTGGCCGACTACAGCCTGTCCAAGCGAACCGACGTGTTCTTCGCGGTGAACTACGCGCACAATGCGTCGCTGAACTGGGACAACATCGCCTACTTGCCGAACGGCCAGTCCGTGGGCTATTTGCCGTCGACCTCACAGGTCTACTACAAGACGCCCGATGCCAGCGGCCAGCTTGGCATTTCGTTGGGCATGCGGCACATCTTCTGATCGTCCTAGCTCATATCCTTATTAAAGTAGCAGGTAGCTCGAAAGGCTAAGATTTCCGCGATGACGTACACCTCACTATTTTTTTCGCCTTGCAATTCCGTCCGGAGAAGTTCATGAAGCGTGCCCTCGCATTGATCATCGCAGCAATTTCATCCGGGACTGCTCTTGCCGCAGGACCGTCGGATTCAGCAGATCGCTATGATTACAACATGCGCGCTACGAATAGGGATGGGTATGTTCCTGATGCTGCAAGATCTATGGACAAATTCGATCCATACACCGAAGGCGCCGACAAAAGTACTCGGGCGAATCTGGCCCCGACGAAAGTGAGGAGCCGTCACCCAAAGAGCACCAAGCCACATCGTACTGCCGTCACGGCGGAAAGATGAACAGTCTCGAAGGCCTGTGTTAGTCCGCCGCATCATTGAAATGACACTGGGCGAATTCGCCGCGACGGAACGTCCTACTTCCGCTTGATGGGCTTGGGATTCTTGTTGTGCTGACGGATATAGCGCATCAACTTGCGGTCCCGATCCTTCACCAGATGTGCGGGAAGCCCCGGAGTTTAGTCCGGGGTCGAGAGCACGGACGCCGCAGGCGTCCTAGTGGGACGCTTGCTGTTCCTCAATGTATTGCCGGAGGATATCTATCGGCGCACCGCCGCACGATGACGCGAAATAGGAAGGCGACCACAACACGCCCCGCCGCTTCAGCCACAGATGAGAGTCTCCAAACTGCTGTCGGAGCATACGTGATGACACGCCCTTCAGCGACGCGACGAGATTCGACAACGCCACCTTCGGCGGGTGGTTGACCAACAGGTGTACGTGGTCGTGCTCGCCGTTGAATTCCACGAACTCGGCCCGACAACGAGACCCAGTTCCGCAGCCTCAAGCGGTACTGCAGTCGCCCGAAGGTCTGGTTATCCGGCTTCGACCTGCAAAAACTGAACAATGGCTTCAGCAAGTGCGAAGGCGTCTCCATCGGGTCAGCCACGCAGCAGCAGGGGTGCGAAGAGTTCGCGACACGGCTCAAGCAGTTCAAACGGAAGCGTCTCAACTGGCGCGTGAGCGACCGCAAGTCCCCCAAATACTCGCTGGAATGGGTTCCATTCAAGGCCCGCGCGCTGACGTACAAGAACGGCCAGGTCCGCTTCAACGGCATTAATATTGGGCTGTGGGACTCATATGGCCTGTCGAAATACGAATTGAAGGCGGGCAGTTTCAACGAGGACTCGCGCGGGCGTTGGTATCTCAACGTGGCCGTCAAGGTACAGATCGAAGAAAAGCGCGTGCCGGATGGTGCGTCGGTGCTCGGCATCGACCTTGGCCTGAAGTCGCTTGCGCTATTGCAGTGGCGAAAAATTCGAGCCGAACCAGTGGTATCGCGAGTCGGAAGCGGCGCTGGGTATTGCGCAACGCGCTCGCAAGAAGAAGCGCGTGAAGGCTATCCACGCCAAAATCGCGAATCAGTGCAAGGACGCCATCCACAAGGAAACGTCGGCGCTTGTCAAAAAACATGCAGCAATCTTCATCGGCAACGTGAACGCGAAGGCGCTGGCACAAACGAACATGGCGAAGTCCGCGCTCGATGCCTCGTGGAGGACGTTCCGGACACAACTCAAGGACAAGGCCATCAGGCAGTGCGTGGTGTTCGCAGAGGTCAACGAAGCGTTTTCAACCCAAACGTGCTCGTGCTGTGGCGTTATCCCGCCCGGCAGTCCGAAAGGTAGGGCCGGACTTGGAATAAGGCAATGGACGTGCAGCGATTGCGGAGCGGTACACGACCGCGACACAAACGCCGCCCGGAATATTGCTCGCCTGGGACTTCAGGCGCTTACAGAAGGAATCTCCGGGGTTTAGCCCGGAGAGGAAGTCAATGAAGTGGTAGTTCAACTGTTCGCTGAGCAGTCGCCCCGCTTCTCACAGCTTTGTTTCGCTATCGGAAAGTTGACAACGCTATGGAATCAGTGACTGAAACGTTCGGCCGACATCGTCTTGACGAGCAGTGCTGCAGCAAACATCTGAATAACGGCCGCGGCGATGAAGCTTCCCGAATAGTCGCCCGTTGCGGTTTTCGCTAACCCAATCAACCAAGGAGAGGCGAAGCCGCCGAGGTTTGCGAAAGTGCTAATGAAGCCAATCGCAACGGCTACAGTTGTTGGCGTCAGCAGCCTTGGGGGAAACTGCCAGAACAGTGAAATGGCTGCCCCCATCGCACCAAGTGCTAGCGCGAGGAGAACAGTGGTGAGATACGGATGGCCATGCCACGCGAAGGTCACCGCCACAAATGAGACGGCAATGCAAAGCGAAGAAAAAACAAAATGGCTTTGGACTGATCTCTTTCGCGATGCGCTAGTGGAAATGGCAATGGTGATCAGGGCACCGAGGATGCATACCACTGCTGAAGCGGTACCGATGCTTCCGTAGTTGGTGAACCCTGACAGCTTGAGAATCGTCGGCATGAAGAAGACCAGTGCAGCATTTGCGTAAAGCGTACAGAAATAGACTGCGATCAGCAGCCACACGGCCCTATTTCTAATAACCTCAAGCATGCCTTCATTCTGCGCTGGCGCCTTTGCCTCACTGCGCAAGTCCGAGAGCATCAACGCCTTTTGCTTGTGGGATAGCCATCGCGCGGACGACGGATCGTTGGACAGCACAAAGGCGGCGACCATTCCAAGGATGACGGTCGGCACCGCCTGCACAAGGAACATCCACCGCCATCCAGCGAGGCCCATGTTTCCGCCGAGATGGTCGAACGCCACTGCCCCGGAAAGTCCGACAATAACCGGTGCCAGTGCGGCGAAAGACTGAAAGACCCCAAAATTCCTAGTGCGGATCCTCTCGGGAAACCAATATGTGAGGTACAGGATTACCCCAGGGTAAAACGCAGCCTCAAAGATACCGAGCAGCAGCCGCAAGGCGTAGAACTCTGCCGGCGTGTGAACAAACATCATTGCAAAGCTGGCCGTTCCGCAGCCAATCACGATCGCAGAGATCATTCGCTTCGCACCAACTTTCTTCAAAAGGAGCGTTCCCGGCATGGCGAATGCAACGTAGCCGATGAAGAAGATGCCGGCACCGAAGCCGTAGACCGCCTCACTAAAGCCGAGATCGGAGAGCATCTGCAACTTCGCGAACGCGATGTTCGCGCGATCCACCCAGGCCATCAACCAGATCATGGACAACAGTGGGATGATCCTCCAGGTGGCAGTAGAGTACGCGACCGTGAGTTCGGACGTGTCGGTCTCGCGGGAAGTGGCTGATAGGCTGTCAACATGTGCGTTCACAGTTTGTCTCCTGGTATTGCATTTTTTACGCGAAATGATTTGGCCGAAGCGTCGGACATCATGCCCGACGTTTCAGAGGGAATCAGACAAGAAATCCGACTAACTCGGCCGCAAACTGCTATGAAAATTGAAACTGCGAGCCGTGACCGGAATCTGGATATCGTGGTGAGTTTGCGATCTCGACGACCGAGATCGCGCCAGGTACGTTCGTCCTGCTTATCTCGGGGTATTTTTCGCGGCATGGGCTGCCGCCCACAACGAGCCGGGATTGATCCGATCGGGGTAGAGTTCCAGCATGTTGTCGTAAAGCTCGCGCGCAGTCGTAGTTTGGCTATTCACGCGCTCGAAATCCATGATGTATTGCCGCGTCGCTCGGATATGGCGAGGGCTGCTGTCGGGGTCGAGGGGGCCATGGCCAGCAATGACGTATTTCGGGTTCAGTGCCTCGATCTTGTCGATCGCTGCGAGCCAGGCTCGACGACCGTCTTCGTCCGACTCCCCAAGGTAGGGGTGCGTGCTGTTGTAGATAGCGTCTCCGGAAATTAGGAGTCCGATGGACGGTACGTGAAGTGCGGTTGTGTTGTCAGTATCCGTGTGGCCGATGTCCACCACGCGCAACTCGTGCCCTTCCAGGTCGAACGTATTTCCGGTAAGCACCTCCGCTGGAATTAGCTTGGGAGGAACTTGCCCTGGGAAGCGTTTGCTCCAAACCTTATCCGTCTCTTCGTCTCGGATTAACTGATGCATTGCTTCAACGACCTGCAGCGGTGCGATTGCCCGGGCATCTGGGAAGTGCTCGCGCATCTTGGCCAACCCGAAGAAGTGATCAGGATGCCCGTGCGTGATATAAATGGTCTCAAGATGCCGATCGTGTGCTTTGATCCAGTCGATCATTTCCTGAGTGTGTCCGTCGCTCAGGAAGGTGTCGATCAGGACGGCGTTGCGCTCGCCGTAGATCAGCGTGACTGTGTTGGCGACCCAGGTGAGGTCTTCCTTGCCCGGCGGAACCCCTTGGGTGGCGCTCGCACGCCGCTTAACCAGCAGTTCCCATTTCAGAGGCGTTGCGGCGATGCTTGATTCGTTCATGATTTGCTCCGAGTGCTTGACGATGTGGTGCTTGCGAGTATTCAGGCTTGCTGCGGGAAGAGGTGCTCCGTGAACCAGTTGGTGGCTGCGCTACAGGCAGCCGCCGATTGACCCAAGTACAGGTCATAATGGCCGCCGGGAAGCAGTACGAGTTTCTTTGGCTCCAATGCTTGCTCGTAGGCAGCCAGCGCGAGGTCGGTCGGGGTGGCCTTATCCTCGCTGGCGACTACCAGCAGCAAAGGCGTTGGTGAGACTCGTGAGATCCACGTTCCCGGTTCGTACATGCGGGCCCATCGCGTGGATCGGATCGTGACTTTGTTCTCCCAGGTTCCTTCTGGCATCGGCTGAAGATTGAAGTCGATGGCATCTTGGGAACGATAAGCAGCAGGAGTTGCCGGATCAGCACTTGCTAATGCCTGGTGCCGGGGAGGTTCTCCGCGAAGCTGGGCGCGCTCATCCTCGTTAAGCGCCTCTTCGAGTGCCGGCAAAGCTTCTGCGGATACCCGCCTTAAACCTTGCACGTAGCCACTGATGGTCGGCACTTGAGCGACCACAGCCTTTAGTCGACGATCGGTCGCGCCGAGCACGATGGCATGACCACCGGCGTAGCTGGTGCCCCAGAGCCCGATTCGTGACGAATCGACCGCGGGGTGGGATTCCAGGTACGAGATGGCACGGCGCCAGTCAGCGATCTGCTGCCACGGGTTGATGTCTTGGCGCGGCTCACCGCCACTCGCGCCAAAGCCTCGGTGTTCGTGTACAAGGACAACGAAGCCAGCTGCCGCGAAGGCTTCGGCGAACTTCTCTAGGGCATGGTAGCGCGTGCCGCCGTATCCATGCGCCATGGTGATGGCAGGATGAGGCCCCTTACCATCTGGCAGGAAGAGCCACGCAGCGAGTTCGATCCCGCCTTCTGCGGGAAAGTTGACGTCGATCTTTGAAGACATTAGCGGGAAACTCCAAGAAAATGCTTGCGCGTTGCGCGCATGTGGGGAAGGGGTAGAGGCGTTCATCAGCCGCCTTTCTGGGGGCGCAATGGCACCCGTGGTGGCGTTGCAAATTGGAGACCAAGGCGGGCCGCTTCGTAACACCATCCTTTACGTTTGGGTCAGTTGACTACAGAACTATTTACCCTGACATTTCAGCGTGATTGCGATGACGGCCTGCTAGTACACCCGGCTCACACTGTTGCCCGGACCTTCAAACGAGAACGACCTGGAGGATGACTTCAGTCGCTTCTTCGAGCGGCGTGACACTCTTCTCCGCTTTCATACGCAGCATGGCGCCCTCCCAACTGTTGAGAACGAAGTCGGCTAAAACAGACGCCGGCATTCCATTTTTAATGCTGCCCGCCTGCTGTGCCTCTTCGATTGTCGATGCGAAGATTGCGCTCCAAATCTGGAAATTCTCCGCAAGGCGACCACGAATGAGATCGCTCTCGTCGGCCGTCTCCAGCGTAAAGTTTCCCATCAAACAGCCCCGTCGGAACCCGAGCGTTGCGAAGTGGCTGATTCGCTCACCGAAGTAACCACGCAACCGGTCCACTGGAAGAAGATCTGCGTTGCCGAAGAACTCATTTAGCTTGCTCAGGCCGAGTTCGAAATAATGATCAACCACCTCCGCAGCAAATGCTTCCTTGCTTTCGAAAAGGTTGTAGAACGATCCTTTTGGAACGCCTGCAGTCTTAACGATGTCGCCAATCCCTACGCCATTGAATCCGTGGGAATGGAATTCTGAAAGGCCAGCTGTTATCAGCTTATTGCGTGTCTCAAGCCCGCGCTTGTTATGGACAGAATTATCCAAACCGTCTACCTCATGGACTATCTAGGTGCATATCACTTCGCCCTGCGCACTACGCAGAGTCGGACATGCTGGCACCATATGGACCACCTTGACCTGCCGGGAGCCCCTATGTTCGGAGGGTCGAATTCCTTCCTTTAAAGATTCGAAACGAAGTCTTCGACCACCCTGGCCACCGCCTCCGGCCGCTCAAGGTGAGGGAAATGTCCCGCGTCGCGCACCTCGCCAATTTGGACGTTCTGGAACCGCGGCGCGACCACTTCGCGGAGCATTTCTTCGGGAAAGGCCTTGTCATCCGTTACCAACACCAGTGTCGGTGCAGTCACTAACGATGGCAGCTGGCCGCCAGGATGCCCACCGATCCACGATGCCAATGTTTGCAAGGTGGAATGCTCTGACTCCGCCGGCGTGGCAAGGATCATGCGCAATTGAGTCTCTGCGTTGACACTTACAGCCAGACCGACGCGATTAAGCCCAGCATTGACCCGGTCCAGGTCACGTGCACCAGCCTCGAAGGCTTCCCGTGCCTCGGGCGGAAGAGGAGTGCCAGCGAGAGGAGCTGGTGTGAGGAGCACCAGACCTTGAAGCCGCTGTGCGATTCGCGATGCCGCCAATTCGGCGACAGGCGCTCCCATTGACTGCCCCACTAGCACGATGACGCTCTCTGGCGCCGCACCATCTGTTATTGCATCGATGACTTGGTCTGCATAGTCTTCAAGCAAGCCAGCGGTGTCTGCGTTGCTGCGTTCAACGGCATGCCGCTGGACCGCGATGATCCGCCATTCCTCTTCGGGCTTGAGGTTGTCGATCACCCACTGCCAACCCAAGGCGCTGTCACGCCAGCCGTGAACGAATACCAAGACCCGCTCGGTGCTACCGCCGTTGGAAAGATACTCGACCCCAGATGGGGTGATTTTGCGTGCGAAGTCGGATATCACGATTTCTCTACTCAAGAATATAGGTGCAATGTCATCACGAAAGGACGCTGTGCACAGACCACACCTCGGACAGCACGGCCACATCTGTACTCTTCTGCTGAATGTGCAAAATACGCCATCCGTCCTCGCGCCTCATTAGACTGAAGTTAACTACGCAGCGCTCGATCTCCGAATCGTCAGCTCGCCGACGAGACCAAATCACCCTGATCTGTGCGCTGTTCTTGTTGAATACGGTGACCTGGCGATCGGGTACGGCCGTGTGGCTGTAGCCAGCTGCTTTGAGTCGCGCATGGATAGGCGCCAGAATTCCAGCAACTTCCGCCTCTGTCGCTGCCAAGACGACCGGCTTGTCATCGATGCTTACCCATAGCGGCGCGCCCCAGTATTCGGTGACGAACGAAGAGTCTTCTCCTCGCTCACCCGCCGTGGCCCATCGCGGGAGATAGTCTGCAAAGAACCATTGCCATACCTCTTCCAAGGTGTTCTTCTCTTCAATCTGATTTGACACGTTTCCCATATCTAATGTCTCTGCTTGGTGGTTAAGAGCTGCGCAGGCGCTGCATACGTCCATGCTGTGGCAGCACAATTGCTCACCTTTCCTGTACGTCGCTGCAAGCTCAGGCTCGGAGCGGAAGGGCAGTAAGGCCACCACAAGGATGTCCCGTCTACGTCTGGCCGGGCTTGTATAATATGACCGGTCGTCTCAAAACTCAAGCCGAATTTATGTGGGGCTCAGGAAAGTGCAGCATCCCGATGCCGCGCTGGTCCGCTGCGACCAGAGGGGCACTGGGCTGAGTGGCCTGTATCTGCCAGGCCGGGATCTCGGGGCTGCCGACCGCGAACTGGTGGAGCCCATCGACGGTCAGGCCTTCAGATATCGCGGTGCAGGGCGTCCCGTCTGCGTCGCTGCAAAAAGCTCGACCCGAGCGGCATCGAAGTTGGACCACAAGCTCTCATCCGCCACCGATGGCCAAGTGACCAACTCACCCTTGTCGAACCCGGCCAAGGCAGCGTCAACCATGTCTTCGGCGGTCATCACCTTGTCTTTGTCGATGGCTGCCAGTGGTACACCCGACGCGCCCTCGGTCCAGATTTCCGTGGCAGTCACGCCGGGGAGGACAAGTTGTAGCTTCACGCCGGTCGTTGCGATCTCATTCTGAAGGCTGCGCGTAAATGCCAGCACGTATGCCTTCGTGCCACTGTAGACTGCGCTGATAGGCAGGTATTGGATGGAAAGGATTGAAGCGATGTTGATGATGGCGCCCTCGTTCCTCGAAAGGAACCCCGGCAGCGCCGCATGGGTTAGGCGCGTTAGGGCTACGATGTTCAATGAAATCTGCGACAAGGAATCGCTTACTGCCGTGCTGGCGAGCGGGCGCATCTTCGACATGCCGGCGTTGTTAATAAGCAGGCTGATGCTCTGTTCCTCCGCCAGGACGGCCTCGACCTTTGCGAGGTCAGCGTCTTTCTCGAGGTCAGCCGTCAGCGTCTGGACATTGACGCCGTACGCCTTTGAGAGCTGCTCCGACACTGCTGCCAGTCGGTCAGCTCGACGCGCGACGAGGATTAGATTGAAGCCGCGAGCAGCGAGGCGATCGGCATACACAGCGCCAATGCCTGAAGAGGCGCCGGTAACGACTGCGGTCTTGTTGGTGGTGGACATGGATATCTCCTATTGATGGGGCTGGACTGATAGACAGACCAGTTGATGGTTTGACTTCATGGTCTGCAGTACCATCCGGCGCCGAGGGTCTTGCCAACAATGCGCTTCCAGGCAGACCCTTCCAACAGGGCTCGCGAGCATCAGGGAGCATTGCTCTTGCTGCACGCAGTCCGCGTCGTCTTCGATTCTCTCGCTGCTGCAAACGAAGGCATCGCTTTCAACGGTGAGCGCGCGTACGTCCAGCGTATTCTTCAGCGCCGCGAACACACCCTTAGCGAGAATCGGGATCTGGTGCATGCCTTACACGCGGGAGAAGGGGCCTCGATTAGGCACCTTCCTCCCGTTCTGATGTGATTCCCTCGGTGTGCCTGACGGCTACTGTCCGAGCTTCCCCAGGTATTCGCCGAGTTGCAGCTCGAAATCGAGCCCCTTCTCGGCCACGACCTTCCCGAGCTTCGGCCTGCGAGCGAGGAAGCCCTGCCAGGCAAGGGAGCGGCTGTACTCGCCGTAGGCGGCGTGTAGGTCTGCATCCGGCGGCAGAGTTGCCCGATTGACCTGGGCCTTGGCCGCAACCAGAGCCTCCTTGTCAAACGAGGCTAGACGCGACGCAACTGCCTCCACAAAGCGATCTAGGTCGACATCAGGAACGGCGCGTGTGATCCAGCCGTAGCGTTCGGCCGTTTCGGCGTCGTAGTCCTGAGCGCTTAGGATGGCTTCAAGCGCACGGTCACGGCCAATCAGGCGCGGCAGCCGTTCCGATCCACCGCCGCCAGGCACGATGCCGGTGCCCACCTCTGGTTGCGAGAAGTACGCTTGCTCCTTGCTCGCGTACCGAAGGTCCATCGCTAGGCTCAGCTCGTTGCCACCGCCTCGGGTGCGTCCCCGGATCGATCCGATGCTGATGAAGGGCGCCTTGGACAGCCGCACCACCAGGTCTACCCAGGCAGGCGTGGAATCATCCCCAGGCAAGTTGGGGAAATTCGCGGCCTGGCTCAGATCGAAGTGGTTGAAGAAGAAGCGCGGCGTGCTGCTGGTGAAGATGACAACCTGAACCGCCGGGTCCTCGCTCAACGACTTCACTACCTCGCGCAGCTGTGATACGGCCTCGGGCACAATCAGGTTCACGGGTGGGTTGGCATAGACCACCTTACGGATCTTTGGCGACACGACCTCCACTGTGACCATGCGCCCTAGCTTAGCTGTCGGAGCTTGAGCCAGGGCCGGCACGACATGGGTCGACACGATGGCTGCCGCCGTGATGAGTTGGGTGATGAGCTTCATTGGCCTTCTCCTTATTGCCCGAGGAAGGTGTTGACTTCGGCAGCGAACTGCTCCGGGTACTGGAACAGGAATGCATGCCCCGCGTCCGGGTAGATGCTTAGCGTCGAGTTCGGGATGTGCTGCGCCAGCAAGTGGGTGTTTACGGTCGGCACCATGATGTCGTTGTCGCCATTTGCAACCAGAGTAGGTTGCTTGATGGCGGCCAACCGGGTCAGCTTCGTGGGGTCAGGGATGCCCCAAGTGGAGATGGCGGTGAGGTGTGCATCACGCGTGGCAATGCTGACAGGCAGGTCGCGATCCGTTTGGCGCAACTGACGGCGCCGAAGGAACTCGATACCCTTGGCGCGGCTGGTGGCGCTTCTCTCGAAGAAGATGGTCAGGACATCTTCCGCGTCGCTCTTCTCGGCGAGTGCAACCTTCAGGACTTCGGGCACGTACATGTGCATGTCTTGGCCGCCCTGCGGGCCAGTCCCGGCGAGCACCATGCGGCGAACCTGATGGGGCCGCATCAGCGCGAATTCCTGGGCAATGAAACCGCCGAGCGAGAAGCCGAACAGGTCGCAGCGCTCAATCTTCAGCGCGTCGGCGAACGCTATGGCGCCGTGCGCCATCTCCCGGATGGTGTTGGGCGTCGCGCCGCTGGAGCCACCGACACCCACGTTGTCCATCAGGATGACCTCTCGCTGCTCGGAGATCGCGTCCACGAGCGCCGGATCCCAGTTGTCCAGGTTCGCACGGTAGTGGACGAAGAAGATCAGCGGCAAAGCATTGCCGTCGGCCTTGCCGAATCGCCGATACGCGTACTTGATGCCGTTACTGCCTTCAATGGTGAGATTTTGGGCATTGACCTGCCCAACCTTTGTCGTCATTTCGTGTCCTTGCTTCATACAACACGGCTGTGCCTTAGCCTCAACGGCACGTCAAATTAATCTGACCGGTCAGCTTCAATGGGGCAACAGTTGTCTCATCAAATGGCTTCGCTGTCGCCCCCGGCCTCCTGAACGCCTTAGGCGTTCACGTCGACGAGCGTGCGTCCACGCACTTCGCCTTTCAATACCTGCACTGCGCGGCCCGCGGCCTCATTCAGGCCGATGACCGTGGCCATGCTGTCGAGCAGACCCGGATCGAGATCCGTGGCGAGACGAGACCAGGCCTGCTCACGGATTGCCATAGGTGCATTCACCGTGTCGATGCCGCTCAGCGTTACGCCCCGAAGGATGAACGGTGCCATGTTGCCCGTCAGGTCCATGCCCTGCGCGAGGCCGCAGGCGGCCACCGTTCCACCGTACTTGGTCTGTGCGAGCACATTGACGAGCGTATGACTTCCGACGGTGTCGACTGCGCCGCTCCATCGCTCGGCGCCGAGGGGACGCTGTGGTGGGCTGGACAGAGTAGCCCGATCGATGATCTCGGCCGCGCCCAGCGAGCGCAGGTAAGCCTCTTCGGATGCGCGGCCGGTTGACGCGAGGACCCGATAGCCCAGTTTTGCGAGGACTGCGATGGCCACAGACCCCACGCCGCCAGCGGCACCAGTGACGATAACGTCACCGCCGCGCACGCCTCCGCGCTCGAGGGCGAGCACACTCAGCATGGCCGCGAACCCGGCGGTGCCGATAGTGGCCGCCTGACGAGTGGAGATGTTCGCCGGCAGTTTGACCAGCCAATCGCCACGTACACGGGCCCGCTGCGCAAATCCGCCGTGGTGTGTAGCGCCAAGCTCGTAGCCGTTCAGGACTACGTTGTCGCCAGGTTTAAAGTCTGGATGGGACGACGCTTCGACGGTGCCCGCAAGGTCGATACCCGGGATCATCGGGAACCTTTTGATGAAGCCGCCGAGCCTGGTGATTGCAAGACCGTCCTTGTAGTTGACGGTCGAGTAATCCACCTTGATCGTAACGTCGCCTTGATCGAGGTCTGCATCCGTCAGCTCCGCGAGCTGAGCCGCGAGCTTGCCGTCTACTTCCGTGACCTGTACGCCTTTGAACGTTCCCATACCTCTCCTTTTACACGGATGTTCGCCCACGCCAACTGACGCGGCAGCGGTCGGTAGTATAAGACGATTGGTCATATTGTGCATTCCGCTCGAGACAGGCACAATGACGGTATGACCTAGAACTGTGCGCGGGAGCCAATTTAGACATGGGAAGAGTGAGCGTTCGACCACAGCTTGTGGATGCCGCGCTGGAGGTTTTCCAGGCGCAAGGCTTCAATGCCTCAAGCGTTCAAGACTTGACGGAAGCCGCCGGCGTGCCTAAGGGCTCGTTCTATAACCATTTTGAAAGTAAGGAAGAACTGGCGCTTGAGGCGTTAAGCGTCTACGTCAGTCAGCACGGGATCGAAATCCTGCGCGACCAAAAATATGAGCCACTGGAACGGATGAAGCGCCACTTCCGTGCCAATTGGAAGGTGGTGCGCGAACGCGGCTACCGGAGTGGTTGTTTGTTGGGTTCGCTGAGTTCAGAAATGGCCGACTCCCATGAGGCGGCAAGGGTTGAGTTTGCGAATTATTACCGGGGCTGGTCTGCCGAAATAGCCAGAGTAATCGGGGAGGCGCAGGCCACGGGAGTGATCAGCGATTTGATCGACCGACAGGTCCTCGGTAGGTTCGTGCTGAACGCTTGGCAGGGAGCGCTAATCCGAGCAAAGGTGTCGAAAGACGAGGAGGCATTCAAGGATTTTCTGGCTGTCATCTTTGGTGTGATCCTAGCTCCGAAACTCAAGGACTGAGCAACTGAGTTGGTCGCCAAACGGCCTGTGTGGCCTAATCCACCTAGGCGGCATGGCGCCAAAGAAAGCGCTTACTTGCTGGGGGGCGTAGCCGCACGGCAGCAAGGATCAGGGTGGGCGCGTATCAGTTGGTCTTGAGAGCTGGGACTAGTTCCCGCGTTTTGTTTTTGCGCAGCAACGGCAGCGATATCAAGCGCCGTCTGCGCAATGCGTCCCCCTCGACCATCGTCTTGTGGTTTCCAGCGCCGAGGCCGAGTTGAGACGGCAAAGCCGCCAGAAAATGCGCGGCTCCCGAAGAGGGAAGGGGACTCACTTGCCCGTACGGCACCAGGGTTTATGCAACAATTCCCCACGGCGCTCCGAGACTTCCGTCGCTCAAATCTTCAAATCGACAGGCAAACTTTGCCGAAATGCTTGCCAGCTGCCTGGTAGCGAAACGCGTCGGCAATCTCGTCGAGTGGAAACGTACGGTCAATCGCGGGCTTCATGCCAGTTGCGTCGATCGCGCGCACCATGTCGACCTGATTCTTGCGGCTGCCGACAATGAGCCCCTGCAACTTCTGTTGACGAAGCATCAGGGAAACCGTCGGCACTTGACCGGCAATGCCGGTCAATACGCCGATCAGCGCGATGTGGCCACCGATCCGGCAGGCACGGATCGACTGTCCCAGCGTGTCCGGACCGCCCACTTCGACAACATTGTCGACGCCGCGACCGTTCGTGATTTCGAGTACCTTCGCAGCCCAATCGGTATCGCGTCGGTAGTTGATCAAGTGATCGGCGCCTAGCGCGCGGGCCTTTTCCAGCTTCTCGTCGGACGACGAGGTTGCAATCACCGTCGCACCCATCTGCTTGGCGAACTGCAGCGCGAAGATCGAGACGCCTCCCGTACCCTGGACAAGCACCGTGTCGCCGGCCTTCAGCGCGCTGTCGACAACCAGGGCGCGCCACGCGGTCAGCCCGGCAGTAGTCAAAGTCGCAGCCTCCGTATGGCTGTAGCCTCGCGGCGCGAGCGTGAACCACTGGGCTGGGCGGACGACGGCTTCCCGCGCGTATCCATCGACGCCGTCGCCCGGTGTCGTCGAAAAATCGGCTTGTGTCGGACCGCCGTCAAGCCACGATGGGAAGAACGTCGATACGACCGCGTCGCCGACCGAAAATTCGGTTACGCCGTCGCCGATCGCTTCGACAACGCCTGCGCCGTCCGACATGGGAATGCGACCGTCATCGGTGTGCATGCGTCCTGTGACTACACCCAAATCATGGAAATTGAGCGAGCTTGCGTGGATGCGTACGCGGATTTCTCCCGGCGCCGGCGAACCGGGATCGGCGAGATCCACGCGCTCGAGGTGCTCCAATGTGGCGGGTTGGCGCAAAGTAATAGCTTTCATCGAAGTAACTCCTGGTAATCGATTGACGGGTGCACTGCGCGATGCGGCTTCTGCGTCGAGTAGGCCAGAGCGCGCATTGATCGGTGCGCGCGGCCGAGGAAGATCCGCGACCACGTACGTCATGATTTTCCGGGTCTGCGTTGATTACCGCAAGAACGTACAATTAACTCAGGTACTACCAATCATGTAGGTATAAAGCTATGCGACCAAAACGCCTGGACAGCAAGAGTGGCTGCGCCGTCGAAGTGACGCTCTCCGTGATCGGCGGCTTATGGAAGCCGCTGATCCTCTTTCATTTGTTGCGCGAAAAGAAGCGATTTATGGAACTTACACGACTGATGCCAAACACCACGCAACGCATGCTGACGCTGCAACTGCGCGAACTGGAGGCGGACGGCATCGTTGCGCGCCATGTCTATCCGCAGATCCCGCCAAAGGTCGAATACGAGCTGACGCCCTTTGGTGAAACGCTCGCGCCGTTGCTGATCAGCCTGAGGGAGTGGGGTGACTCCTATCAGGCACGCGGCGCCAAAGACATTGCGCCAGGCAACGAGGGCAATACAGACGCGCCGCCTTCGCACGACAAGGACTTGAGGGCCGCAGTGTCGGGATGTCGGACTTGTCCCGCATAAGGCGCGGGTTGGGTTGCCTTACCAGAGTGTCCCCAATATCCCGATACTGAGGATCTATGTAGTGCGCTGTTCACAATCTGGAGACACTTGCGCGCGCGATCGCGTAGCGCACGCTCCAGCGGTGGATCGACGTACCTTTCTGTAATTGTTCGCTAAGTCAGCGGCACTGGCGATGAAAGGCGTGCAGAAAAGGGAAACAGCGGCGATCACAGTAGTGGTAAGGCGGTTCATACGTTGTCCTTTCGGGGGGATGCAAGCTACGGGTGGTGCAAGGGCGGACTACGCGTCGTGGAGTTCGAGAACGGCATCGCCGTACCCAACAGTCTCGCCATCGTCCACAAGCTGGTTTCCAGCCATCCCATCTGCCGGAGCGATGATGGCGCTCAATACCGAGTCAATGGTCAGGTAGCCCACGTGGTCTCCCTGCTTTACCGCATCGGTAGATGTCTCAGCCGCGAGAGGGTGTGCTCGACTGAATGCGCCAGTTGCATCAGATAGGACTTCCTTGCGCCGCGCAGGCTGGGGGGCGACGATTGAGCGGGTCGTTACAGTCGTCCCATGTGCATCGCTCGGCGATGCGGCCACGTCGGCAAAGCGTAGCGTCAAGGTTCGAGTGCCATCCCCACACGTCAACTCCGAAACGCCGGCTCGCTCAAGTCTGGCGACCAGGGAGGTAAGCTCTTCAGTGTTCATCATTGCCCTCCTTTGAAGCTGCGTCCCACAGCGATAGCAGTCTTTCCAGGTAGTGGATGTCTGCGCCGCCAGYGACGAAGGTGGGTTCATCCATCAGCTTGCGATGCAATGGCACAGTTGTCTGAATTCCTTCGATCCGAACCTCGTCAAGCGCGGCCTTCATTCGCGCTATGGCCTCCTCCCGAGTGACGCCATGTACCACGAGCTTCGCAATGAGGGAGTCATAGTGCGGTGGCACGACATAGCCCGGATACACATGTGAATCCACGCGGACACCCGGCCCGCCAGGTGCAATCCAATCGAGGATTTCTCCGGGGCAGGGCGTGAACTTCCATGGGTGCTCGGCGTTGATGCGGCATTCAATGGAGTGGCCGGAAAAGGAGACATCGCACTGCTTCACGCTGAGCTTCTCGCCGCGCGCAATGCGAAGCTGTTCGGCAACGATGTCAATACCGGTGACGAGTTCGGTCACGGGATGCTCGACCTGAACACGCGTATTCATCTCGATGAAGAAGAATTCACCGTTTTCGTACAGGAACTCGAACGTGCCGGCGCCGCGGTATCCAATCTGGACGCACGCTTGCGCGCAGAGCTCTCCGATCTTTGCTATCTCGCTTCGGGCGATGCCTGGTGCCGGAGACTCTTCAATGAGCTTCTGATGACGTCGTTGCGTGGAGCAGTCTCGCTCACCCAGCCAGACGGCATTGCCGTGCGTGTCGGCCAAGATCTGGATTTCGACGTGGCGCGGCGTCTTCAGATACCGCTCCAGATAGACAGTGGGATTCCCGAATGCGCGGCCAGCTTCCTCCCGCGTCACCGCTACCGCATTGACCAACTCGGCAGGGCTCTCGACGACGCGCATACCTCTACCGCCACCACCGCCCGCCGCCTTGACAATAAGCGGGTATCCGACGCGCTCTGCGACGTCAACAATGCGGTCTGGTTCTTCTGACAGTGGGCCATCTGAGCCAGGAACGCAGGGAACACCAGCTTTTGCCATGGCCTGCTTGGCGCTCACCTTGTCACCCATCAGCCGGATGGATTCGGAGGTCGGTCCCACGAAAACAAGTCCGGCGCTCTCGACTGCAGCAGCAAACGAGGCATTCTCGGAGAGAAAGCCGTATCCAGGATGCACGGCTCCCGCGCCTGTTGCCTTCGCGGCGAGAAGAATCTCTTGGTGATTCAGGTAGCTCTTCGACGATGGAGCAGGGCCGATGCATATCGCCTTGTCCGCCAATGCGACATGTCGAAGCGTGGCATCCGCCTCGGAGTGAGCCGCTACCGTCTTGAGTCCGAGTTTGCGACAAGCACGCAGAATTCTCAGTGCAATCTCACCACGGTTCGCTATGAGGACAGTATCAAACATGGGCTGCCTCCAGCTTCTCGATGACAAATAGCGGTGTGTCGGCGGAGATCGCCGCGCCGTCGGCAACGAGAATCTCCGCAATCCGTCCTGCACGGTCGGATTCAATCGGGTTGAGCAGCTTCATTGCTTCCACGATTGCCAAGGTTTGGCCTTCCTCGACGGTGTCACCAACCGACACGAACGAGGGTTGGTTCGGGGCAGGAGAGCGATAGAAGGTGCCAATCATCCCCGCAATCACACTATTTCGAGTGGTCGTCGCCGTGGGGGCCTCGGGGCCGTCGGCCTCTTCCGCCAACGCAGGCGCCAGATCCGCCACAAGTTGTTCGGACGTCCCGGCGGTGGGGCTAGGGCGTGATGAGCGCCTCTCGAGCTTCACCTGTCGCTGCCCGTCGCCATATTCGATTTCGCTGAGCGCCGTTGAGCTTTCAAGGACGTCGAGCAGCGTTTGCACGAACTTCAGGTCCATGTGTTCCTCAGCTGAATGACTTGACCACGATGCCAGCGCCCTCGAGCGTGCAACGGACTTTCGCCGCCATCTGGATGGCACCGGGCGTGTCGCTATGGACGCAGATGGTGTCAATCTGGACGGGGAGAAGCTTCCCGGAAATAGTTTCAATGGCGCCGGCCCGGACCATCCGCAGCATGCGGGCCGCCGCTTCGTCGCCGTCGTGCAGCACTGCGCCGGGCACGGAGCGATGTACCAGGTTCCCCTCCTCGGTATATGCACGGTCGGCGAAGACCTCGCGCCGCACAGACAAGCCCATCTCGGAAGCCACGCGCTCCATTGCAGCGCCAGCGAAAGTCATGCAGGTAAGGCTCGGGTCGACCGCCTTGATTGCACGTGCAATGGCTTTCGCGACGGCTTCGTCAGTCTGCGTCAGGTTTCCGAGCGCACCGTGTGCCTTGACGTAGGTAATCGGGTGACCGGCATATCGGGACAGCGCTTGCGCCGCGCCAATCTGATACGCAACCAGACGTTCAATTTCGCCGTGCGTGAACGGAATGACGCGACGACCGAAGCCCCACAGGTCGGGGAAGCCAGGATGGGCGCCCACAGCGACGCCACGAGCCTTTGCCAGCGCGAACGTCTTCGCCATGATTTCCGGGTCGCCCGCGTGCAATCCACAAGCGACATTGGCGGAGGTGACAATCTCGAGGATGGCAGCATCATCGCCCATACGGTAGGCGCCGAAACCCTCACCCATATCGGAATTAAGGTCTACTTCGATGGCGCTATTTTGTGTGCTCATGATTCTCGGTTCCTTGTTGAGGTTTGGGAGGCGGCTGGCTAGGCGCGCCCGGACATCATTGCCAGGGTGTCCCTGATGCGTAGTTCTTCGTCGCGTCTCGTTTGAAGTGCGGCTATCGCAGTATCAATGTCGGTGAGCCCGAATCGAATTCCGCAACCGATAGGAGCTTGCGAGAGCTTCCACAAGTCGGCTTCAATCACAGTGGCAATCTTCGGGTAGCCGCCGCACGTATTAGCTTCTGCAAGCTGGACGATGGCTTGACCCGACGGGGGGACCTGAATGGTTCCTGCGACGATGCCGTGAGAGAGCAGTTCGACGTGCTGCGATTGGTTCAGCACCGGTCCGTTGAGTCGATATCCAACGCGATTTGCGTCTGGCGTCACCTTGAACACATCTTGCAAGAAGGCCGTCTGCGACTCGGGCGTGAATCGCTCGAACTCCGCAGCAGGCAGTACACGGACGGTGATGCAGTTCGTGCTCAATTCATCCCAATAATCGAGCAAGCCCTCAGGAACCACGCCGAGCCCGACCTTCCAGGGACGGTCCGAAGCCGATAGCTCATTGCCGACCGCCAGGCGGTCCCCACGCATCAAGCCGCGACCCGAGGCACCACCGAAGGTGCCTTTCAGGTCGGTCGACTTCGAGCCCATGATTGGTTTGACGTCGATGCCGCCACCAATGGTCAAGTAGGCTCGGGCCCCGCGCCGCGGGCGCTCGATGACAAGGGTCTGCCCCGCCGAAGCAGTACGGCCCCACCAGGGCGCGAGGCGGTGTTCGTCCAGGCTTGCCTTGGCGTCTGCGCCTGTCACGGCAAAACGTGTGTCCTCGTGGAACTTGACGCGAAATGGGAACAGGTTGATTTCGATGCCCGCTTCCCCACGGTCATTTCCTACCAGCGCGTTACCGATTGACAGGGCGAAAGGGTCCATGGCGCCGCTGCGGCTGACGCCGTAACGCATGCATCCGTAGCGTCCGAGGTCCTGCACTACGTTTGGCGCACCGTTCGAGAGAATCTCTATCACGCCACAATCTCCTTGATGCTGAATCTGACCGTGTCCCCGGGCGCGAGCAAGCACGGACTGTCCTTGGTTGCGTCAAACATCTCCCGGTCGGTCATGCCGACGAGATGCCAGCCTGACGGCGCTGTGCATGGCATGACGCCGGCCTGGCTGCCGCCCACAATCACCGAGCCCTTCCGGACCTTCATGCGTGGCGTGCTTCGGCGAGGCACTGAAAGCGCTTCCGGAAGTCCCGTCATGTACGCGAATCCGGGCATTGAGCCAACGCACGCAACGGTGTAGACCCCTGAGCTATGCCGAAGGACATACTCGTCTATGGTGAGTGCCGCGCCTTCTGCGAGGTTCTTCAAGTCCTCGCCATACTCGCCGCCGTAGGTGACGGGGATGTCGAAATGCCTGCCGCAGCGGTGCGACGGCGTTGCGGACTCCCATAGCTGGCGCATCAGCGCCTGCGCTTTACGAGGGTGAAGCTGGAGGGGGTCGAATGTCAGGAGGAGGTTGTTGATGCCGAGTATCACCTCATGCGGCGTAGCCTTCCCTAAGCGCTGACGCAACTTGCTGGCCAGTGAAAGCAGGAATGACTGGATGTCGTTGTCGAAAGCGCCTGTGGAAGCGTCGAGCAAGAGCGCGCCGGAGCCCGCGGCGTGAATGTGGGCAGCGATGGTGTTGTCGGGCGCTGCCAGTTCCAGTGTGAGCGTCATGCTTGAAAGATGCCGGTTGCGAGTCGGGGTCCGGCCGCGCAATGACGCAGCGGCCGGGACTGGTCAGTGTTCCAGCGGCTTGTGAGCCGTTTCCTTGGCTGCGAGCAGGCTGGCCAAAGTGACCAGCAGGCCAGCTCCGATGTAGAGCGAGAGGGGGGTGGACGACTGATATGTCTTGTAGAGGCTGGCGAAGACGAGGGGCGCAAATCCCCCGCCGATGATGCCGCCCAGCGTCGCTGCAAGCGATGCTCCCGCATACCGGACACGCGTCGGGAACTGTTCCGTCACAAAGGCAGCTTGTGGGCCGTACATCATGGCCTGGAACAACATGCCGACTACGACGGCGATACAGATGTTCACCGGGTCGAGGGTGTTCATCAGCGCAAAGTATGCAAACGCCCAGCCAATCGACAACACGGTGCCCGCGCCATACACAAATCTCCGGCCGAGCTTGTCGCTGAGCGCGCCGAAGAGTGGCACCGAAACTGCATGGAGAGCAGCGCCGAGCATGGTTGCGGTCAGCGCCAGAGAGCGAGGCAGCTTGAGCACTGTCGTCACGTAAGTGAGCGTGAAAACCACGAGCAGGCCGTAGACAATGTCGGAGCCGATTCTCACGGCACCCGCAATCAGCAGACGCCGCCAGTAGCTGTGGAGTACTTCCTTCAGCGGCATCTTGGCTTTGCTATGGCCCCGCTCGAGCTGCTCGAACATCGGCGTCTCGTCCACGCCGCGGCGCAGCCACAGACCAAATGCAACGAGAAATACACTTGAAAGGAAAGGAATCCGCCAGCCCCACGCGTGGAACGCTTCGGTGGGGAGGAAGTAGGTGAAGAAGGTAATGAAGCCCGCACCTAGCAACGTGCCACAGGCAGGTCCAACCTGGGCGAAAGATGCATTGCGCCCACGTTGTTCCTGGCTGCCATGCTCCATCGAAAGCAGCACGGCACCCGCCCATTCACCTCCAATCGAGACGCCCTGGAGGAAACGAAGCGCGACCAGCAGGATGGGACTCCAGATTCCCCAGACTTCATAGGTGGGCAACATACCCATGAGGCCAGTCGACGCACCCATCAGCACCAACGTGGCGACCAGGACGAAGCGTCGCCCGAGCTTGTCACCGAGGTGGCCGAAGACAATGCCGCCGAAAGGCCGTGACAGGTATCCGACGGCGTAGGTCGAGAAGGCCAGGATGGTTCCAGACAACGGGTCCACCGACGGAAAGAACACGCTGTTGAAGACGAGCGCCGCCATGAGGTTGTAGACCGTGAAGTCGTACCATTCCAGCGTCGTACCAATTGAACTCGCGGCAGCGAGGCGCCGCATCTTTTGACGCGGAGCCGCGACATTGGCCAACTCGCCTGTTGGCGAAAAAATCGTTGTGTTGTCCATTACTTCAACTCCTCGCGAGACAGCTTCCACGTCAGCTGATAGCGGGCTGCATCGGCCGGCGAACAGGGAAGGGCTTCGATGGCATGGCGCAAGGCAGCTTCGTTCGAAGCGGAGTTGCTGCTTTCGATGATGTAGAGCGGACGCATCTTGCGCGTGGCAAGGTCCTCAAGGGGGAGCGGGCGGCTGAGCTCGTCATTCGGGCTGATGAGGTATGAGCGGACGAACGCATTGTCTTCCGCAAGTAGGGCCCCCACGTTCTTGCAATTCCCTTCCACGTCAGGAGTGGCGGCATTCAGCGGGAGCACTGCGACCCAACCTCCACTGCCTTGACCGACGTCTGCGGAAACGTCGCCAATCCGGCGCGTTGGGAGGAGCATTTTCGGCAGTACCTTCATGGACCAGGGAGTCTGGTTCTTGAAGGCATGGGAATATGCCGGTGAAGAAAATACTGAAATCGATTCCGCCCAATACAGGCCCAGATATTTCGGACGACCAGTTACCGCAATATAACGAGCCGCCGAGATAACTCCTTCCATCCGGACCCGCTCTTCAATATGTTCCCGGTCATACCAGGCGTTGAAATCTATTTCATCTTCAGGGCGAATATCCGATGCGACAAAAAGCATGCCAAGTCTATTCTCTGTCATTTCCCCACCTCGCTCGTTTTGGTAATTTGAATGCTACTAAGACGACGTAGTGAGGCACAAACGGGAATTTTTTCGACTACCTAATAGACTTTCTTTCGACCCTTAAGGGTTGGTGCACCAGGGCGATCGAAAATGGGGCATTTCTGGTGCATCAAGTGCCTTCTGGAGCTTTTGTGGCGAGGGTAATCCCTATTCATC
Source organism: Cupriavidus sp. 2TAF22 (assembly GCF_052115045.1). Taxonomy (NCBI): domain Bacteria; kingdom Pseudomonadati; phylum Pseudomonadota; class Betaproteobacteria; order Burkholderiales; family Burkholderiaceae; genus Cupriavidus; species Cupriavidus sp. 2TAF22. Next base: position 25,846 of record NZ_JBFRFX010000027.1, read on the forward strand.
TGGCCATGGAAGACTTCGGTTTATTCGGAATATGGGGGCTAGGGTAATCCCTGGGAGGGGCTCAAGGTGCTCCCGGAACCAAGAAATGCTGCGTGCGGATCGGTGAGTCCGCATCAATGCGGCGAGAATGATGCGGGCATTGAGCGCATAAATCGGTCTGCTTCCTGGCAAGCCAATTCGGCGACAAGTTTGATGGCGTCGGATTCGCGGCTTTCCAGATAGCTGACAATCAGGCCCTGAGGCGGGAGCGGCATGTCAGTTTCGATAATCCGCAGCTCACCCCTGACAACCTCCTCGCGTACCGGCGGCAGTGGTATTAATGCGTTTCCAAAACCGCATCGCACCAGTCGAGCAAGCGCAGCTATCGAATTAACGCAATGCACCTTTCCCATTGGCACACCAGCGCGCCGATACACGTCCCTAAGCACAAGGTAAGGCTGAGAGCCACGGCTCATTGTGACCACTGGTTGGGTAAGCAGCTCCCGGACGGCTACCTTGCGCTCGCCTTTATTGCCAGGCCCAACCCATCCCATCCGCATTGGGAGGCAGGTCGTGCTAACGACACCATCTCCGGCCAGCTGGTCGGTCTGGAGGGCAATATCGACATCCCCGTCGCGAAGACTCTTGTTCAGTCGGTCGGTGGACTCAGAACTCAGCTGGACTTCAATTCCCGGATAGGATGACTGGAGATGCTCGATGAAGCCCACGAGCCAAGTGTGGACCACGGTATCAATTGCACCGATGCGAACACTGCCGAGCACGTTCTGGTCCGACTGTCCGAGCTGCATGATGTACTTCTGCATCTCGAGAACCCGCTCGCCAAGCGGTATCAGCCGCATGCCTACCGGCGTCAGGCGCAAGTCCCCCGCATCTCGGGAAAAAACCCGGGCGCCGATTTCTTCCTCCAGTGATGCAATACGATTGGAAATCGTGGCCTGGGTGATGTGGAGCTTTTCGGCAGCGGCGCGAAAGCTACCTAACTGCACGACAAGGATGAAGCTCTCAAGAAAGCGAGTGTTCATGTGAGTACAAGGCCCGGTTTCATGCCGCTGCAACTACCTTCCGGCGCTACGGCGACGTCAGCGGCGCTCAGCACTTGTTACGAACGCATCGATGCGTCGCCACATCTCCACCGGATTGGAGTACATCGGAAAGTGGCCACAATCGCTGATTTCCGCGAGTTCGACGCCGGACTTGGCCAGGAGCGGCAAGTACGTCAGATAACTATTCTGTTCACCGTACATGAACATCCTCGGGAAAGGTAACGACAAGAACTTGCCCATGAGGTCGCCATGGTCCGACAGGTGCACCATCGACGTGAAGATGCCGGACACCGCCTGCGCACGGACCTTGTGACGCAGACTTGCGGCGTAAAGCGGCGAAGAGTACTGCGAGGAGTGCCAGTTTCGTTCGATGAAGTCGTTGAAGAACGCTTGAGTGTCATCGGCGGGGAAGTCCACAATCTGCCTGCTCAGGAAGCAGTCTTCCGGTGCGACGTTGCCCTCGATGTCCACAAAGCTCAATACTCGGTCGCGCAACTCATGCGCAAGCATCAGCGCTGTGAGTCCACCCATGGAGTGCCCGACCAAATGAAAGCGGTCGATGCCTGCATGGGCGAGCATCGCTTTGGCCGTCTCGACCAGGAAGGGAATACACACCTTGCGAAGGTCGCCACAGGCAGTCTCTCCACAGCCAGGTGCATCATAGGCAAGGAAGGGACGGCCACCGAATGCACGATTGATGGAGATGTCTGCGTAGTCTTCCTTCGTGGACCCGAACCCGTGCAAGAACACGATAGGCGCGCGCTCACCCGGACGACTGATGGCAGCGATTTTAAGCGCCACGCCGTCGACCTCCATCGATACAGTTTCCTTCCGGGTGTTTCTGTTCGTCGTTATCATTGGGATGCTGTTATCCTGAATTCCACAAGTGTCAATCGACCGTGGCGCCATATTGTTGTGTCGCGACGTAGGGCCAGTGATGTTGCCGACCCTACTTCCAATCTCACTCAAGAGACAGGCAGAACCGACGAATGGCTTCGCAGGCCTTACGCAGCGAATCGTTGTCCAGCGCGTATGCGATGCGGATGTATGGACCGAGCCCGAATGCGGAGCCGTGTACCACGGCGACGTTCGCTTCCTCAAGCAGTGCAAGCGCAACATCCTCGTCTGTGCGAAGCAGCGTGCCTGCGGGCGTGGTCTTGCGGAGCAGCCCTTCACACGAGGCAAACGCATAGAATGCGCCGCCCGGTACGGCACAACTCAGTCCCGGCGTATTGTTCAGCAGGTGCACCATCATGTCTCGCCGCGCCTGAAATACGGCCTTCGAGTCGCAGATGAAATCCTGAGGGCCTTGCAACGCGGCGAGAGCAGCATGCTGCGAGATTGAGGAGGCGCCAGAGGTTTGCTGTCCTTGCAGCTTCTCCATCGCCTCGAGCAGCCAGGCCGGCCCGGTGCCAAAGCCGATGCGCCAGCCGGTCATGGCATAGGCTTTGGAGACGCCGTTCATGGTCAGCGTCCTGTCCTTGAGGCGCGGTTCCACCTGAGCCATGGTATGGAACTGCGCGCCATCGAAGGTGAGATGCTCGTAGATGTCATCCGACAGTATGAGCACGTGGGGATGGGCCAGCAGTACTTCGGCCAGCCCTGCCAACTCTGCTTGCGAGTAGACGGCACCGGTCGGGTTCGATGGGGAATTGAGAATCAGCCAACGAGTGCGCGGCGTGATGGCTTTGCCCAACGCGGCAGGCGTCAGCTTGAAGCCTACCTCGGCGCCACACTGTACGACCACCGGCGTGGCCCCACACAGCTGAACCATCTCGGGATAGCTCACCCAATAGGGCGCAGGGACGATGACCTCGTCGCCGGTGTTCAACGTGGCGGCCAGGGCGTTATAGATGACCTGCTTGCCGCCCGAGCAGACGATGGTGTCCTGCCAGCTTGTATCGAGGCCGTTCTCGCGTTTGAACTTCTCGGCGATGGCTTCCCGCAAGGCGCGCAGTCCCGCGACCTGAGTGTAGCGAGTATGGCCGCTGCGAATGGCGCCGATGGCCGCCTCACAAATGTGACCCGGCGTGTCGAAATCGGGCTCTCCCGCACACAGGGAAATAATCTTTGCACCGGTCGCGCGCTTTGCTGCGACGCGGTCCATCATGCGGTAGGTGGCCGACGGCTGGGCGTTGGCAAGATTGACGTTCAAACGCTGCTGTTCGGCTGCCATCACGCCTTCCTCTGCAAGGTATGGTAGCCAAGGGCTTCGCGCGCTTCACCCAGTGTCTTGCCGTTGGCAATGTGCTCGCGAATCTGCGATTCCACATCTTCAATCTTGCGTGCTAGTTCCGCGACTTCCTTGGCGCGCTCACGCGGAATGACGACGACGCCGTTGGCATCCGCTACAACGATATCGCGAGCGCAGACGCGGGCAGTGCCCACCGAAATCGGTGTGTTCACGGAATCGACCTGCACGCGGTCCTTGCCGGTGCGCATGAACCGGCCGCGCGTAAAGAGCGGGTAGCCGTCGCCGAGAGCTTTCGTCACGTCTCGACAGACACCGTCAATCACCGTCCCGGCGATGCCGCGTGCCCCCGCGTACTGCGTCATGATGTCGCCCCAGACTGTGCAGTCTGTGCGGCCGTCATTGTCGATGACAATGACGTCGCCGGGGTTCACATCGTCAATGAAGTCGCCGACGGTGCCGGGAGGGGTACTGGCGGACACGTACTTGACCGTGAAAGCCGGGCCGACCACAGGCTTGCGGTAGTTGTCCAGCGGCGCAATATCCAGGCACTGACCGGGCAGACCAAGCCGGTCCATCGCATCGGACACGCCAGGGGTGTCCAGGCCCTCGAAAAGGGATACCAGATCCTTGTCAGTCATTTTGCCTCCTTGCTGTTGATGGCTTCGAATTCCTTGTCGTGCATGACTTCTTCGACGGARCGTCCAGCGCGCACTGCCTGCACCATGCCGTCCTGGCGACGCGCGATACGCTCTCCCAGGTCGAGCACTTCCTCAATTCGGCTCGCGGGGACGAAGACGGTGCCGCAACGGTCTGCGATGACATAGTCGTCCTCGTTGACGACCACACCCGCAAACTCGACGGGCTTGCCGGCGTCGACCTGCACCACGCGGTTTCGGGCGCTGATCATCGTGACGCCGCGGCCGAACACGGGATACCCGATGGATTCGCTGCCTTCGATATCGCGGCTCACGCCGTCGATAACGGAGCCTCGCACCCGCTTTGCTGCCGCGGCGTTGGCGAGGATGTCACCCCAGCAAGAGATGCCATCGATGCCGCCGGCGATTACCAGAATGCGATCATCAGTCTGAATCTGGGCGACTACCGGCGTGATGAGATGCGCGGTCGGTTTTGCATCGGTCTTGGGGCCAAGTTGTATGGTGCTCGCGCGACCCACAATCTTGGGGCAGTCCCAAAGCGGGCGAATGCCAAAGGTTGCACCAGGGAGATTGAGGAAGTCGAGGGCGTCCGAAACCGTATTGGTGTCGAGCGATGCCAGGCGGTCCAGCAGTGAAGGTGTACTCATGAGGAGAGGGTGTGTGGGGTTGCCATGTTCATACTGTCGGCGCTAGAGTTGTGAATGTAAATTCCGAATCCAGTAACCTTTCGATACGCCAAACCTATCAATCGTCATGATTAACTTCAGGCTTGTCCGGCATCTCTATCTGTTCCTCGCGGTGGCTGAAGAAGGGAATTTCGGGCGTGCCGCGAAGCGGCTTGGAATGTCCCAGCCGCCGCTGACGGAGCAGATTCAGGTGTTGGAACAGGCGCTTAAAGTGAAGCTCTTCGAGCGCGGCAGGAAGGGAGCGTCCCTGACTCCGGTTGGGGCGGCAATCCTCCCCGCGGTACGCAAGTTCGCAGAGCAACTGGACCGTCTCGAACTCGCAGTGCAGGAAGCAATTGCCGGCAGCACGGGTGTGCTAACGATTGGCGCGATCTCGTCGGCGCTGGTCGATACGTTGCCCGGCTTGATTGACGCACTGGGGAAGAGATTTCCTCAGTTGACCGTCTCAGTCAGGGAGATCGACAGCGTCGACGCGGTGCCAGCGCTGGAGAGGGGCGACATCGACTTGGCCTTCGCGCGACTCGAAGGCGACTTGGGGTCAACCATTGGCGCCGTTCCGCTGAAACAAGACCGACTCGCCGTTGCTCTACCGAAGACCCACAGGCTCGCGGACCTGCCCAGGGTTCGTCTCGCGAGCCTCTCCGAGGAGCCATTCGTCATCTTTTCTCGTGCTGTCAGTCCGACGTACTTCGACAGTATCATCGCAACTTGCCGCGCCGCGGGTTTTTCGCCGCGCATACTCCACGAAGTACGAACCGTTGCTACTCAGGTGGCGTTTGTTGGCTGTGGGCAAGGTATTGCGCTCGTGCCATCGTCTATGAAGAAGGCCGCACCCGAGAGCGTTGTTGTTCGTCCGTTAAAGGAGGCCGTCAATGTCGTCACCACCGCGATGGCCTGGTCGAAGAGCAGGCAGAGCCCTGCCGTTGAAGCCGCCATCGACATCCTTTCGAGTGGGAAAGTGGCTGCGTCGAAGTTAATCCAGCCACGCCAGGCGGGATAGGGGCCACCAGACTAACCATAGGTTTAGCGTATCGAATCCATCCGGTATTTGGAATTTACAGAAGTGAGGCGTTGCCGGAGAGTTCGCACATCACCGCGACCTTTCCAGGAGATGCCAGTGGCAACGTCCAACCTAGTAATCAATCCCGTTCCAGACCTCGCGCCTGCCGAAGTTATCGAGGCTTTCCGGAACGTGGTCACGCCGCACATCAGCGACAACCTGCAGCGGTTGTCCGGCGTAACAGGCCTGAAGCGATACAACCGCAGCCGCAAGCTTGTCGGTACGGCCATCACGGTAAAGGCTCGACCGGGTGACAATCTCCTGATTTACAAGGCCTTGATGGAGTTGCAACCCGGCCACGTTCTGGTTGTCGACGGCGGCGGTGATTGTACGAACGCCCTTGTGGGCGAGCTCATCATGCAATACGCGGCGGCGCGGGGCTGCGCCGGCTTTGTCCTGGACGGCGCCATCCGCGACACGGCCGCGTTCCATGACGCAGATTTCCCGTGTTACGCGAGGGGTGTCAGCCATCGAGGGCCCTACAAGATGGGACCGGGGTCCATGAACGCGCCAGTGACGATTGGGGGCCAGATTGTCTCTCCAGGCGACGTCGTTGTTGGAGATGAGGATGGCGTAGTCTCATTCCCGGTGTCTCAGGCAAGCGCTCTGCTGGATGCAGTCGCCCTCACCGCGAAGAACGAGCGGAAAATCATGGCAGAAATCGCGGGCGGCGTGAGGGAGCAGGAGTGGCTTCGCAAGGTGCTTGAGCCTCACGGCCTGTACTGATTTAGCGGTGAAGAAAGGGAGCTGTTCAGTTCGCCTCCCGAGCTCTCGACAATCAGGGCGCTTCCATGGCACCTGGAGACCGTCGCCTCATTGTCCAGTGCTTTCAGTATCCCTAGGTTGCCTGTTCGTCGGCCCCCAAATGCTTCGCAATGGGGGCCTCTTGCCACCGTACCAGAGGGGCGCCGGGCAGGTGCGGGGGCACTTAATCTGGCGACTTGCTTAGATGCTCGACCAGGAGTGCGGCCGAGCCGGAAGGCGCGCGGGCAGCGCTCGTGGCGATCAGAAGGCGTCTTTCTGCCCAGGCATCCTCGAGCCAAATGGCTTTCAAGCCCATAGGCTCCAGCTTCCGGAAGCAAACTCCGAGCGGCAGTACACCAATGCCCAGATTCGAGGCAATCATTTCCGACATCGCGTCGAAGCTGCGCACCTGGACTCGCAGCCGCAAAGGGAAGCCGATGTCGTGGGCGGCGCTGGAAATTGTGTTCAGCAATGAGCTTCCGCGATTCAGGCCGACAAAGTCATACGACAGGCAACTCCGGAAGTCGACTTTGTCGACTGCTGCCAGGGGGTGGGTCTTGGAGCAAAGGACGACCAGACGGTCCGTCCGATACGGAAGCACGTTCAGCCCGTGTGTCGGCGCGCCCTCGACGAATATTCCCACGTCGGCCAATCCTTCTACCAAGGCGCGAACGATGTCTCCACTAAGCTGCTCTTCCACCTCGACGCGGGTGTCCGGGTAGAGATGGAGAAAGCTTTCCAACGCGGAAGGCAGAAATTCGACCAAGGCAGACATGTTTGCCCATAGCCGGACGTGTCCCCGCGACCCGCTCGAATATTCGCTTAGCTCATTGCTAAACAGCTCGAACCCTTGGAACAGTCGCATCGCATGCTGGAGAGCGACATGTCCGGCCGGCGTCAGGCGTATCCCGTGCACCGTTCTCTCCATGAGAACGGCCTTGGACGCCGCTTCGAAATCGGAAATGCGGCGGCTCGCAGCCGAGAGCGCCAAATTGCACCGCTCAGCCCCCTTCGTGATGCTGCCGGTCTGAGCTACGGCGCAGAAGAGACGCAATGTGACGAAATCGACGCGGGCGGGGTTGATGAAGTCCTGTGACATGGACACATCCTAGCAAGAAAGCGCACATGCATCCTTCGCAAAACGCGAAGGATGCATGTGAAATTAGGAATTCCGCCCAATCGCCCAGCGCGCATACATTCGCTTCATTCGCGGAATTGCAAGAAGGAGACTCCCGTGATTCACCATTTGGACCATCTCGTACTGACCACGAGCAACGAGCAGGCATGCGTAGACTTCTACGTTGGCCTGCTGGGAATGACACTCGAGACATTCGGAGAAGGCCGCAAAGCCTTCAAGTTCGGCGAGCAGAAAATCAATCTGCATGTGAGGGGCAAGGAATTCGAGCCGAAGGCCCATCTTCCCGTGCCTGGCGCGCTGGACCTCTGCTTTATCGCGGCGATTGCGCTGGATGAAGTCATCGCGCAACTGAATGCCCGCGGCGCTCACATCATCGAAGGGCCAGTGGCCCGCACCGGGGCCAACTACCGCATTCGCTCGATCTACCTGCGCGACCCCGACCTCAATTTGATTGAAATCTCCGAGAGGGCCGACGCATGACTGGCGCAAAGTCCGACCGCACTATCGTTGGCTTCGTTGGCCTTGGCCAGATGGGCAAGCCAATGGCGCTGAACCTTATTCATGCCGACACGGACCTGCTGGTCGCGTCGAAGCTGCAAGACGCCTATCCGGAATTGCGGGCGGCGGGAGCTACGACGACTGAAGACCTCGCCGGATTGACCGACGCGCATATCGTGTTCCTGAGCCTGCCAGGCACGGCATCAGTACTCGATGTGCTGTTCGGCGAGGGCGGTTTGGCATCGCTGCTTCGCCCGGGGTCTATCGTCGTCGATACCAGCACCATGGAGCACGGTGCCACGATGGACATCCATGCTCGTCTTTCGGCTGCCGGCATCGCGTTCCTGGATGCGCCGGTGTCGGGTATGCAATCGCGCGCGGAAGCAGGAACGCTGACTGTCATGTGCGGCGGCGCCGAAGAGACATTCGAAACGGTCAGGCCGTGGCTCGAACGTATGGGCAACAACATTCTGTACATGGGTGACGCAGGCAGCGGACAGCTGACGAAACTCGTCAATCAGTTGCTGTTTGATATCAACTGTGCCGCGCTCGCAGAGATCCTGCCCATGTCGCGAAAGATGGGACTTGACCCGGAGAAGATTGCATCAGTCATCAACAGCGGCACGGGGCGCAGCTACGCCTCGGAATTCTTCCTGCCGCGCATCCTGGCACGCCACTTCAGCGACGGCTATCCGCTCAAGGCCGCCTACAAGGACCTGGTTAGCGCCGCCGAGCTTGGTGCGCGCCACTGCATCCCCATGCCGGTCCTTGCTGCCGCGACCGCGACCTATCAAATAAGCCTTCTGGCCGGCCACGGTACCAGCGACAAGGGCGCAATGACCCGATTCTTTGAAGACATGCTGGCCGTGCAGTTCGGCGCCGCAGCACCCCACATGGAGAACCAACATGGCTGAACCGCTTGGCCTCGACAATGGACTGACGAACTACGGTGACCGTGACTTCGCGCGTTACCTGCGCCGCTCGATGGCGCACTCGATGGGCATTTCTGGAGAGCTGCTCTCGCGACCCGTAATCGGCATCGCAGCTTCCCCTAGCGATTTCAACAACTGCCACCGCTACATGCCGCAACTGGTGGAAGCGGTTTCGCGTGGGGTGCTGGCCGCGGGCGGCCTTCCGCGCATGTTCCCCACTGTTTCTCTGGGCGAAGTGTTCCTTAACCCGACGAGCATGGTCTACCGCAACCTGATGTCGATGGACGTCGAGGAAATGGTACGGGCGCAGCCGATGGACGCTGTCGTGCTGATTGGCGGTTGCGACAAAACTGTACCCGCCCAGCTGATGGGCGCTGCATCTGCAAATCGTCCCGCAATTCAACTGGTCACCGGGCCGATGTCCACGGGCCGACACAAGGGTGAGCGACTGGGCGCGTGCACCGATTGCCGCCGCTTCTGGGGCAAGTTCCGCGCCGGAGAAATTGACCAGGGCGAAATCCAGATGGTGGAAACGCGACTGGCCACCACGGCGGGCACCTGCGCTGTGATGGGCACCGCCAGCACGATGGCCTGCATTGCAGAAGCCCTGGGCATGTCATTGCCCGGTACGGCGGCGATTCCTGCTGTCGACTCGCAGCGACTGGTAGCCGCGGAAGAGAGCGGCAGAGCGGCGGTGCGACTGGCGCACTCTCCCATTCTGCCTTCCCAGATCATGACCGGGCAGTCGGTCGAGAACGCATTCCGGGTGCTGATGGCGCTGGGCGGTTCGACCAACGCAATCATTCACCTGACCGCCGTTGCGGGGCGACTCGGCATCCGCATCAGCCCGCAACGCCTGAACGAGATTTCGGATGAGACACCAGTGCTGGTGGACCTTAAGCCCGTGGGTGAGGGCTATATGGAGGACTTCCACGCGGCCGGTGGTATGGGGGCGGTGCTCCGGGAGCTGCGCCCCTTGCTGAACCTGGACTGCCTCACGATTGACGGCAGCACACTTCGCGAGCGCCTCGATGAACCCGCCGGATGGATTGACCGAAAGGTCATTCGGTCGTTCGACCAGCCGGTAAGCAATGTCGGCGGGCTGATTGCGTTACATGGCAGCCTTGCACCCGATGGTGCAATCTTCAAGCGGGCCGCCGCCACGCCCTCCCTGTTCGAGACCGAAGGACGCGCAGTTGTCTTCGAAAGTCTGGAAGACTTGGCGGACCGAATCGATTCGCCCGACCTCGATGTCAACGCCAACGACATCCTCGTGCTGAAGAACGCCGGCCCACTGGCCGCGGGGATGCCGGAAGCCGGCTACCTTCCCATTCCCTCGAAGCTCGCGAAGGCTGGCGTGAAGGACATGGTGCGTATCTCGGATGCACGTATGAGCGGAACCGCCTACGGAACCATCGTGCTGCACGTATCGCCTGAGGCAGCGGCAGGAGGCCCGCTGGAAGCGGTACGCAACGGCGACCGGATTCGCTTGTCGGTGTCTCAAAAGAGCATCGACCTGCTGGTCGAGCCGGAAGAAATCGCACGCCGTCTTGCCGAGCGCAAGCCACTGCCTCGGAAGCGCGGCGGATATCAGGAGCTCTATCAGCGTACCGTCATGCAAGCCCCCGAAGGCTGCGACCTGGACTTCCTCGCCCAGTCCCGTATCTGACGCATTTCGTTTCCACCTCACTGGATTGGACCATGAATTTCTATCCTCAGTTGCTCGCGCGTGCCGAGCAAGGCAAGCCCGTGCGCGTTGGCCTCATTGGCGCAGGCAAGTTTGGCTCGATGTACCTGGCGCAGGTGCCTCGCACACCTGGCGTGCACATGGTTGGCATTGCTGACCTTGTGCCGGCAAACGCCCACGCCAGCCTTGAACGCGTGGGCTGGGAGCCCGGTCGCGCCAAGGCGGCATCGCTCGACGACGCGGTTCGCACAGGCTCGACGCATGTCGGAGACGATTGGGAGGCGCTTGTCGCGCACCCCGGTGTCGACATCATCATTGAATGTACGGGTAACCCGATTGCTGCCGTCGACCACTGTCTTGCCGCGTTCAAGCACGGCAAGCACGTCATCAATGTCACGGTCGAAGCCGATGCATTCTGCGGCCCGCTGCTGGCTCATCGTGCCCGCGAGGCTGGCGTGGTGTACTCCTTGGCCTATGGCGACCAACCGGGCCTGGCTTGCGAGCTGGTCGATTGGGCTCGCACGTGCGGGTTCCCTATCATCGCAGCGGGGCGAGGCCACAAGTGGCTGCCCAAGTTCCGCGAATCGACGCCCGATACGGTCTGGGACCACTGGGGCGTGACGGCCGAGCAGGCTCGCGTCGGCGGCATGAACCCGAAGATGTTCAATGCCTTCCTCGATGGTTCCAAGCCGGCTATCGAAAGCACTGCCATTGCAAATGCCACCGGTCTTCAGGTGCAGGCCGAAGGTATCACCTTCGCGCCGGCGTCCGTCGAGAAGATTCCCACCGTCATGCGTCTCAAGTCCGACGGCGGCGTGTTGTCGGCCAAGGGTGTGGTCGATGTGGTGTCGTCGCTGAACCCCGACGGTACCTCTGTGGGCTACGACATCCGCAAGGGTGTGTGGGTCTGCGTTGAGGCACCGACTGAGTACATTCGCCGCTGCTTCAAGGAGTACCAGGTCTTCACTGACCCCGACGGGCAGTGCATGGTGCAGTACAAGAAATGGCACCTCATCGGCCTGGAACTGGGCATCTCCGTGGCAAGCGTCGGGCTCCGCGGCGAACCGACTGGCGTGGCACAGCACTTCAATGCGGACGTCGTCGCAACCGCAAAGCGGGACTTGAAGGCAGGGGAAATGCTTGATGGCGAAGGCGGCTACACGGTGTTTGGCAAGCTCTTCCCAGCGAAGGAGTCGCTCCGTGTTGGCAGTCTGCCTCTGGGTCTCGCCCATAACCTGAAGCTGCGTCGCGATGTCTCCAAGGACCAGTCCCTCACTTGGGAGGACGTGGTCATCGACGCAGAGCAACCGGCCTACCGTGTTCGTAAAGAGATGGAAGCACTGTTCCGGAAGTAACGGAAAACCGGTGACAAGGCCGGGATGGCAAGGCCTTCCCGGCATATATATCAAGGAGACAGAAAAATGAAATGGAGCGTTAAAGCCGCTGTGACGGCGCTCGTACTTGTGTCCGCATGGCCGGTGCTGGCAGCAGACGCCTATCCCAGCAAGCCTGTCACGATGGTTGTCCCGAGCGCACCCGCCGGGTCGACCGATATAGTCGCGCGGCTCATCGGCGAGCAGCTGACCAAGGACCTGGGGCAGCCTATCGTGATTGAAAACCGGCCTGGTGCCAGTGGAAACATTGGCACAGAAGCTGTCGCACGAGCCAAGCCGGATGGCTACACGCTCCTGATGCAATATTCTGGCTATCACGTGGGCAATCCGGCGCTGTTTCCCCAAGCGCGCTGGAAACCCAAGGACTTCGTATCTGTGGCCCTGGTGATGCGTGCCCCGCATGTCGTCGCTGTCAGCGGCAAGATTCCGGCTCAGAACTTGCGCGACCTGATTGCCTTTGGCAAGAAGAACAATCGAGGCTTGTTCTTTGCGTCATCGGGCAACGGCTCCATCCAGCATATCGCGGGCGTCATGTTCGGCAATCAAGCGCAGGTCCCGGTAACCCACGTCCCGTACAAGGGTGCCGGCCCGGTGGTGAGCGACCTCATTGGCGGCCAGGTCGACATGTTCGTGACGACACCGCCGTCGGTAATCGGTCAGGTCAAGGCCGGGAAAATCAAGGCACTGGCTTACACGGGGCCCAAGCGCCATCCTTCGATGCCTGATGTCCCGACAACTGCCGAAGCGGGCCTGCCAAGCTACAACGTGGAGTCCTGGTTTGCGGTATTCGCGCCGGCGGGCACTCCGCCCGACATCGTCAAGAAGCTCTCCGCATCGATCCAGAAGATCGCGGAAAGCCCGGAGTACAAAAAGAAGATCGAGGAGCAGGGTGGCTTTGCTGCCTACATGGATCCTCCGACCCTGGATAAATTCGTGACCCAGGAACTCGCCACTTGGGCGAAGGTGATCAAGGACGGAAATATCACCGCCGAATAATACCGTGATACCTATCCGCCCTCTGTGCAATGCAGAGTTGGCTGATGGGTATTGTCCGACGAGGTTCAACGAGCGGAAAGCACTCTGCTGCGTGACCGGTTGTGGCAGCGGTCAGATCAACACGGCGAAATCTCTTTGGGACGGCGTTCCCTTCGACGGACTAGTCTTCGCGTGCCCCGCGTGCTGTCTCGCTCGCGCCTCATCTCCACGCGGCATTCGTGCCCAGGCTGAACTGCGGGATAGCATCTGTGCGGCGTCTACGGGATGAGCTCCAGTCAAGGAGTCGTGGCCGGCGTTCGCCCGAGCCGTATGGCCCATTCAGAAAATCCGGATTCTCCCCGTGCCTGTTCTCCGGCAACCTTGCCACTACCGAGGAAATAGGCAGGCCTGTAGCCTGCCAAGACGATATTGGAGACTGACATGATTTGCAGAACCGGAGTAAAGCGCCTTTGCCTTGGCGCCAAGTGGCTGGTCATGGGGGTAGTGGGGTTCGGGATTTCCTCGGGAGTGATGGCCGAAAATGCGTTCCCGTCAAAACCCATCACCCTCGTCGTGCCGTTTTCGGCCGGTGGTCCGACGGATGTGGTTTCCAGGGCGCTTGGTCAGGCCATGTCCAAGGACCTGGGGCAAAGCGTCATCGTGGAGAACCGCCTGGGCGCCGGCGGAACGGTGGCGGCTGCATATGTCGCTCGAGCACAGCCGGACGGCTACACCATCCTGATTCACCACAATGGGATGGCGACCGCGCCGGCGTTGTATAAGAAGCTTTCGTACGACCCGCTAAGGGACTTTGCGTACATCGGGCAAGTTGCCGATGTGCCAATGACGCTTCTCGGGCGTAAGGACCTTCCGCCCACAACGGCTGCTGACCTGGTCAAGTTCGTGACCCAGAACAAGGACAAGGTCTCTCTGGCCAACGCCGGTCTGGGTGCAGTCTCGCAACTGTGTGGGCTCCTGTTCGAGGAGGCCGTGAATGCGAAGATGAACTCGATTCCTTATCAGGGTACGGGGCCGGCACTTACTGCATTGCTGGGCGGTCAGGTCGACCTGCTGTGTGACCAGACGACCTCGACGCTGTCGCACATCAACGCCAACCGGCTCAAAGTTTATGGGGTCACCACGGCGAAGCGAATCAAGGCGCTTCCCAATACGCCGACCCTGCAAGAGGGTGGTCTCAAGGGTTTCGAGATGAAAGTGTGGCACGGGCTGTACGCTCCCAAGGGTACCCCGCCGGCAGTGACAGCACGTATCACGAAGGCTCTGCAGAAGGCGCTGCAGGACCCGATGGTCTCCAAACGACTCGATGAGCTTGGTGCCGAGATTGTTCCGGTAGACAAGCAAACTCCGGAGGGGCTGAAGACTTGGCTTAAGGCGGAAAGCGACAAGTGGCAACCGTTGTTGAAGACGATGAAGGTAGAGGCGGACTAAGACGCTCGCTTGCGTGGATGGCCCAGTACCACGGCCATGCGCGTCGGAGCTAGTGAAACCCGTGACGACGAAAACGCCGGCATTGYGAATGCAAGCCGGCGTTTTCGCGTTTTTGCCCCGCGCCAAGCGCGCATTCAGAACATCCTAGGACGACCCAGGGTTACGTCGGCCCGGCGCGTCGCCGCCTGTGCCAAAGGATGCGGGGTTGTCCCAGTGATTTCCGGGCGCAGCCAAAACATCCACTGATGGCAGCAGCATTATTTTCTATTTCACCATGCGCCTCCGTACTAGATACCATCGATGCAACGGGTATCGATGCACACACCACCCGACCAAATAATTACCTGGAAGAGACATGAAACGCTTGCTGGTTCAAGTGGGGATTGGTGCGCTCGTAACCTTTGGCGCTCAAGCGCAGCCGGCATACCCGGACCATCCGATTCGCATGGTTGTGGGTTTTGCCGCCGGTGGAAGCACGGACCTGGTGGCCCGCATTGTGGGCAACAAGCTGGGCGCCATACTGGGCCAATCTGTCGTCGTGGAGAACAAGGCGGGGGCGGGAGGCACTATCGCCACTGACGCCGTGGCCAAAAGCAAGGCCGACGGTTACACGCTGCTTTTTGGCACTAGTTCCCATGCCATCAACACTTCCTTGTACAAGACTCTGCCGTATGAGCCCAACGCGGTAGTGCCAGTTGCGCTGGTGGCAGCCGTGCCGATGGTTCTCGCCGTGAATCCGTCCGTCAAGGCAGACACGGCCAGGGAACTGGTCGACGACATCAAAAAGAATCCTGGGAAGTACAGCTACGGTTCGGCAGGAAAGGGTAGTGCGCTGCATATGGCGGTGGAGTTGCTCAAGTACCAAGAGCATCTAGACATTGTCCACGCGCCATTTCGAGGCGCAAGCCAGGCAGTTCAGTCTGTGATTTCCGGCGATCTCCAGTTCATCACTGATGCGGTTACTACCGCAGGACCGATGATCAAGGCCGGGCGCCTGAAGCCTCTTGCCGTGACGACGGGCACACGCTCCAGTGTGCTGCCGAATGTGCCGACGATGAAGGAGGCTGGCTTTCCAAACTACGAGACATCCATCTGGAACATGGTGATGGTGCCTCGAGGCACGCCGGCCCCTGTCGTGCAGAAGTTGAGCGCTGCGTTGTTGCAGACGGTCAAAGACCCGGAAGTCCGCGAGCGGCTAGCCAAGATTGGAGTTGAGCCCATCTTGGACTCCACACCCGACAAAGCCGCCAGGTTCGTTCAGGCCGAGACGCAACGATGGGCAGACGTTATCAAGGCAGGAAACATCCAGCCGGACTAACGGTCGCCAATGCATGCCGCTACGGGCCTACCCACTCGGCGCCTGGCCAAGCTCCATCAAGCACCAGCCGTTTGGCCAGGGTCACCAGTTCCGCCGAAACAAAGCTCGCGGCTGGGGACATTCGACGCGTAGCCGCATGTGCCAGCACGATTCGCCGGGAGAGGTTGGGGGAGGTAATTGGTGCAGCCGCCAAGATGCCTTTCTCCAGCTCTTCGGATACCGCCGAGCTGGGCAGAACCGTGTACCCAAAGCCCTTTGCAACCAGAGATTTCTGGACAGCCAGGGAATTGGTCTCGACCGCGATAGTGGGTTTGATTCCTGCGACAGCGCATGCATGCTCGACCACTGTGCGAAGACCGTGTGGCGCGTTTGGTAGCACCAGCGGAAGGTCTCGAAGGCTCTCGATGGTGTGCGCATCACCTTGTGGAACAGTGCCAGGCAGGCCGACCAGATAGAGCTGTTCGTCGAGCAGCGCCTCTACTTGCAGGCCAGGGGAAGCCTTGATGTCGTACAAGAGCGCTATCTCAACGTCGCCTGCCTCAAGCCACTGCAGGAGGTTGCCTGCGTAGCCCACATTGAGCCGGACAACGAGTTGCGGATGCTTGCCTTTCACGGTTGCGACAAGTTCTGCTGCCAGTAACTCACACGTGCTCGGCAGCAGACCGATGGCGGCTGTGCCTGAAATCGCCCCTTTCACTGGCTGAATCTCAGCCTTGGCCCGGTCCAGTTCGCGCAACGCGCGCCGGCCGTACTCAACCAATGTCTTACCGGCCTCCGTGAGGACCATTCCATGCCGCTCGCGCTCAAAAAGCTCTACACCGAACTCCTCCTCAAGCAGCCTGACATGTCGGGAAACGGCAGGTTGAACGATGCGAAGGAGTTCGGCGGCCTTGGTAGCGCTCCCGGTCTCGGCGATGGCCAGCAGTGCACGCAGTTGTTTGATGTCCATGTATCTCCGACGGCACGTTTTGACTATCCAAATTACTGATTGGAGGAATCAAATTATTGTATTTCATAAAGCCTTCCAGTCAATTATATGATAGCCGAAGTCATTCCCCACCGAGACAATCTCCCATGACCAATCCAAATTCCGAGCCCCTAGCCTGGCAAGAAGATATCTTTCAAGTCCTCAAGCAAAACGGGGTTCGCCAGGTTGCTTACGTGCCGGACGCCGGCCATTCTCATGTCATCAAACGGGCCAAAGAGGACCCCGAAATCCGCGACGTTGTTCTTACCACCGAAGAAGAAGGTGTCGGTGTTGTCAGCGGCGCATGGCTGGGTGGCGAGCGCGCGGTCCTGCTAATGCAGAGCAGTGGTGTTGGCAACTGCGTGAATATGTTCTCGCTGCTGGATAGTTGCCGCTTCCCGTTCTTCACCATCGTCACCATGCGCGGCGAGTACGCCGAGTTCAATCCGTGGCAAGCGCCAATGGGCTTGGCCACCGCCAAGGCGCTTGAGCTGATGGGCATCACGGTGTATCGCGTGGACGCGCCGGAAGATGCCGCAGAACTCATCGACGCGGGACTGGTCTCCGCATTCGACGCGGGACAACGCGTCGCCATTCTTCTCTCTCAAAGCCTCATCGGCCGCAAAAAGTGGGTGCGCTGAACATGACTACCTCGACCTCCAAGTCGGCGATTAACCGCCGCGAATTCGTTGCCGCCCTGCTGAGGCAGTTTCCCGATGCACTCGTCGTGACGGGTCTCGGCTCCCCTTCGTACGACGTTTTTGCGGCCGGGGACCGTCCTTCCAATTTTTATCTTTGGGGCGCCATGGGCGGGTCTACCTCGGTTGCGCTCGGGCTGGCCCTGGCACAACCGGAAAAGCAGGTCATTGCCATTACAGGCGATGGCGAGCAGCTGATGGGTATTGGCAGTCTCGCCACTGCCGCAGCTCAAAACCCCAGGAACCTGGCAGTTGTGATTCTTGACAACGGTCACTTCGGTGAGACCGGCATGCAGCAAAGCCATACCAGCCTGGGCACCAACCTCGCAAAGGTGGCAGCCGGATGCGGTGTGCGCTCGACGCTCGAAGTCTCCGAGATTGCGGAACTGGAGAAGCTGACGCAGGCAATCAAGAATGCGGATGGCATGACCGTGGCCCAGGTGTACATCGCCGCGGAAGAGCATCAGCGCGCTCTGCCCCCGCGCGACGGTGTCTTCGTCAAGAACCGCTTCCGTCAGCACCTGGGATTCGCGCCGCTCTAGCTCTAGTCTTCTAACCTATCCGGACAGCATTGCGCCATGAAGCAGTATCAAATGTTCATCGACGGGACCTTCGCGAATGCGAGCGATGGTCGTTGGTTCGAAACCCAGAATCCCTTCACCGGGAAAGCCTGGGCCCAGGTCGCTCGCGGCACGGAGGCGGACGTCGACCGCGCGGTCAACGCAGCCGATAATGCGTTCCGCGCTGGCCCGTGGGCAGAAATGACAGCCACCCAGCGTGGCGCTTTGCTGCGGAAGCTAGGAGACCTTATCGCCAGGGATGCCGAGCAGCTGGCTGAGTTTGAAGTGCGGGACAACGGCAAGTTGCTCGCTGAGATGAGCGCGCAGGTCAAGTATCTGCCGCAGTGGTTCTACTATTTCGGCGGCCTTGCCGACAAAATCGAGGGAACAGTCGTTCCGCTCGACAAGAAGGGCTACTTCAACTACACGCGGAATGAGCCCGTGGGGGTCGTGGCCGCCATTACACCGTGGAACTCCCCGCTAATGCTGTTGGCGTGGAAAATCGCGCCGGCGCTGGCCTCCGGGTGCACGGTAGTCGTAAAGCCGTCCGAATTCACTTCGGTCTCTGCTTTGGAATTGGCTCTGCTCTTCCAGGAAGCCGGCTTCCCGGCGGGGGTGTTCAATGTGGTGACGGGTTTCGGAGCCGAGGTTGGGTCGCCGCTTGTCACGCATCCACTTGTCAAGAAGGTGACGTTCACAGGCTCCGACGCCACCGGCCGCGCGATCAATCAGCAATGCGCGGCACAGTTTAAGCACGTGAGTCTGGAGTTGGGCGGCAAATCACCCAACATCGTGTTCAACGATGCAAGCATGGAGGATGCAGTTAACGGCGCTGTCTCGGGAATCTTCGCGGCCAGCGGACAAACCTGCATCGCAGGCTCGCGTCTGCTCCTGCAGGAGGATATCCACGACGAGTTCGTCGGGAAGCTCGTCGCGTTGGCGAAGACGGCAAAGCTTGGCAATCCAATGAACGCGTCGACGCAAGTTGGCCCCATCACGACGCCGGCGCAGTACGAAAAGGTTCTCGCCTATATCAAGATTGCAGCCGACGAGGGTGCAGACCTTGTGCTCGGCGGCCACCCTGCCTCTTGCGGCGATGGCTGGTTCGTCGAGCCCACCATCTTCTCCAATGTGACGCCGCAGATGCGCATCGCTCGCGAGGAAGTGTTTGGTCCGGTACTTTCGATTCTGAAATTCAAGGACGAAGACGACGCTGTCAGGATTGCCAACGACAGTTGCTACGGGCTTGGAGCCGGCGTGTGGACTTCAGATATCGGCAGGGCGTTCCGGATGGCGGAAAGGATTCAGGCTGGCACCGTGTGGGTGAATACCTATCGCGCCGTCAGCTTCATGTCCCCCTTTGGCGGCTACAAGGACTCGGGTCTGGGGCGTGAGAACGGAATTGATGCCATCCGCGCGTACCTCCAGACAAAGAGCGTGTGGATTAACACAGGCGCCCGTTCAGGGAATCCGTTCACTATTCGTTGAGTCGTGGCCTGCGCGGATGCTTGCGCCGCGCAGCGCCCGTATTTCCGGCGGTTGATAAGCTGCCTTCGGCTGCACCAGGGCGAATAGGTGCCGCGGCGCCTGCCAAAGAACGTGATGACAAAAAGCGGAATCTCACTGGATTTCGCTTCCACTGGGCGTCAGCCGAATAGGGAGCTTCGCCCCGGAGTGCTGCAGTCGGTTGATACCCAATTGCCGCTCATGCAACGCGTCCACACGGACTACCCCCCGCGGCCTCCGCGACTTTGATGAGTTCGTCGATAAGGGCCTTCGCGCAGCCAGGAAGCCCCTCCAGATCCCGGGCAATCACTACGCGCTCGCGTATGGCCCACGGTTCATCGAGTTCCAGAATTTCCAGCTTCATCGTCTGACGATGGCGGAGAGTCGTCGATAGCGGAAGGATGCCAATGCCAACCCCGGCTTCTATCATGCGGCACATGGCCTCGAAACTACGAACCTGAATTCGAATTTGCAGCTTGCGGCGCTCGTCGCGGACGAGGTCGGTAAGGAACGCGTGAAGTGTGCTTCCTTCATGCATGCTTACATGCTCATACTCTAGTGTGTCAACAAGCGAAACGTTCGACCTTTCCAGCAGGGGGTGCCCGACAGGCGTCACCAACACCAACTTGTCCGTACTGAAATGGACGACCTCGAGCCCCTCCGGGTTTAGCGGCCCAGAGATGATTCCCAAATCGGCGCTGGCGTCCAGCACCCCTCGAATAATGTCGCGCGTCTGGCGCTCCTGGAGGTCCACTGTGACTGCCGGTCGCTCTGCCATGAAGCGGGCAAGCACCTCAGGCATGAATTCCGTGACTGCGGTTGTATTCGCGAAGATGCGTATATGGCCGACCGAATCCTTCGAGAATTCCTCAAAGTCACTGCGCACGTGTTCGAACTGGCGCTCGATGACCCGCGCATGTCGAAGAAGACGTTCACCCGCGGGAGTGAGGGCCAGCCCCTTGCTTTCACGATAGAAGAGCCGGGTTCCCAGCTGGTCTTCCAGCGCCTTAAGTCTCGCACTAGCCGCAGCGGGGGACAAAAATGCCTTTTTCGCCCCGCGAGACAGGTTTTCCTCCTCGGCGATGCGTGCGAACAGTCGGAGGTCGGCGAAATCAAAGTGCATAAAGTACTCCTTCAGCATAACTGTATCAAGGCGTCACTTTTGTCGCAAAGGATGTTTTTAGGAACACCTGCCAGGCGTGGGTGGTAGTGCTCCCAGGCACTGCTTTCGGTGAGGCCGAACGAGTGGTTCGAGAATTCGAGATTTACCGTAGGTCACCGTGCTGCGAGACTAGTCCCAAGCGCAGGAATGCAAATATTCCGAGATGTAGCCGATACCTGCCGGTAAAGCAGGATGCGCCGGCATCGCGTGGCGAGTCCTGATTTAATAAGCGGCTGCCGTGCACCAGATTCTCTTGCCCGTTCCCGCTGCGGTGGGCTAGGCGAGGTACTTTCTTACTAAGGCTGCTATGCGTCCCCTTGATGGCATCACCGTTGTTTCTCTAGAACATGCAATTGCCGCCCCCTTTTGCACCCGCCAGTTGGCCGACCTAGGGGCTCGGGTCATCAAGGTCGAGCGGCCGAAAGTTGGCGATTTCGCCCGGGGTTACGACGAGCGGGTGGATGGCATGTCCTCGCATTTCGCCTGGACGAATCGCTCGAAGGAGAGTCTTGCTCTGGACCTCAAGCACCGCGAAGCGCCCGCCATCCTCCAGAAAATCCTCGACAAGGCCGACGTGCTTGTCCAGAACCTTGCCCCAGGTGCTGCTGACCGACTCGGCCTCTCCTACGAGGTGCTGTCGCAGCGGTACCCAGGCATCATCGTCTGTGACATCTCAGGGTATGGCAATGATGGCCCCTATCGCGACAAGAAGGCCTATGACCTGCTCATCCAGGCGGAGTCTGGATTTGTTTCTATCACCGGTACGCCTGAGAGCCCATCGAAAGCGGGTTGCTCCATTGCCGACATTGCGGCTGGCATGTACGCGTACACCAACATCCTGGCCGCATTGTTGCAGCGTGGAAAGACCTGCAGGGGTGCGCATATCGACGTCTCGATGCTGGAGAGTATGGTCGAATGGATGAACTATCCACTCTATTACGCTTTTGACGGGGCCACGCCGCCTCCGAGGGCAGGCGCATCGCATGCCACCATTTTTCCCTACGGCCTGTTCACGGCCGGTGACGGAAAGACCATCATTCTCGGTCTCCAGAACGAGCGCGAATGGGATGCCTTCTGCCGGGTTGTCCTGGAACAGCCTGCACTTGCCACGGACGAGCGGTTTGTCTCGAATTCACTCCGTGCCAAGAGCCGTGTGGCGCTTACGGAAATCATCACCGCTGCATTTTCCTCGCTGACTATCGATGCGGTCGTGGAGCGCCTGGAGCGCGCGCAGATTGCTAACGCGCGCATGAACGATATGAAGGATGTCTGGAATCATCCGCAACTCAAGGCGCGGGAGCGCTGGACGTCGGTCCAATCACCGGTAGGGGTCATTCCCGCATTGCTCCCACCCGGGATTCCGCAATCTTTCGAGCCGCGGATGGATGCGATCCCCGCGCTTGGCCAGCACAGCGAGAACATTCTTCGTGAACTCGGCTACACCAGTGATGATGTCGCCCGCTTGACCAGCGAAGGCGCAATCTGACGTCATGCTCTGCCGCGAACTGACGCGGCCCACTCAATTCGCTCTGCCTCTTCACGCCTCGTTCGGGAGGGAGGGGGCATGCGCGCGTGCTCACTGGAATCTGACCAAATGGCAACCATCACCTCTGCTCGTTCCTATCTCTTTGTGCCGGCCAATCGCCCCGAGCGCTTTGCCAAGGCCCACGCCTGCGGCGCAGATATGGTGATTCTTGACCTTGAGGATGCCGTTTCTGCTGAGGACAAGGACCGGGCCCGGCACCTCCTGGCGGACTACCTGGCAACCGGCGGCTCTGGAATGGTACGAATCAACGCGACGCAGACGCAATGGTTCGAGGGCGACGTCCGTGTGTGTCGCGAGGGCGGAGTCCGTGGCGTCGTTCTGCCGAAGGCGGAAAGCGCGGCAGATGTTGCGCTGGTGGTGAGGCATCTCCCTCCGGGCGTCAAGGTTCTCCCGCTTGTCGAGACCGCCAAAGGCATGGCCAATGTGAGCGAGATTGCTGCTGCGTCCGGGGTAGAGCGACTTGTATTCGGAACCGTGGATTTCCGGACTGAGCTTGGCATCGAGGGCGATGACGAGGAATTGCTCTACTTTCGTTCAATGCTCGTCTTAGCCTCGCGGGCTGCGGGGATTGCTTCGCCAGTGGATGGGGTGACGGTATCCATCTCCGATGTGGATGAACTGCGCAGGGCGAGTGAGCGCGGTCGGCGGCTGGGATTCGGGGCAAAGCTCTGTATCCATCCCGCGCAGGTTTCTGGGGTGAACGACGCCTATCGGCCTACCGCAATTCAGTTGGACTGGGCGAAGAAGGTTCTCGCGCGAGCCAAGACCAGCCCGGGCGCCTTCCAACTCGACGGAGAAATGGTAGATGCACCGGTCATCATGCGCGCGTCGGACCTGCTAAGGCAGGCCGGCGAGCAGCCGGATTGAAGGCATCCATCTTGTCTTTCACGCGCACTCCGCATTGCATTCTAGGAACTACAGTCCATCGTCTCTCAGGCGTGCGGCTGTCTGGAGCGAGACGCCAAACCAATCGTAGAACGACGCTTCCAGGTCGCCTTTGCTACCCCAGCCCACTCTGTCACGCAGGTCCGCGACGGAGAGCTCGAACTGTATCGACTCGAACAGCGCGCGCATGAGACGTTGCGTCCGGCATATATGCGTGAAGGCCATGCCTTGCGTGAACAGAGCGGTCCGGATCCGCTCGGGCGTCGTGCTCAGCGCATGAGCAACCGTGTGCGCATTCCAGTTCTCCTGCGGATGGTGAAAGACCGTTCCCGAAATCATGTCCCGCAGAAGCGGCGCCCATGAGGGTGTTTCCGCGCCTGGGTGCGATGGGCCCAGGGCAATTTCCTTTGGGTTCCCATCGGCGAGTTCCAGATAACAGCTGGACGCGAAAAACACGCTGCCGCCGAGTTGCAGGTCGATGGATTCGAAAGCTGGAATGTCGATAGCACGGTCCGTTCGCATAGTGCGCGAAAAGCCGCGTCGCGTAAGGACATGTTCGCCGTGACAGGAGGTAATCCGCATGGGAAATGCCGGCACGAGTCTGTGGAGCGCCACTCGGGAGCGACAACGAATCTGGACGCGCATGGGGTTTGCTGAGTCGGATGGTTTGAGCCAATCTTGGCCACAGTTTCGCGCTACGTAAATCCGATTTTTCCGAACGCGCCATTCGGATAAGCGCATGCTCGATGTTTTCTGTGCAGCCGAAAGGCTCGTTCCGAACTTGCGAATGGGAAGTTGCCTGTAGCCCGTGCATAGTGGGAGCCTAGGAAAACAGACCGAAGAGACGTTCATGGACACTGCCAAGCTGAAGGAGTGGGTCGGTAATTCAACCGAGTCCCACGACGAGATAACCGCGTTCCCCGTCAAGGCGCTCTCCGCGACCGTGGACCGTGAAGACCCCGCACCGGTTCCCGGAGACGCACTCGCCCCTCTCTGGCATTGGCTGTACTTCTTGCCGTTGCACAGGCAGTCGGAGCTGGGCGTTGACGGCCATGCCAAGCGAGGCGGCTTCCTGCCGCCGGTGCCGCTGCCGCGACGCATGTGGGCTGGCGGGCGGTTGCGGTTTCATCAGCCCCTGCGCGTAGGTGAGACGGTATCGAAGAAGTCCACCATTCTGGACGTGAATGCCAAAACAGGGCGGACGGGGTCGCTGGCCTTCGTTACCGTGGAGCACCAGTATTCCGGGGCGCAGGGTCTTGCGGTGACCGAAGAGCATGACATCGTCTACAGGGAAGAAGCCTCGCCAAATGCGACGGGTCCGGAGCCGGTTGCTGCGCGTACCGACGAAGACTGGTCTCGCGAAGTGGTGCCAGACCCAGTGCTGCTGTTCCGATTCTCCGCCCTGACCTTCAACGGTCACAGAATTCACTATGACCACCCGTATGTGACTGCTGTCGAGCACTATCCTGACCTCATTGTGCACGGCCCGTTGTTAGCCGTGCTGCTCCTTGACCTGGTGCGCAGGAACTTGCCTGACGCCACGGTCAGCAGTTTCTCCTTCAAGGGAGTTCGCCCCACCTTCGTGCCCCAGCGTTTTTACGTCTGCGG
This sequence comes from Cupriavidus sp. 2TAF22, assembly GCF_052115045.1. Taxonomy (NCBI): domain Bacteria; kingdom Pseudomonadati; phylum Pseudomonadota; class Betaproteobacteria; order Burkholderiales; family Burkholderiaceae; genus Cupriavidus; species Cupriavidus sp. 2TAF22. Next base: position 50,552 of record NZ_JBFRFX010000027.1, read on the forward strand.
GAAGCGAAGCGTGGACGGGAAGTCTGTTGAACTGTGGATTCGCCAGGATGGCGGTGCCCTTGCGATGACTGCTACTGCCGAACTTGGCTAAACGAACTTACAGGGAGACTGTCGTGCTGAACAAAGTCGATGAACATCAAGAAATCCGCGAAGCTATCCGCGATTTGTGTGGTCAGTTCTCTTCGGAGTACTTCCGCAAGATTGACGAAGTCCGGGGTTATCCGGAAGAGTTCGTCAATGCACTGACGACCGCCGGCTGGCTAGCTGCTCTGATTCCCGAGGAGTACGGCGGGTCGGGTCTCGGCCTGACGCAAGCGTCGGTCATCATGGAAGAAATCAACCGCGCCGGGGGCAACTCCGGCGCGTGCCACGGGCAGATGTACAACATGGGTACGCTCCTGCGCCATGGCTCGGCAGCGCAAAAGAAGGAATACCTTCCGAAGATTGCGAGCGGAGCATTGCGCCTGCAATCGATGGCCGTTACGGAGCCGACGACCGGCACCGATACGACAAAAATCAAGACTACAGCGGTGCGTAAAGGCGACAAGTATGTCGTGAACGGGCAGAAGGTCTGGATTTCGCGTGTCCAGCACTCCGACCTCATGATTCTGCTGGCGCGGACCACCCCGTTGGCGGAATGCAAGAAGAAGTCAGAAGGGATGTCCATCTTCCTCGTGGACCTGCGCGAAGCCATTGGGAACGGCATGACGGTCCAGCCCATTATCAACATGGTCAACCATGAGACCAATGAGCTCTTCTTCGACAATCTGGAGATTCCGGCGGAGAACCTCATCGGCGAAGAGGGCAAGGGGTTCAAGTACATCCTGGATGGTCTGAACGCCGAACGTACGCTGATTGCAGCTGAGTGCATCGGTGACGGCTACTGGTTCATCGACAAGGTGACCAAGTACGTCAACGAGCGCGTGGTGTTCGGTCGCCCCATCGGCCAGAATCAAGGCGTCCAGTTCCCCATCGCCAAGGCATTCGTCAATGTGGAGGCGGCAAGTCTCATGCGCTTCAAGGCTGCCAGGCTGTTCGACGAGCATCAGCCCTGCGGCGCGGAAGCTAACATGGCCAAGCTGCTGGCAGCCGATGCATCCTGGGAAGCCGCCAACGCCTGCTTGCAGTACCACGGTGGCTTCGGCTTCGCCGCGGAATACGATGTAGAGCGCAAGTTCCGCGAGACGCGTCTTTATCAAGTTGCGCCGATTTCGACAAACCTTATCTTGTCGTATGTCGGCGAACACATTCTTGGCATGCCAAGGTCGTTCTGACAAACGAAGGGGGCTCGGATGCCGAGTCCTCCTGCTAACTTGCGGCTCGCGAATGCAATGACGGCGAAGGCCAGGTGGTGGAGGTCGCGCTGTACGAGTTGGTGTTCAACATGATGGAGAGCCTCGTGCCGGAGTTCCCGGCATTTGGTGCAGTTCGCCAGCCAGCAGGCAGCAGTCGTCCCGGAATTGCACCGGGCAACGCGTACCGATGTCAGGATGTCCGACGCCGAGCGCCAACTCTCGGTTGGCTGGCTCGCCGGCGAGGGACGCGGCGTCAACGCCGGCGTCCCAAGCCATTCCCATTGTCGAGTCTTCTCTAGTCCGCCTTTGCCCCGGAGATGCGAACTTGTTCTGCAGCGATAGGCATCTGCTTCTTGACGAAGGTCCAGTACGCATCGACACCCATCGGCTCGACTGGCAATGAGCCTTGCTCCGAGAACTGCTTTTGAAGCTCAGGGTCTCGCAATGCTTGGTTCAGCGCAGCGTTTAGCTTCTCCAGCGCCGGCCTTGGCGTGTTCGCTGGCGCCACCAACCCGTACCAGGAATCGGTATAGAACGCCTTCACACCGGCTTCGTCGAAGGTTGGCACGTCGGGAAGCGCTGGCAGTCGCTGGTGCGCGGCAACAGCAAGCGGACGAACCTTGCCAGAGCGGATGAAGGGAAGCGCTCCCGTCGTGATGACGAAGTCGACTCGGCCGGCCATCAGGTCGGTCATTGCAGGGGCGGTGCCTTTGAACGGGATGTGTGCTATGTCGACGTTGGCCAGCTTCCTGAACACCGCGCCCGCGAGATGCTGGCTTGAGCCGACACCGCCTGAGCCGAAGTTCAGCTGACCAGGCTGAGCGCGCGCCTTTTTAATCAGTTCCTGGACAGAGCGATAGGGAGAGTCTTTGGGAACGAGCATCACGCCCGGTGAGGTCGTAATCAGGCCAATCGGCGCAAAGTCCTTGATCGGGTCGTGGTTCAGCCGGCTGTAAAGCGCGGAATTCAGGCCGTGCGAGGCGACCGTGGCAAGCATGATGGTGCTGCCATCCGGTTTCGCGCGAGAGGCGACATCCGTGCCGATGTTGCCGCCCGCCCCCGCACGGTTGTCGATGACGATGGACTGCCCCAGCGCCTTGGACATTTGCGCAGACACCAGACGGGCAACGGCGTCCGAGGGGCCACCCGCAGGCCATCCGACGACCATGGTAATCGGGCCGGGCGGCAACGCCGTCTGCGCCAACAAGAGAGTGGACCAGGCGAGTGTCGCGGAGCCAGCCGCTGTCCGGAGAAGCCGACTTACATTTCCTGCCATGGCATCTCCTTCCACAGTTGACGGAAGCCCGCCTCACCTCGCTCGAGTTCAGCGCCATACGCGGCAGGACCAAGGTAGCGCAGCGGTGCAAACATGGCATCGGCTTGCTGCTTGAACTGCGGGTCCGCGGCAACCTTCGCCATGGCGGCGACAAGCTTCTTCCTTACCGGTTCCGGCAGGCCCTTGGGCGCGGCGAGCCCGCGCAAGGATGCCAGCTCGATGTTGTAGCCCTGCTCGCGGAAGGTTGACACATTGGGCGCAAGTACCGCGCGTGCAGCTCCCATCTGTCCCAGGAACTTAAGTGGCGTGCCACCCTTCTGGTACGCCAATGCCTCGCCCACATTGATGGCGCCAATCGTAATCTGTTGACCAGTCAGGGCGCCACGGACTTCGCCGGCGCCCTTGTAGCCCACGTGCGTCATCTTTACGCCGGAAGCCTTTTCAAACAACAGCATGGCGAGATGGTCGTCTGAGCCCACGCCCGTGGTGCCTACAGTGACCGCGCCCGGGTTCGCCTTGGCGTACTTCACGAGCGTGGCCAAAGAATCGATGTTGCTGGACTGGCTGACGGTGAATGCGCCCGGGTCGTCCACCAGGTTGCCGATGAGGTCGTAGCTCTTCCAGGTGAACGTTGTCTTGCGCTCAATCGGAATAGTCAGCAGGTTCGGCGTGTTGATGAAGCCGATGGTGTAGCCGTCCGGTGCGGCGCGTGCCAGTTCGGCAAAGCCAATGGCGCCACCCGCGCCTGGCTTGTTCTGGACCACAATGGTTGCGCCTAGCTCCTTCTCGAGATGTCGTGCAAGCAAGCGGGCAACCAGGTCGGTGCCGCCGCCAGGAGCGTACGCGACAATCATCTCGATTGGGCGATTCGGCCATGGTGCGGCTTCGGCCCTGGCTGCGACTGGCGCCAGAGCGCCAACCATGCCGGCGAGCGAGCACGCAGCCAGGAGGACGGATAGACGCCGACGACGGGAGTCGGGAGTGGGATGCATGGGTTTGGTCTCCTCGCCGGCCCTCATGAAGCCGGCGTATTGTTGTGGCTATTGCTTAGTCAGTTGGCGGCAGCGAGCAAGGCGGCCTCTATCCGTTGCCTCGCTCTGGGCCAGACTTCGGGATTCACAAGGCGCTCGGGCTTCTCGCCTGTTGCGAGCAGCTCCACGATTTGCGTGGCGGCCAACGTCGCGTTCCTGCGACGAGCGTCATGCGTTACTCCGGCCGTGTGGAAGGTGGCAACGACGTTCTCAAGGGTCAGGAGCGGATGGCCTGGCGGTGGCGGTTCCTGGTCCCAGACGTCCAGACCGGCTCCGGCAAGATGGCCGCACGACAACGCGGCATATAGGGCCTGTTCGTCGTGGATGCCGCCACGCGCCGTACTGACGAATATGCTTCCACGGCGCATTGTCGCGAAGGTGTCGGCATTCATCATCCCCAGGGTGCTGGCGTCCCGGGGACAGTGCAGTGAAACAATGTCAGCGGTGCGCAGCAACTCGCCGAAGGAGACAAACTCGGCGCCTCGCCTGGCCATCTCCGCACTATCGAGAAGGGGGTCATAGCCAATCACGCGCATGCCGAAAGCACGGCCAAGTGCTGCAGCACGACTTCCTGCATGTCCGACCCCGACCAGACCCAGCGTGCGCCCGCGTAGTTCGTGGCCCATCAGGTCTTCGCGGCTTCCTGTGCCATGCGCTTTCATGCGGCGGTCGGATTCGGCGATGCGTCGCATGACGGACAACATCAATCCCATTGCCATTTCAGCCACAGAATCGGCGTTTCCGCCGGCCTGGTTCATCACGGCAACGCCCGCCGCCGTGCAGGCATCGATGTCAATCGTGTCGCAGCCGGACCCGCTTGATGACACCGCGATGAGATTCGGGCAACGCGCAAGCAGTTCCGCGGTAACGAACCAGCGTCGGGGCAGTTCGTCCTTGGCGGCCGTAATCTGGTACACGTGTGCCTGAGACAGGCGTGCCCAAGCCTCGTCGTCGGCGCCTTCGCGTTGGCATGTGTGCAGACTGACGCCTGGGTGTTCGCCCACAATCCGGTTAAAGGCGGGGTCGAGCCAGTAGTCAAAGCGCACTACCTGACGCTGCCCTTGAATTGTTGTGATGGACTGGCTCACAGTACCCCCTTGTCAACCAGCGAGCGGTCCACCCAGGCGCGGTCCGCGCGGCCCTGTGCAATCGATTCAAGAATGCGGGCTTCGGTTCGCTGTACCTCTTCCACGTGGACCGCTATCGCTTCGGCTTCTTCGGCGGGAACCACCAGCAGTCCATCACCATCGCCAATAATCAGGTCGCCAGGTCGGACCACCATGCCGTCGATGGAGACCGGTACGTGGAGCTCACCCGGACCATCCTTATAGGGGCCACGGTGCGAGACACCGCGCGCGTAGACAGGCAGTGGCTCCTTGCCAATCGTGTCACTGTCGCGAATCAAGCCATCGATGACAAAGCCGGCGGCTCCGCGCGAGATTGCGAGCGCAAGCATGATCTCGCCGATGATGGCATTGGGTCCCACGCCACCCGCATCTACTACGATAACGTCACCAGGGCCAGAGAGGTCAATCGCCTTGTGGACCATGAGGTTGTCGCCCGGACGCGTGCGAACGGTAAGCGCTCGTCCGACCAGGTTGCCATCGCGGCGGTGAAACGGGCGCAGCTGACTGGTTCCGGTCGTGCGGCTCATCGCGTCGCTGACATTGGCGACGGGGAAATTCCGGTACCGTTCCATCAGCGAGGAACTGACAAGGTGTGCGGGACGCGGGTGGATGCGAAAACCATGCGGCGAAGTCATTGTTCTGTCTCCTGTGTCGGCCGTGAAGGGCCTGTTGGAATCAATTGGAAGTTGCAACTCGGTTAAGAAGGGGGCGCTGGATGCAATGCGCATCAACATCTGTCACGCGAGTGATGCCCAGCATGGCCAGGTCGCGAGAAATCTCGGCTCGCATCAGGTCGATGCCATGTGCAACGCCATGGCGGGAACCGACCGTCGCCGCATAGGCGAACGGTCGTCCAATGAAAACGCAGCGGGCACCCAGGGCGAGTGCCTTGATGACATCGGTGCCGCGACGCACGCCACTGTCGAGCATCACAGGCAGTTGCGGGACAGCCTCGACGATTTCAGGCAGGGCTCGCATTGAAGCGATGGCGCCATCAAGCTGTCTGCCACCGTGGTTGGACACGATGATGCCGTCGACGCCGTGCTGATGAGCGAGGCGCGCATCTTCTGCGGTCAGGATGCCCTTGACGACTAGCTGCCCCCGCCAGCGGCGACGGATGGTCGCCAGGTGGTCCCAGGTGAAATGGGCGCGGTCCGAGAAATCCCGCAGCACGTCGCGCGAGACGATGGGTGCACCGCGGTGGGCGTAGGCGTTCTCGAAGTGCGGCACGCCGTGGCGCAGCAGGGTTCGGGCGAAGGTGCCGAGCAGCCAGCGCGGATGGGTGATTCCTTGCCAGGCAAGGGCTGCACTAGGCCGTAGCGGCGTGGAAAAGCCCGCGCGTGCGTTGTTTTCGCGGTTGCCCGCCACGGGCGTATCCACTGTGATGACGAGGGTCTCGACCCGGGCCGCTTCAACCCGCGCAAGCAGGCCTTCGATGTGGCGCATGTCACCGGGCAAGTAGGCCTGGAACCAGGTCCCTGGAGCGGCTTCCATGACCTCTTCGAGCCGAATCAGGGACGAACCGCTCATGATGGCCGGCACGGACGCCTGGCAAGCTGCCTGGGCCATGATGACGTCCCCGCGGTACGCGAACAGCGCGGAGATGCCCATGGGTGCGAGACCGAATGGCGCGGCATATCGCTGGCCGAACAAGGTTAAGCTCAGGTCCCGCGTAGAGACGCCGACCAGCACGCGTGGTCGCAGTGCGATTTCCTCGAACGACCGTCGGTTCTGACCCAGGGAGATGTTGTCCTCGACCGCGCCGCTTACGTAGGCGTACAGCGGCTTGGGCAGCCGCTTGCGAGCCAGCGGCTCGAAGTCCTTCAGCGACAACACCTGCTGCTTCAGCCAGGCGATGTCGTGGTCACTTGCTTCAACCGTATCCTTGCCACCGGGTTGAAGTGCAGTAGTCTGTGCGGCCTCGTCGAGGGGAGCGGCTGACATGGGAGCGATTCCTATAGGTTGGAGCAAATCTAACAACCTGCACGCAACGATAAAAGCGAAAAATAACGAAGATATAATTTCGCTTTTTGGAAAATATCGACCATCGGTCGTTGGGACTTGCCATGACGCTTAAGCAACTCGAAGCTTTCTACTGGGCGGCAACCTGCGTGAACTTCACGGTGGCGGCGGAGCGCGTCCACCTGTCGGTCTCGTCTCTCTCAAAACGGATTGCCGAGCTGGAGGCGTCATTGGGCGTAGCGCTGTTCGACCGCAGCGGGCGAAGCGCCGAGCTGACCGTCCAGGGCGAGCAGATGCTGCCGCAGATTCGCGCGATGCTGCACGCCGCCGCAGAGTTGCGGCAATCGGCGGGGCAGCGTCAGGGCTTGATTGGACGATGCCGTATCGGCTTGGGCGAGTTGAGCGGACTTACCTGGTTGCCCAAGCTCGTGCGTGAAGTGTCGTCACGCCACCCGGGCCTATTGCTGGAGCCCCATCTCGATATCGGGCAGGTCCTTGAGCAGCGCCTCCATGACGGGGAGCTGGATATCGGCGTTCTCGCCGGGCCGTCCACCCGCAGCAGCTTGGCAGCCGAGAGGATTGGTCAGGTGGACTTTGCGTGGGTCGCTAGCCAGTCGTTCCTCCAGATGGCCGGCACTGACGAACCGCGGGTGCTCATGGGAGCGCAGACGTTGCTGACGCTCCCCGTTGGTGCCGGGGGGACGAGAGTGCTCGACCAATGGCTGGCGCGCCGTGGGCTCATGGTCGGGCGGCGCCTGATGTGCAATAGCTGGGGCGCTGTCGTTGGAATGCTGGTTGAAGGGCTCGGTTTCGGATTCGTTCCGAGGTTGTGGGCTGACGCACTTGTCGAACGGGGAGCACTCCGAATCTTGCCGGATAGCGACGCTCTGGAGCCGCTTCACTATGCAGTGCAGTGGCGCCGTGATGACACCCGGCCGTTGATTCTGGCGATGCGCGAGATTGTCCGTGGCGTAATCGATTTCCAAGCTCCACGTTGTTTCGTCTAGGCACAGTGCTTGCCACATCTGAGCACGGTAATTCCCGGTGGTGAAAAGGGTTCTGAAGAGACTCTCTTCATGACCAGCGCCACTTCGAGTAGGAACTGGGGCCGGCGGACCTGAGCGGCGTCACGGTTCTCGCCATGCACGAGTTTGCCATTCAGAATGGACGCCGCTACGCCACGGTCATTGGCGAGCGGTCGAGCAAGCGGGTGCTGTGGGTGGAGCATGGGCGTTCGCGCGAGGACATCCGCCCAATTCTTTGATCGGCGCGGCCCTGACGGATGTGCCCGGCTACGTGCAGCGGTCATGAATATGAATACAGCCTGCGAGCTCGAGACCGGATCAAGGTGGTCAAGCGCGTGGCCTACGGCTTCCAGGATGACCACTACTTCTTTCTCACGATGCAGGCGGCCTTCCCTGGTATTCGGTGATGAACACCCTGCTGGTGCGGCAGGCTCGGACCGCGAGCACACTTCCGTGACCTCGCAGAAACGGGTACGCATTTCCCAGGCCGAAGCCTCTCGATCCTTTAGCGCCAAAGCCGAATTTACCTCACCGCAGCATGGGCAACGCTTTGAGCTAGGAAAGAAGCGATCCGCCGTCACTAGCGTTGTCCCATACCACACGCTCTTGTTCGATCTGGCGACGAATCTCGCCGAATGCCACGTCGAGAAAGGCGCGGTTCAGGTCAGCTTTTTGACGGTCATTTCTTCCCGGTGAAAGTCGGCGAATACGCCATCACCGTTGGAGACGGCATTGTGATGGTAAAGCGCAAGGGCAGCAGCTGTCGGTTGACGGTAGCCAAAGTGCTTGGCACGGTGAACGCCGACGGCGTGGAAGTGCTATGCCTGGATCGACTGGTGCATAACCACTACGAGTCCGAGATGGATGGCTGGCATGTGGGCGGCGCCGTGGCGACGCTTCTGTCGCGCCCAATCGGCCCCGTCCTGTTGAAAGCCCCACTAAATTCGTCGTTTTTCGACCGGCCCAACTAGGGTGATTGGCCTTTGCCTTGGCTAGTTGAAAAAGAGAGCCTCACCGTTCTGTAGCGGTGAGCCTTCGACTCAGGGAAAATAATCCATACCAACCGATCGCGACGCCGATCGTCTCTTCTCACACATGCAGGATGATCTTTTGCAGCAGGGCAGTTAGATCCCGACGCTGATCTATGATCAAGTGCACATAAATGGTGTCGTCCCTGACTTCATAGATAATTCGATTCTTTCCGCAATGCACTTCGCGGAACCTGTTCGCGGTTAGCCCACTGAGTTCATCGACAATGTGACCGAATTCCGGAAACTCCCGGATGCGAGTTATGGACGCCTGGATCTGAGCATATGAGTCTTCCCAGACGGTCATTCCAAATGCGTCCACAACGTAGCGGCGCACCCGCCTCAGTTCGGCTTTACCGCTGTCGAGAAGCTTCGCCCGCAGCAATTTGGAGGCCATCAGCGCCGCTTCTCTTGTCGGTCCAGTTCGTCCAGTTCTGCGAACACATCATCGATGTCGGAAAACTTTTCCTGCTCGATCTGCTTTTGCCCAAGGGCCAGGATCTTCAGCAGGGCCAATGTCTGCCGGTCGGATTCGTAGCTGCGTACGTCTTGGACAACAAGCTTGGCTTCGCCGTTTTGGGTGATGATTAACGGTTCACCGGATTCAGCGAGGTCCTTGACGATCTGTGCGGCTTCACTCTTGAGATAGCTGATCGGCTTGACGTGATCGGCGATTCGCATCGCACGGCTCCTGTGGATGGCATGGGTAGACCGAATATAGTCCATTAACAGTCTTCCGTCAACTTCGCCCGCCCCCCTGTACCCTGCCGCGCAACCGAGGGCGACCATGATCTCGGAAGGCGACTGCGCGCTCAGTACATTCCGCAGGAAGTTGTCCGGACACTGCTGTAACGCCTACCGCTGGGGGAGCGGCGATATAGACGGCGACCCGCCGTGTCCGAGCCACATGAGTCATTGAGCCTACGTTCCAATGTTGGATTGGCCTGCAAGCGACCGCTCACCGGCGCTTCGTTCCAGTACAGGCTCGTTATCGACAAAGCGACCGATCTTTCGTAATGGAACGTGACGGGTCTTCCGGGCTTGTCTATCCGGTTCGGCCACCAGCCGAGAAGGCATGCCGATCAACGTCCAACTGGTGTCTGGTCGGCAGGCTGAGTCGACGATTCGTCACCTCGCCTCGCTACTCGAAAGCGTTAGCGATTTCCGCGTCTCAACTGCGCGGTGAAAATATGCCGCCCGCTCACTCCCAATTAGCGGCAGATTTCGCGTTGGTTTCTCGCGGGCGCGCCGCGACCGGCTGGAAATGTGCCGCTTAAGCACTTCGATGGCTACTGGCGCGTCGTGACGCGCGCGAGCAGCAGTCCTCCACGCCTGGTAATTTGTTCGGCCGAGATTTCGCCGCCGCTGTGAACGAGGGCATCGAAGCGAACAAGGCGATAGCCCGTGCCGGGAATATCACGCCGTAGTGAAGTTATTGGGGATGAGCAGACGTCACGCGTACCTGGTGCGCGGGAGTCTCGCTCTGCGCTGACGACTGGCGTCATAAGACCGGTTTCAGCCATTCCGCGCGGTGTTTGTCAGCCGCCGGTCCAGAATATCGCATCACTATCGTTGTTGCGCCTGTCATGCCGTCCCGCGCAGCAAGCGCCCGGCAAATCGGGGCTGCCGCAACTTCTCCAGCCACCACTGCAGTGCGCGTCCTTCTCGATCACTGCGCCACGCGACATACGACACGGTCGGCTCGCGCGGATCGGTCGTCATCTTCTCCACAAGTTCGCCACTTTCCAGCAAAGACGCAACGCGGTGGAGGTGTTGGAGGATTATCGTCCCCAACCCGACCCTATCCGTGTGCTTTATCCCAGCAAGCGACACATGTCCCCACGCATCCGGGCCTTCATCGATCTGTTGGTGGAGCGCTGGGACGCTGGCGTACCGTGGGAATCGCTGCTGGATAAGCGAGCAGACCTGTCGCAAACCGGAGATTTCGCGCGCTGATGAGCATGTTTCTGCGCCGCCGCCGTGCAAACACGGCAGACAACGCCAAGCGAATGATTGCGCCTGTCCAATGGCGCGCATTTAAGTGATTTTAACGTAACTTGGATGGCACGGCGCGATGTTGAGGGGGAAATACTAGAACCAGTTGCGCCCTCACTTTTCAGGCCCGTGACCGCTCACCAGATGTGCGGGAAGCCCCGGAGTTTAGTCCGGTGTCGAGAGCACGGACGCCGCAGGCGTCCTAGTAGGGCGCTTGCTGTTCCTCAATGTATTGCCGAAGGATATCTATCGGCGCACCGCCGCACGATGACGCGATATAGGAAGGCGACCACAACACGCCCCGCCGCTTCAGCCACAGATGAAAGTCTCCAAACTGCTGTCGGAGCATACGTGATGACACGCCCTTCAGCGACGCGACGAGATTCGACAGCGCCACCTTCGGCGGGTAGCCGCCGCCCCCTATGCCGATCAAGACCTTGATTTGATCATCGGAAGCTCGGCGGACGAATGGCCGAGGCCGGGAACCGCCGGTCGCCGCGGTTTGCCGATGTCTAGCCTCCGTCATCCAAGCCCGAAATGGCGTCCTATGGTAAGGTTGGCCGGGTGAGTTCATGGACTTCAACTGGTGACGCATGGACCGCATCTATGTGATGCTGGGAGTGATGCAGCGTGAGTGATGCGAAGCAGGAAACGCGGCGGACGCTGCGGACCGAGAGAGTTGCAATCAGCAGGGCTTTGCGCCTGAGCGTGCCGCCAGAGGCCAGGCCTGCACCGGTCAACCGGAAAGACTGGCTGCGGCAGAGGAAAGAGCAATTGCAGGCTGCCCGTGCCGCTGCCAAGCAAAGGCGCGATCTGCTAAGAGCCGAAATCATGTCGGCCGTGCAGGATGTTGTCCGGGAGGAACGCGCTGCTGCGCGGCTAGAAGCCGAACGCCTGAAGGCGGAAGCCAAGGCCGCGCGGACCTACGCGCGCGAGGGCGCTCGCGCCGCCGCCAAGTTTGAGCGCGGCCAACCAACCCGCCCGGCGCCCAAACGAAAGACGCTTTCCAATGAGAAACGCAAGCTGGTCTCATACACCGATCTGTTGCGGATGCTTGGGTGACCTGGCGGAAGTTCGACGGGGCGGACTACCGATCGATTTCATGGAAAGCGGCGTCGATCTCGTGATCCGACTCGACGCCTTGTCAGAAAAGCGGCTGAACGCGCGGTAGACCTGTCGAAATGGCGGGGACCCTAAGCGGACATTCATGAGACGGGTCCCGGCGCGCCTCAGTGCCGCCCGGCCACCTGCTGGCGCTGGTAGGCACCCAGCGTCAGCCGCATCGCATCGCGCACCGCCTCCACCGAGCGGTTATCGTCATCGCCCTTGCGCGTCACCATCGACAAGGTCAGCACCGGCGCCGCGCGGCCCAGCCGTACCAGGCGCACGGGGTAGTTCTGCACCAGCGTGGGATCGGGGCCCTGCAGGATCGACACCCCCAGCCCCCCGCTGACCATTGCCACGATGGCCGGCGCACTGTCGAATTCCAGGGTGCCGCGGATCTCGGACACGTGCGCATGCACGAATTGCGCCGCCATCGCGCCCGAGACGGTATTGCGGTCATAGCGGATCCAGTCGTACAGGCGGAACAGGGACGCCACGTTGGTCTCGGTCGCGCCGGGCGGTGCAATCATCACCAGCTCGCGCCGCAACATTGGCGTCCAGCGCAGCCGGGCCGAGCCGCCCGATGGCGGTTGCGCCACCAGTGCTGCATCGATATCCCCGGCCTTGACCGAGGCCGTGAGCGTGCTGCTGCGCCCGCGCACCAGGCGCAGTTCGAGCCGGGGATGGCGCTCCCGGACATAGCGCACGATGCCGGGCAGCACGATCGGCTGCAGCGATTCGATGACCCCCAGCCGCACCACGCCTTCCACCACGAGCCCGCCGCCGGCCCGCAACGCCTCAAGGCCTTGCAGCGCCTGGCGCAGGGTGTCGGCCACCTCGTGGGCAAGCTGGTTCGGCCGCGCCTGCAGCCCGGAGCGATCGAACAGCGGCTTGCCCAGATACAGCTCGAGCTGCTTCATCTGCATGCTGACGGCGCTTGGCGTGACGTTGGCCTGGCGGGCTGCGCCCGCAAAGGTGCCAGTCTGCAGCACCGCCTCAAGGGTATGGAAGGTCTCAATCTTCATCAAAAACTCTTACGAAGAAACTCAAATATGTTCGCTTTTCTAATGATAGGCGACATCGATAGACTGGCTTCCAACGTCACGCACACAAACGGAGGAGACCCCAGACATGTCAGCCATCGCCACATCCCAACGCCCTCTGCCCTGGACCGCCCGCCAGGCCCGCGAAGACCGTAGCTGGATCCTGCGCATGACCGAGGCCGAGATCCAGGGCATGCGCGACGCGCTCGACCATGCCAGGGCGCTGGGCAAGCCGCTGCTGGACATGGAACAGGCCGACTTCCCGCTGAACGAGGCCGCGCGCGGCGTGCTCGAGCGGGCCATCGACATCACGCAGGGCGGCTGGGGCATGTGCCTGGTCAAGGGTTTCCCCGTCGACGAGTGGAACGAGGAAGAAGCGCGCCTGGCCTATTGGGGCATGAGCCTCTACATGGGCGTGGGCCGCACGCAGAACCGCGCCAGCCAGTTCATGAACGACGTGCGCAATGAGGGCGGCGAGTACAAGGTCAAGGGCGGTCGCGGCTATAACACCAATGCCGGGCTCGACTTCCACCAGGACTCCTGCGATGTGGTGGGCCTGCTGTGCCGCCGCACGGCCAGGTCCGGCGGCACCAGCAAGGTGATCAGCTCGATTGCACTGTATGAGGCAGTGCAGCGGCGCCGCCCCGACCTGATCCCGGTGCTCAAGGGCCCGTTCTTCCACAGCTACCAGAGCACACAGGATCCGTCGCAGCCACCGTACTACCGCTGCGCGATCTTCGGCAGCCATCCTGAATTCTTCTCGGCGCGCACCAACCGCAAGAACACCGTCGCTGCCCAGCGCGACTTCCCGGAACTGCCGCGCCTGACGCCGGCACAGGTCGAGGCGCTGGACCTGCTCGACGAACTGATGCCCAGCGACGAGCTCTGCTTCACCATGGAGCTGGAACAAGGCGACATGCAGCTGCTGAACAACTACGTCACGCTGCATTCGCGCACGCCGTTCGAAGACCATGACGAGCCGGACCGCAAGCGTCACCTGTTCCGCCTGTGGCTGGCCGTGCCGGGCTCGCAACCGCTGCCCGAGGACTGGAAGGAGTACTACGGCGACGTGCGTGCCGGATCGGTGCGCGGCGGCGTGCGTGGCAGCGCCATCACGCAGGCCTTCCTGGATTACGAGAAACGTCAGGCGGCCGCGCTCGGCATGCTGTTCGAAACCTGGCGTCCGCAACTGATTCAGGAAGACATGGCACGCATCCTGGCCGGGCAGGGTGCCAGCGCATCCGAGGCAGCTGCCGCATGAACGCCGCCGCCAAGCCTGTGCCTTCGCTGAAGGAGCGCCTGCGCCGGCGCGAGCCGGTGCTGGCGCCGGGGGTCTACGATGCGCTCAGCGCACTGCTGGCCGAGCAGGCCGGTTTCGAGGCGCTGTATCTGTCGGGTGGCGCCGTCGCCTACACCCTCCTGGGCCGTTCCGACGTCGGCCTGACCACCGCCACCGAGACCGCAGACGTGCTGGCGCGCATCACCGATCGCGTGTCGCTGCCGGTGATCGTGGACGGTGACACCGGCTACGGCAACGCGCTCAATACGCAACGCACCGTGCGCGCCTTCGAACGCGCCGGCGCCGCGATGATCCAACTGGAAGACCAGGGTTTTCCCAAGCGCTGCGGCCATCTGGCCGGCAAGTCGCTGGTGCCGGTGCGTGAAATGTGCGGCAAGCTGCGGGCCGCGCTGGACGCGCGCCATGATGAAGGCACGCTGATCCTCGCGCGCACCGACGCGGTCGCCGTAGAAGGCCTGGACGCCGCCATCGAACGCGCCGAGGCCTACCTCGCCTGCGGCGTGGATGCGCTCTTCATCGAAGCCGTGGTGTCGGCCGGCGATATGGACAGCGTCTGCGGCCGCTTCGCCGCGCGCGTGCCGATGCTGGCCAATATGGTCGAGGGCGGCAAGACGCCGATCCAGAGCGCGTCGGAGCTGGGCGAGCGCGGGTACCGCATCGTCATATACCCGGGCGGCACCGTGCGCTTCGCCTCGCACCAGTTGCAGCGCTACTTCGCCGGGCTCAGGGCCGACGGCAGCACGCGCGCCTTCATGGAGGAAATGAACGACTTCGACGCACTGAACCGGCTGATCGGCACGCCTCAACTACTCGATGCCGGCCGCCGCTATGCGGAGGACGACTGACCCATCCGGGCCGTCCCGCCGCACCCATTACCAGACCCAGAACGACATTGGGGGAGACAATATGACCAACCGCCTGCACGCTTTCCTTGGCGCCATGCTCTGTGCGGTCGCCGCCACCGCGGCCGCCGCCTACCCTGACAAGCCCATCAAGCTGGTCGTGCCGTTCCCGCCCGGCGGCAATATCGACGCCACTGCGCGCATCGTCGCCGCCGGCCTGTCCGAATCGCTCGGCCAGACCGTGGTGGTGGAGAACCGCGCCGGCGCCGCCGGCCTGGTCGGCGCGGAATCGGTGTCGCGCGCCGCGCCCGACGGCTACACCGCGCTGCTCGCGTCCACCGGTGCGCTGGCTCCGCTCAAGGCCTTGAATCCCGCCGCCACGCTGACACCCGAGCGCGACCTGGTTTCGGCAGGCCCGATTGCGCGCGCACCGCTGGTGCTGGTAGTCAGCCCCAAGGTGCCGGCCACCACGCTGGCCGGCTTCATCGCCTATGCGCGCTCGCGGCCTGGCAAGCTGACGCTGGCGACTGCCGGTGTTGGCACCGCCGCGCACCTGACCGGTGAATACTTCCAGAAGCAGAGCGGCACAAAACTGCTGCACGTGCCCTACAAGGGCAGCAGCCTCGCGGTGGCCGACCTGCTCGGCGGCCACGTCGACCTGACCTTCGACCAGCTCGCCTCCACCCTGACACAGATCCGCGCCGGCAAGCTCAAGGCGCTGGGCGTGACCACCGCGCAACGCTCTTCGCTGATGCCGGACCTGCCCACGCTGGCCGAAGCCGGCCTGCCCGGCTTCGAGGCCGCCACCACCACCGGACTGATGTTCCCCAAGGGCACGCCGCCGGAAGTGCTGGCACGGGTCAACGCGGCGCTGCAGAAGACGCTGGCGCGCGACAGTACGGCCAGGCAGTTCCGTGAGCTTGGCGCCGACGTGCAGGCTGGCCCGCCTGCGGACTTCGACAAGACGCTGCGGCAGGAGACTGCCAAATGGAGCCAGGTGATCGGCGACGCCCATATCACCGTGTCGAACTAGGAGGGGCTGTATGACCGAGACAATCGACACGCAGCCGCCGGTCTGCCTGCCACCGCGCGTGCAGGTATCGCGCCCTGCGCTGGTGCTGCCGCCCGGGTCAACCGACTGCCACTGCCACGTCTACGACGATCCGCGCATCTATCCGCTGGTGGCGCAGCGCTCGTACACGCCCGCGCCCGCCACGCTGAATCAATACCTCGCGATGTGCCGGCTGGTCGGCCTGACGCGCACGGTGCAGGTCAGCGCCAGCGTCTACGGCGCCGACAACCGGCTTACGCTGGACGTCATCCCGGCGATCGGCCAGCAGCGGGCGCGCGGCGTGGCCGGGCTCCATCCCGACATTACCCCGGCTGAGATCGAGGCCCTGCATGCCGGCGGCATGCGGGGCGTTCGCGTCTCCACGCATGTGAAAGGCTATGGCGGGACCCAGGCCATCGCCCATTTCGCCGAACGGATCCGCCCATTCGGCTGGCACGTGCAGGTGCATGTGCTGCATGCCGACGAGATCGCCGAACTGGAGCCGCAGCTGATGCGGCTGCCGGTGCCGCTGGTGTTCGATCACATGGGCTGCGTGCGTGGCGCGGAGGGCCCGGGCAACCGTGGTTTCCAGGCCATGCTGCGGCTGCTGCGCGAGCGCGACGACTGCTGGACCAAGATCTCGAGCTGGTATCGCCGCTCCGACGCCGGCCCGGGGCATGCCGACATGGCCCCGATCGTCGCCGCGCTGGTCGAGACCCGGCCTGACCGCCTGCTGTTCGGCACTAACTGGCCGCATCCGGCGCTCAATGCGCCGCAGCAGGTGCCCGACGACGGTGCGCTGATCGATGAATTCACCGGCTGGGTGCCGGACGCCAATGTCCGCCGCCGCATCCTGGTGGACAACCCGGCCCTGCTGTACGGATTTCCTGACTGAACCGCGCGCACAAGCGATCCCCCAATCGCAAGACGATAACGAGAGAAACGGAGACAAACCATGCAACGACGCGACTTCCTCGCCCTGCTGGCCGCCGGTGCGATGCTGCCCGCCAGCCTGCGCGCCGCGCCAGCAGTCACCAAACTGCTGGTCGGCGCGACGCCGGGCGGCGGCACCGACCTGGTGGCGCGCGCGCTGGCCGCCGAACTGGAACAACGCAGCAAGCATGCCTTCATCGTCGAGAACCGCGGTGGCGCGGCCGGCAATATCGCCGCCACGGCGGTAGCCAAGGCCGATCCGGACGGCAGCACGCTGCTACTCTGCTACACCAGCCATGCGATCAATCCGGCGCTGTTCGACAAGAAGCCATTCGATCCGCTCAAGGACTTCACGCCGATCTCGTTGATTGCCACCTCGCCGCTGCTGCTGGTGTCGCGGCCTGACCTGGAGGTGAAGAATGTGCGCGAGCTGATTGCGCTGGCCAAGTCCAGGCCCGGCAAGCTCAGCATTGCCGTGGCCGGCATTGGCAGCGCCAACCACCTGGCTGGCGAGATGCTCAAGCACGAGGCCGGCATCGATCTCGTCAGCGTGCCCTACAAGGGCGCGGCACCCGCCGTGGCTGACGTGGTGGCCAGCCAGGCGGACCTGCTGCTGGGCAATGTGGCCACGGTGCAGCCGCTGTTGCAGGCCGGCAAGGTCAAGGGGCTGGGGGTCAGCAGCCTGAAGCGGCTGCCCGCGTTCCCGCAGTTGGCTCCGATTGCCGACGTGGTGCCGAACTTCGAATATAGCTCGTGGTATGGCTTGCTTGGCCCTGCCGGCATGCCGGCGGACCTGGTGGCGCAACTCGAGAAATCGGTACGTGCCGCGGTGGCGTCGCCGGCGATGCGCAAGCGGCTGGCCGGCGAAGGCCTGACGCCGGTGGGCAACGACGCCGCCCAGTTCACGCAGTTCCTGCAAGGCGAGATCGCGCGCTGGGCCAAGGTGGTTGCCGTCACCGGCGCACACATGGGCTAAGCGCGGAAGGAAACGGGGCTGCGCCGGATCACGGCGCGGTCCCCCAAGGAAACGGGACGTGCGCGCCCATTCGGCCCCTCAGTCGCTCGCAGCGCCCCACCTGTCCCACCGTTCGGGCAGCGGTGCCTTCTTGCTGCGCCTGCGCTAGCGACTGGGGAGTAGGCATGCATCTGAGATATGCGTGACCTCGACGGGGTGATCGAATTCGTCGGCCACCATCGCGAGGACGACAGCAAGCTCGAGTCTGCGCGGGGAGGTGCGGCTGTACCCCTCTGTCAGACGCACTGCGCCGAGGGCAATTGACTGCGTAGCGCATCCATCCGCGCGTAGAATTCGTCCACCGGCCGCTGTGCGGTGCGCCGCATCGTCTCGTTGCGCGCCCCCAGGATGGCCGCGTCTTCCTGTGCCCCGGCCTCGCCGACTTTACGCGAGGTGTCCTGCACAAACTTGCATAGGGGATAGCGTGCCTCACCGAAGGCTCGCAGCGTGGCCTCCACGTCGACGTCGCGCGACAGCATCTCCGCCAGCAGCACCGCATCTTCGAGTGCCATCGCGCCGCCTTGTCCCATGAAGGGTGTTGAGGCGTGCGCAGCGTCACCGATCATGATTACACGGCCACGGTGCCAGGGCAGCGGGGCAGCGACCTCCTCCACGGCGGTGTAGAGCACTTCGGCGTCGGCAGAGAGCGCGTCCAGGAACTGGCGCGCCGGGCCGCCGAACTCCGCAAAACGGGCTTGCATCAGCGCCGGCCAATCGGTCCGCTCATACCATTGCCCGGCGGGCTCAGGCAGCGTGCCGAACAAGTACAGTTGGTCATCGCTGATCGGCATGATGCCGAGCCGCTTGCCGGTACCCATCATCATGATTTTTTCGAGGAGGTCCTTCGGTCGCCTGTGCACGCTGCGCCAGACGCCGAGTCCGGTATAGACCTTCCAGCGGGCCTGCGACCAGGCGGCGGATCTCCGAGCGAATGCCTTCCGCCCCGACCACAAGATCGTATTGGCCCGAGGTGCCATCGGAGAGTGCAACGGTGACGTGCTCTGCCGTTTTCTGGTCGATCCGGACAGCGGTGGTGCCCAAGCGGATATCGACGCGCAGCGCATCGAGTCGGCTAGCGAAGATGCGGTGCATTTCGGCCCGGCGAATACCGACGATCGGCGCAATGTCCGGATGACGGGACGGATAGAAAGTTTCGGTGATCGGTTGGCCGCGCTCGTCCAGGTAGATATTCCGGCCATCGGCAATGGCAAAGCCACTCGACACGATCTCCGGCAGTACCCCGAGGCTGCCGAGCGCCGCAAGTCCGTTGTGATAGATAAAGATGCCGGAACTTTGGAATCGCCATTCCTGCTGCTTCTCTAGCATCGTCACCCGCACACCAGCCTGTGCCAGTGCATCCGAGAAAGCATTCTCACGCGCGTTCCAACGCTGGATTGGCGTATCGCCCACCCAATATCGGCGCGACGCATCGGCGCCCTGACGCCTCCGCGCGGCCACACGCTGCAGATCCGGACGATCAGTGCCCGAATCCGGCGTTCCGGAGGTTGAGCACAGCATGGCCACCGCCCAATAATTCCCCTCAATCGCCCTCGCTGGCAAACAAGGAGGTGGCATTGCTGGGCATAGCCCGTCGCTTCGGCGACCTCGGCGATCCGTACATGCGGCTGGCGCAGCCGTTCGGCGGCCAGGTTCATGCGAAATGCACTCAGGTACTGCATCGGCGGCACGCCCAGCAGCGCACAAAAGCGCTCGGCGAACACCGTGCGCGACAGGTATGCCACGGCGGCGAGCTGGCCGATGCTCCAGTCCTGTTGCGGCGCCTCGTGCATGGCCGCAACCGCACGCGCAATGCCGGGGTCGTCGAGGACGTTCGGCGTGCCCTGGCGCGCGGCGGCGGGCGTGCGCAGATACTCGCCCAGGATATGCACGAGCAGCAGGTCGCCCATGCGTGCCGCGGACAATTGCCAGCCCGGACGCTGAGACAGCGAGTCCTGCACCAGCAGTTCCATCGTGTTTGCCAGCGTGTGCGCCAGCGGAAGCTCGTCGGCACGCAGCACGATCAGCGTTGGCAATTCCGCTGGGATAGCGCCCACGTCAAGCGTGGGCATCCACAGGTGAAGGGAGAACAGTTGCGTGGGTGGGACGTCCGCGGTGCCCGTGCCGTCTGCGCCATATGTCAGTTCGATCGGATGGCCGCCATGGCGGCCGATCATGTGCGCCTTCAGCAGATCGGCGAAGGGCATGACGCCATCACCGGGGTCCCGTTTCGATGACACCGTATGCGGCGTGCCGCGCGGCAGCATGACGATATCGCGCGGACCAATCTCGACAGGCGTGCCACTATCGGCGCAGATCCAGTACCCGTGCCCGGTACACATGCGGATCAGCGCGCCCTCGGTGCCGGCCGAGTACAACGCCCACGGTGCGTGGAGCCGGAAACTTGCCGTCACGGCGCGTTCGGCCTTGCATGCGGAAAGGATACGGCTCAGGACGTCATGCGGTCCGGGATTCATCGTCGGGAGAATGGGGCGCGAGGGATGTGGGATTCTAGCTCAGCGTATTCGATGACCGACTGCGGTCATTGGCGGTTGCCGACCCCTTTTGCGTCATTCGCCGTGCTTCCTACCGATGGCCGAAATGAGCGGCGAAGCGGCCAGAGACCTGCCGCTACGCGCCCTTGAGCCTTTCAGCAGAGCATCACTGCGATTTGCTTCCCAACTACGCAAGGTTGTTGCGTATGGGTCTGGCAAAGTGGGACGCTGTTGCGCAGCAACGCTCTAACATTGCAGACATTCCGGTGCGCCCAGTGGCCCGCTGGACAACGAATGTCATGGGATTGGAGACGTTGAATGTCTAACACCACCACACCGAAGCCGCGCCGCCTTCACCTTGATGGTGCCACATTGCTGCGCCAGCTAAAGGAACTCGGGGAAATTGGCGCCGACAGCGAGGCTGGTGGTCGGACTCGCATCGCACTTACCGACGACGAGAAGGCGGGACGGGACCTGGTTGCCCGCTGGATGCACGAACTGGCACTGGAGGTCGTCGTAGACCGTATCGGCAACGTGTTTGGTGTCCTTCGTTCGCCAACCGATGACGGCGCCCAGACTCCGCTGATGATGGGCTCGCACATCGACAGCGTGACGAATGCCGGCGCCCTGGATGGCTGCTACGGCGTGCTGGCGGGCCTGGCCGTGGCGCGGGCCTATCGGCAATCCGGCGTCGCACCGGCCCGCACCATCCTGATTGGTGCCTTCACCAATGAGGAAGGCATCCGCTATCAGCCGGACATGATGGGGTCGCTCGTCTACGCAGGCGGCCTTTCGGTCGACGAGGCATTGAACACCATTGGCACGGACGGCACGCGCCTCGGCGACGAGCTGGTGCGCATCGGCTATGCCGGCAACCTGGAGCCGGGTGCCATCGTCCCACACGAATACGTCGAGCTCCACATCGAGCAGGGCCCCATTCTGGAAGCGGAAGGTATCCAGATTGGCGTGGTCGAAAGCCTGCAAGGCATCTCATGGCAGCAGGTGACCATCCAGGGCAATGCCAACCACGCCGGCACGACGCCGACGCACCTAAGGCACGACGCCAGATTCGTGGCGGCATCCATGGTGACGTTCCTGCGCGAACTGGCGCGCGACTCTGGTGGCACAACACTGGCAACCGCGGGCTGCCTGAGCGTCCAACCGAACGTCATCAACGTTATCCCGCGCCGCGCCACGATCACAGTAGACCTCCGCGACGCGGACGAGGAGCGCTTGAAGCTGGCCGAGCAGCGCTTCGCCGAATTCCTCGAAAAGGTGGCCCAACAGGAGGGTGTAAAAGTCACCACCGAGCGGTTGGCACGCTTTGAACCTGTCGCCTTCGATGCCAGCCTCGTGGATTGCATCGAAGCTTCGGCAAACCGCTTTGGCTTGACTCACCGGCGCATGACTTCCGGCGCCGGCCACGACGCTCAGATGATCGCCCGCATCGCGCCTGCAGCGATGATTTTCGTGCCTAGCAAGGGTGGCATCAGCCATAACCCGCGCGAGCACACCGACGACGATCAGCTTGTTATGGGTGCTGAAGTACTGCTCGACGTCGTGCTCAATCGCCTCGGCCAAGCTCAGGCCTGAACTTCCATCCCATCGGAGTACCTATGCTGACCAAGAATTCGCATGCCCGCCGGACCGCGTATCCCGCCGAGCTCAAAGACATCATGAGCATCGAGCAAGCCGAGCGCAGCCGCACCTGGCTCTCTCGCTGGGACCAACTGAACGCCGGCCCCACGCCGCTGCGCGACCTCCCCAAGCTTGCCGCCAGCCTGAACATCGCCCAATTGAGCGCGAAGGACGAATCGGTTCGCTCGCCGCTGGGCAGCTTCAAGGCGCTGGGTGCGCCGATTGCCCTGGTTCGGCTGATTCTCCGCATCTACCCAGAGCGGCACCTGGAGCCGCTGGCGCTGATTGACGGAAAGTATGCAGACCTGCTGAAGGACTTCACGGTCATCAGTGCGACTGATGGCAACCACGGTCGCGCCCTCGCGTCTGCGGCCAGGTCCTTCGGCTGCCAATGCGTGATTGTGCTGCACGCCAATGTCAGCCAGGAGCGCGAAGATGCCATCGCGGCATACGGCGCAACCATCGTGCGAATCGCTGGCAACTACGATGAATCCGTCGAAGAAGCGGCCCGTCTGGCTGCAGCCAACCACTGGACTGTCGTCTCCGACACCTCCTACGAGGGCTACCTGGACATCCCGCGTGACGTGATGCAGGGATACGGCGCCATCGCCGCAGAAATCATGACGCAGGCAGGAGTCGCGCCTGGCCAGCCGTCCCCATACTCGCATGTCTTCCTGCAGGGCGGTGTGGGCGGACTGGCCGCCGGCATTGCCAGCTATTTCTGGGAGTTCTTTGGCGCGAGTCGTCCCACGTTTGTTGTCGTCGAGCCCGTTCAGGCTGATTGCCTGTATCAAAGCGCGCTGCAAGGCAAGGCGGCTAACGCCACCGGCTCGGTCGACTCCGTGATGGCGGGCCTGGCCTGTGGCGAGACGTCGCCTCTCGCGTGGCGTTTCCTCGAGCACAGCGTGGATGTCTTCATGACGATTTCCGACGACGATGCGGTCACGGCAATGCACCAGCTCGCTGGGAAGCAGACCGGTGACATGCCAGTCGTCGCCGGTGAATCTGGTGCCGCAGGCTTGGCCGGCCTGGCCGTCCTTCGCGCGAATGCAGCGCTATCCGTAGAGGCAGGACTCGACGCAACCTCACGCGTCCTGCTCATCAATACCGAAGGCGCTACGGCGCCATCCGTCTACCAGCAACTGGTGGGCGAGTCGCATGAATCGGTGCTCGCACGCCAGGCCGCCTGGCTCGCGCGCTGATTCGGTCGATACCCTACACATCACCCACTAAGAAGCGCACACCGCGGCGATGAGGCTCTCCTCATCGTCGGGGATACGTGCGTCCATACGAAATGGAGACAGCAATGAGTTCGACACAGAAGCGCAGTATTGGGCCGATTGCCCTGATGTTCACAGGGCTCGGGTCCATCATCGGCTCCGGCTGGCTGTTCGGTGCTTGGCACACGGCGAAGATCGCCGGACCTGCCGCTATCCTGGCCTGGGTCATCGGCGCTGTGGTCATCCGATTGAGGCCATCGCCTCGGTGCAATACATGGCTTCATGGCCATACCCATGGGCGCAGGGGCTCATGACCGAAGGCGAGCTAACGATGCCTGGCCTGGTTGCCAGCGCTGCGCTCGTTATCGTCTACTTCCTGCTCAACTACTGGGGTGTCAAGCTCTTCGTGAAGACGAACTCGGCCATCACGGTCTTCAAGATTGCCGTTCCGGCGTTAACGGTTGTCGGCTTGGTCTGGGGGGGCTTCCATACCGAGAACTTTGCCATTGGCACCAGCGCGGCATTTGCGCCCTATGGATGGTCGGCGGTCCTGACAGCGGTAGCCACGAGCGGTATCGTCTTCAGTTTCAACGGCTTCCAGAGTCCTGTGAGCCTGGCTGGCGAGGCCCGCGACCCAGCACGTAGCATCCCCTTTGCTGTGGTCGGTTCGATTCTTGTGGCGTTGTTTATCTATGCGCTGCTGCAAGTCGCCTTTATTGGAGCGGTG
The DNA here is from genome assembly GCF_052115045.1 of Cupriavidus sp. 2TAF22. Classification (NCBI taxonomy): domain Bacteria; kingdom Pseudomonadati; phylum Pseudomonadota; class Betaproteobacteria; order Burkholderiales; family Burkholderiaceae; genus Cupriavidus; species Cupriavidus sp. 2TAF22. The sequence goes on from NZ_JBFRFX010000027.1 coordinate 74,656, forward strand.
AGCCCGGCCAGCATCCGCGAGGGGTGGTCGCATCTGAACTTCACGTCTCCGTTTGCCGAACTGGCCTTGGCGTTGAACCTGAACTGGCTGGCCATGGTGCTGTACGTGGATGCCTTCATCAGCCCGTCGGGAACCGGCGCAATTTACACGGCAACGACGGCCCGGATGATCCATGCCATGGAGCGCAACGACACCATGCCCCGGCTCTTTGGCAACACCCATCCCATCTTTGGCGTGCCGCGCGAAGCCATGTGGTTCAACCTGGCGGTGTCCTTCATCTTCCTGTTCTTCTTCCGCGGTTGGGGTGCCCTGGCCGCCGTGATTTCAGTTGCGGTCGTCATCTCGTTCCTTTCCGGCCCCGTCAGTCTGATGTCGCTGCGAGAACATGCCAATGACATGCATAGGCCGCTGCATACCCGGGGTATGTCGCCGATTGCGCCCTTTGCGTTCGTCTGTGCCACCTTGGTCCTCTACTGGGCGCGGTGGCCCCTGACCGGCCAGGTCATCGTCCTGATGGTCGCAGCCTTGCCGCTATACCTCTATTACCAGGCAAAGGCCGGATGGCGTGGCTTCGGCGAGGAATTGCGCTCGGCCTGGTGGCTTATCTTGTATCTGCCTGCAATTGCGCTGCTTTCGTACCTGGGCGGCCAGGAATTCGGCGGGCAGGGAGTCATCCCCGCAGGCTGGGACATGTTGGTCGTTGCCGCAATTGGCCTGGTCTTCTACCGCTGGGGCGTTCGAAGCGGCCGCCGAACCGCTTACTTGTCGGAAAGCAGCGCGGCAGAGTCGAGGGAGTTCGCCTAGAAATGCGGCGGGTTCGCCCGCCGCATTTCCCTAGGATTCAATGGCTACGCCAAGACTTACCTTCGCCCGCTGCATGGCCACGTGTGTCTGGAAGCTTTTGACGTTGCCGGAGACAAAAAAGAGCTCACGCGTGAGCCGCTCGTACTCTGTCATGTCGGCGACAGCCAGAACCAGCAGGAAATCGAAGTCCCCCGTGACGTAGTAGACCTGCTGGACCTGCGGACAGTCGACGAAGCGCTTCTTCACCTCGTCAAGAAGGTCCAGGCGCTCACTTTCGAGTTTCACTTGGACCAGCACTGTAATGGGCTTACCCACCCTTGCCGGGTCGACCACCGAGGTGTTCGCCATGATGACTCCGTCAGCCTCCAGCGCGGCAATGCGACGATTCACCGCTGATGGCGACAGGTTTACCGCATCGGCGAGTTCGCGTTGTGACAGCCTGTTGTTCGTCTGAAGTAGCTGCAAGAGCTTTCGATCGTATGCATCTAGTTGCAAAGCCATGAGTTCTTTCCTGGACGAATCTGACGTGGCGCAATTTTCGCCCTAATAATAGCTGTGATCGACGCCAAATCTTACCCTTCAACGCAAGTACGTTTCATTTTGCCCGACAAGAACGCTGGAATCTTGCGGGGCAGCGCTCGTAAGATGCAACGGTCCCCCGATCGCAAAGAACATTCCCATGTACGCTGATAAAGACCTTCTCGACCTGCTCATGTCATGGCGACACGAGCTTCACCGACATCCGGAGACGGGCTTCGAGGAGCTGAGAACCTCGGACTTTGTCGCAGAGCTGCTCAGCGGCATGGGGATGGAGGTGCATCGCGGTATAGGTGGCACCGGCCTGGTCGCGAACTTAAAGGCGGGAGGCGGTCAGGGTGTCATTGGGCTTCGCGCCGACATGGATGCGCTGGCCATTCACGAGAATGCTCCGGAGCGTGCGCACGCGTCGAAGACCGAAGGAAAAATGCATGCGTGCGGCCACGACGGCCACATGGCGATGATTCTTGGCGCCGCCAAGTTGCTCAGTGAGCGTCGGAACTTCAATGGGACGGTGCGCTTCATCTTCCAGCCTGCCGAGGAACATGGCCGCGGTGCAAAGGCGATGATGCAGGATGGCCTGTTCGATCGTTTCCCGGTCGAGGCGATCTACGGTGCGCACAATATGCCGGGCCTGGCGGCCGGCAACATCGCAACGCGTGCAGGCGGCATCATGGCCAGCGAAGACAATTTCGTGATTCATGTGAAAGGGCACGGCACGCATGCGGCCAGGCCGCATATGGGTGTCGACCCCATCGTGATCGGCTCGGAAATCGTGCTCGCGCTGCAAACCATCGTTGCGCGCAATGTCGACCCCAGCCTGCCAGCGGTGATTTCGTGCACCGAGTTCATCACAGACGGCATTCGCAATGCCATTCCGACGAATGTCATTATCAAGGGCGATACGCGAAGCTACACGCCTGCGGTCCAGTCTTTGCTCGAAACCCGCATGCGGGAAATCAGCGAGGGTATTTGCCGCATGCACGGTGCGACATGCACATTCGAGTACACCCACGAGTTTGCGCCGACTGTTAATTGGGAACAGTGCGTGCCAGTTGCAATGGAAGCGGCGAGAAATATTGTCGGCGAGGACCGCGTGAACGGTGCGGTCGATCCGATGATGATTTCCGAAGATTTCGGCGCATTCTTGCAGGTGGTGCCCGGCGCTTTCGTTTTCATCGGTAATGGCGAGTCGGGGATGGCGGGAGGTGTACCGCTGCACAACAGTCGCTACGATTTCAACGATGATGTTCTGACCGTCGGCGCCAGGTATTTCGCTGAGGTTGCGCGACTCGCATTGCCCGCAAGAGGTTCGTAGTCGCTCCTGCGTTGGAACGACGACGTTTTTTGCTCATGTAGTTCGTGCGATCTGAGGCGGTTCCGCCCCGGAAACGGTCGTTGTTCCTCGTCAAACGTCCTCTGCGACCCAGGCCAGTCCTCGGATCCCTACTTCAGTGGGGCGGGTGTCGGCACCGCGGGCATCCCGTGGGTGTTGCCGGCTGGCCGCTGCGGCAACACAGAACTGCCGAAGGTGTTGCCCATCCGGTGTTCCGTTGCGGCGCGGTTATATAGGCCGAGTTGGTTGGACGGACGCTTTGCGATGGACTCCGAGCCGAGCTGCCGCTGTTCGGCCGTGTCATTGCGTGGGGGCATCAGTTCCTGCGTCAGGCAGGAATAAGATGGCGCGCGCTCGCCGTTGACTTCAACCTCAACACAGGCCCGCCTGGGCGGGCTGGCCGGCATATCGGCCCATGCCTGGCTACCGGCGAATACCATCGCCATCACCGCAATCCGCTTCCACATAGCCTCTCCATTCTGACGCACGCATGTCTGCCGTCAGTGTCGTGCCACGTCCCGAGTCCGAACATGAAGTTTCCGTGACAAACGACATATCTGCCAATTACTGACCGTCTAGGCATCTGTGCGTAACGCTGACATGAGGACTGGTGATCATGTTTCGCGGCGTGATGCCCCCAGTAGTGCTGTCCTTGGTCGGGACCATGGCACGCGGGGCTAGCAATCGATACAAGAAGGCCGAGTCAACTCATGCGAGTCAGGAAGAAGAAGGGCGCGTCGCCGCCATGGCAGGCAGTGTGCGCGGCGGTAATTGGACTGGGGACACAGGGTGTGGCAATGGCGCAGCCCGACGGGGCGAAGCCCGGTGCAGCCGCCGCCGTGCAGGCGGAAAGCAGAGCCGACGTTCAGCCGGAGCGCCGTGTCGACGTCAGTGAATACGTGGTGCGCGGCAATACCGTGCTGGACGTGCGCACGATCGAACGCGCGGTAACGCCGTATCTGGGGCCGTCGCGCGCGCTGAAGGACATCGAGTCCGCACGCGACGCGCTGCTGGCCGCGTATCAGGCCAAGGGCTATCAGTCCGTCTACGTGGATCTGCCCGAGCAGCAGGTCACCGGTGGCGTGGTCTATCTGCAGGTGAGCGAAACCCGCGTGGGCAGGGTGCGCGTGGTGGGTACCGAGTACCAGTCGCCGCGCGAGGTGCGCGAGCAGGTGCCGGCGCTGGCCGAAGGCGCGGTGCCCGATTTCACGCTGGCCCAGGCGCAGCTGACCGAGCTGAACCGGGGCGGCAAGCGGCAGGTCATGCCGCTGGTGAAGCAGGGCGCGCTGCCGGGCACCATGGACGTGGATCTCAAGGTCGAGGACAGCAGTCCCTGGCGCGGCAGTATCGGCGTGAACAACGACTACAGCGCCGATACCAGGGAATTGCGCGCGCTGGCGTCCATCGGCCATGACAACCTCTGGCAGCTGGGGCACAGTGCCTCGCTGAGCTTCTTCGGCTCGCCGCAGGACCTGAACCAGACGCAGGTGTGGTCGGGCTCGTACCTGGCGCCGATTCGCGGCACCAACTGGGGCGCCGAGGTGTCGGGCTACCTGTCCGACAGCAACGTCGCCACCACGGGCGGAACCAACGTGCTGGGCAAGGGCCACTCGATCGGGGTACGCGGTACCTACACTGTGCCGAACACCGGCGACTGGTATCACGCGCTGAGCCTAGGTGTCGACTTCAAGGACAACAAGGAAGTCACGCGGCTCGGCAACGCCGGCGACACCGTGCCGCTCAAGTACGCACCGATCACGCTGTCCTATTCCGGCTTCACGCAGACCACGCGCGGCCAGTATGGCCTGAACGTGGCGATGGTGGCCGGTACGCGCAGCTTCCTGGGCTACGGCAGCGACTGGAAGGAATTCGACTACAAGCGCTACAAGGCATCGCCCAGCTTCCTGCTGCTCAAGGGCGATACCAACGGCACCTACAGCTTCGCGGGCAACGCGCAGCTTGCCTGGCGGCTGGCCGGGCAGATCACCGATTCGCCGCTGGTCTCCAGCGAGCAGATTGCCGCCGGCGGCATGAATTCGGTGCGCGGCTACCTGTCGGCCGAAAGCACGGGCGACTACGGTGTGGTGGGCTCGGTCGAACTGCGCACGCCGCCGCTGGACTTGTTCGGCGGCACCGTGGAGGACTGGCGCGTCTATGCGTTTGCCGATGCCGGGCAGTTGCGCCTGCGCGATCCGCTGCCCGAGCAGGAAAGCCGCTTCTCGCTGGCGTCGGTGGGCCTGGGTACGAGCTTCCGGCTGGCGCGCTACGTCAACGGCCGGCTCGACCTGGGCTTCCCGCTCAAGAACGGCCAGCGCACCGAACGCTACGACCCGCGCCTGAACTTCAGCGTGATCGCCACCTATTGATCGCCAATTGATTCCGTGGCGCGGCCGGCGGTCGGCGCCACCCCCAAACACAGCATTCCGAAGAAAGCCAACGGAGAACCATTGTCATGCGACGTTCCCTCTTCCTGCTGCTCGCCCTGGCGAGCACGCTCCTGCCGAATCTGGCCCATGCCTGGTGGCAGCCAGACTGGGCCTATCGCAAGCCGGTGACCATCGACGCCGGTCCGCAAGGCGGCAATATCGGCGGCGACGCCGGCCGCACGCCGGTGCTGCTGCGGCTGCATACGGGCAATTTCAGCTTCGAGGGCGTGAGCGACACCGGTGCCGATCTCCGCTTCGTGGCCGCAGACGACAAGACCGTGCTGAATCATCAGGTCGAGCAGTTCGATCCGCTGCTCGGCATCGCGCTGGTGTGGGTGGATGTGCCCGCCGTGTCCGCCGGTGCGGCCAATGGCAAGCAGCAGTTCTGGATGTACTACGGCAACCCGAAGGCGCCCGCATCGGGCAACGGCCAGCGCGTGTTCGATCCGGACTTCACGCTGGTCTATCACTTCGCCGAGGGCAGCGTCCCGGCGCGCGACAGCACGGCGTACGGCAACAACAGCCAGACGGCCGTGGTCAGCATCGATGGCACGGTCATCGGTAAGGGCGCGCAATTGGGTAACGCCTCGCTGGCGCTGCCGGCATCGCCGTCGCTGGCGGTGCAGGCAGGCGGCACGTTCGCGTTCTCGGCGTGGGTACGTCCCGACCAGCTCGGCGCACAGCAACTGATCTACGCCCGCCGCGATGGCGCCGGCGAACTGCTGATTGGCGTGGACCAGGGCGTGCCGTTCGTGCAGGTCAACGGCCAGCGCAGCAATCCGGGGCAACCGGTGCAGGCCGGCCAGTGGTCGCATGTGGCGGTGAATGCCGATGGCAAGACGGTGACGCTGTTCGTGGGTGGCCGGGCTGCCGCCTCGCTCCCGGCCGCGCTGCCGGCGCTGAATTCGCCAGCCTTTATCGGTGCCGACAGCGAAGGCGCGCATGGCTTGCCGGGTGCGATCGACGAAGTGCGCGTGTCGAAGGTGGCACGTCCCGCTGCCATGCTGCTGGCCGATGCGGTGTCGCAGGGCGCCGATTCGCGTCTGACGGCGTTCGGCCCGGACGAGCAGCAGGCCGGCAAGAGCCATTTCGGCTACATCCTCGCCGCCATGCCGCTGGACGCCTGGGTCGTCGTGGGCCTGCTGGGCCTGATGATGGCCGCCTCGTGGACCATCATGATCACCAAGGGCCGCGCCTTCGGTGCCAACGCCCGCGCCAACGTGGCCTTCATGGCGCAGTTCCGCGAAGCCTCGCGCGTATCGCTCGATCACCTGGCCAAGACGGGCCGCGTCACGGCCGACGTCAAGCAGCATTCGTCGCTGTGGCGTCTCTATGAAATAGCCGTGGACGAGCTGCACCGGCGTCACCAGATGGGCTACGACACCAGCGCCGTGGGGGCCGCCACGATCGGCGCCATCCGCGCATCGATGGATGGCGTGATGGTGCGCGAGAGCGAACGCATGGCAAGCCGCATGAACTGGCTGTCCACCACGATCGAGGGCGCGCCTTATGTGGGCCTGTTCGGTACGGTGATCGGCATCATGCTGGTGTTCGTGGTGGCGGCCATGGCCGGCGCGGTGGACATCAACTCGGTGGCACCGGGCATGGCGGCGGCGCTGCTGTGTACGGCTGCCGGCCTGGGCGTGGCCATTCCCGCGCTGTTCGGCTACAACTGGCTGGCCTCGCGCTCGGACGCCATCGCCGCCGACATGGCCGTGTTCGTGGACGAATTCGCCACGCGCCTGGCCGAAGAGCAGGGCGAGGGCCGTCACGCGCCCGTCCTGCAACGCGCCTGAAGCGGAGCCGCGATCATGGCAAACGCAAACAGGTTCGGTGTGCGCAAGCGCAGCGGCGGCATCAATATCACGCCGTTCGTCGACGTGCTGCTGGTGGTGCTCGTGATCTTCATCCTGACCAGCAACGCCAGCATTCCGGGCATCAAGGTGGATCTGCCGAAGGCCAGCGCGTCGGTGGCGCTGGAAAAACCGAAAACCAAGGCCATCACGATCGACAACGCCGGCCAGGTGTTCCTGGACGCCTATCCGGTGTCGCTGCCCGAGCTCGAAGAGCGGCTGCGTACCGAGAAGGCGCTGACGCCGGACTTTCCGGTGATCGTGCGCGGCGATGCGTCGGTGCAGTACGCCAGGGTGGTGGAGGTGCTCGACCTGCTGCGCCGGATCGATCTCAACCAGATCGGTCTGGTGACCGGCAAGCCGGCCTGAGGAGCGATGAGCGTGAACCGTCACGAACCCTCGCTGGCACCCGGCGGCCGTGCCGCGCTGCTGTGGCGGCGTTGGGGCGGGTTTGGCGCTGGTGCACTGGTGCTCGGTGCGGTGGTGCTGCTGTTCTGGCATCTGCTGTCGGACACCGCCGCCACGCGGCGCGAGGTGCCCGGCACGCCGATGCTGGTGTTGCCCCCGCCGCCCCCGCCGCCGCCCGAACCGGAAAAATTGCCCGAACCCGAGCCCGTCAAGCCCGAGGTGGTGGAGCCCGAGCCGAAGCCCGCCGAGCCCACCGAGGCCCCGCAGGATGACGCCCCGCCCAGCCCGTCTCAGGACCTGGGGCAGGCCGTCACCATCGACGGCGCCGCCCAGGCCGGCAACGATGCGTTCGGCATCCAGGCCGGCGGCGGTGGCGGCATGACGGGCAGCGGCGGCGGCCTGGGCAGCCGCTCGTACTCGGCCTATGTCTCCGGCGCCCTGCAGCAGGCATTCGTGCGCGACAAACGCACGCGCCAGCTGGCGTTCGACGACATCCGCATCGAAATCTGGCTCGACACGGATGGCCGTGTCACCCGCGTGCAACTGGTGGGCGGCTCGGGCAATGCCGACTCCGACGACGCGGTACTGGCCATGGTCCGTGATTTCCGTGCCGACGAGAAGCCGCCTGCATCGCTGCGCTTCCCGATGCGGCTGTCCATCAAGGGGCGGCGGCCGTAGCGCATGTCTGCCTTCATCCCAACAGCATCCTGAAAAGAACGATGAAACCATTCGCTCACTCCCCGCGCCATGCGGTGCGTGCCAATGTACTGGCGCTGGCTGTCGCAATGGCCTGCCTGGCCACGGCTGGCACTGCCCATGCGCAGGACGCCGCGCCGTCCGAAAGCGCCATGATCAAGCTGATCCGTGGCCTGATCCAGAGCGGCGCGCTGGACAAGAACACCGGCGAGGCGCTGCTGGCCCAGGCCCAGACCGAAGCCATGGCCACGCAACTGGTGCAGCGTCCCGCGCCCGCCGCGGGCGTGGCAGCCGGTGCCGCCGCAGGGTCCGTTGCGACTGCGGCCGTACCCGGCGAAGTCCGCGTGCCGTATATCCCCGAAACCGTGCGCGACCAGATCCGCGACGAGGTCAAGGGCGAGGTCATGGCCCAGGCCAAGGCCGAAGGCTGGGCCGCGCCGAACGAAACACCGGAATGGACCAAGCGGATCCGCGTGGAGGGCGACGTGCGCCTGCGCAACGAGTCGCGCTTCTACTCGGGTGGCAACAGCGATATCCAGATCGACTGGGCCGCCATCAATTCGGGCAACGGCTTCGACGTCAACCCGAACACCAACCTGTCGCTGCCGCCGCTGCTCAATACGCGCCAGAACCGGCCGAACCAGTGGCGCGCCCGCGCCCGCCTGGGCGTGCTGGCCGACGTGACGGACAGCGTGAAGGCCGGCGTGCGCCTTGCCACGGGCAATGACAACAGCCCGGTCTCCACCAACCAGACGCTGGGCGGCGGCCTGGCCAAGAAGGATGTGTGGCTCGACCAGGCATGGCTGTCGTACCAGCCGACGCAGTGGATGAAGCTGACGGGCGGCCGCTTCGGCAATCCGTTCGTCTCCACCGACACGCTGTTCTCGTACGACCTGAACTTCGACGGTATCGCCGCGCAGTTCGACAAGACATTGCCGAACCGCGACGTGACGCTGTTCGGCACGCTGGGCTTCATCCCGCTGGAGTACTCGAAGGACAACGCGCCGTCGAACAGCCAGGACAAGATGTCGAGCGAGACCAAGTACCTGCTGGGCGCGCAGTTCGGCGCTGACTGGAAGGTAAACAACGAGAACCGCCTGCGTGGCGCGCTGGCGTACTACGACTTCCACAACGTCACCGGCCGGGTGTCGTCGCCGTGCGCGCTGTACGCGGGCGCTGATGGCTGCAACACGGACTGGACGCGTCCGGCCTTCATGCAGAAGGGCAACACGCTGATGCTGTTGCGCAATATCGCGCTCAACCCGCTGGACCCGGCCAACACGCCGCAACCGCAGTACGTCGGCCTGGCCTCGAAGTTCCAGCTGATGGACGTGAACCTGCGCTGGGATACGAAGGTGGCCGGCTACGGGCTGCGTCTGGACGGCAACTACATCCGCAACCTTGCCTATGACGAAGGCGCGATGTGGGCGCGGGCCAATGGCGGCATCGTCAACAACTTCGGCGGCAGCGGCGGCACCAGCCGTGAAGACTTCAAGAGCGGCGGCAATGCCTACATGTTCCAGGCCACGTTCGGCAAGCCGACGCCTGCGGCACGCGGCGACTGGAACGTGCTGGCCGGCTACAAGCGCATCGAGCCCGATGCGATGCCAGACGGCTACAACGACTCGACGTTCCACGGTGGCGGCACCAATGCGCGCGGCTACTACCTGGGCGGCTCGTATGCGCTGGACAGGAACGCATGGGTGACTGGCCGCTGGATTTCCACCAAGGAAGTCTTCGGCCCGCCGCTGGCCATCGACACGCTGCAGTTCGAATTCAATGCGCGCTTCTGAGGAGGATGACGTGTTCCCAACCCCCTTCCGCCGTATCCGGGGCCTGCTGCCGCTGCTCGCACTGGTGGCAGGCAGCGCCTACGCGCAACAGGCGCCCAGCATGGAAGAGCGCCTGCGCAACCAGCTGCGCATCACGACCACGCAGTTGCAGCAGGCGCAGAACGAACTGGCGATGCTGAAGGCCGGCCAGCCCCCCGCCGCTGCCAGTGGTGGCGGCGGTGGTGGCGACGTGGCGGCCATGCGCAAGGAACTAGACGCCGCCCGCGCACAGCTTGCGGCCGAGCGTGGCGCACGCGAGCAGCTGGCCGGCAGCGCGCGCCAGGCCCAGCTGCAGACGCAGGGCGTGGTCGAGAAGGCCAGCAGCCAGATCGCCCAGTATCGCCAGGCCTATGACGAACTGCTGCGCATGGCACGGGGCCTGGAGGCCGAGCGCCGCAACCTCGTGGCCGAGGCCGGCGCGCGACAGGCGGCGCTCAAGCGTTGCGAGAGCGCCAATACCCGCCTCTACAGCGTGGGGCAGGACATCCTGCATGCGTACGAGACCGTGGACATGACCACCGTGCTGGCCGCGCGTCAGCCGTTCGCGGCGCAAAGCCGTGTGCGCTACGAACAGATCGCCCAGGACTACGGCGACAAGCTTTACGAGGGGCGTTTCGATGTCCGCGCCGTGGAGCCGTCCGCCGAAGCGCCGGCGCAACCCGCGGCTGCTACCGCCGCCGTGCCGTCCGACGCCGCCCCCAAACAGCAGTAACCCCGATTCCCCGAACCTGATCCGCGAACAAGGAGTACCCATGACCGAAGCCACCCCCCTCGACGCCGCGCCAGAGACCACGTCCGCCGATAGCGCAACGCCCGCGTTGCTGACCCATGTCACCGCCGGGCAGGTGGCCGACGCCATCCGCAATGCCGGCTGCGCCGTGAACCTCGCGGAGGAAGACGGCACCGCGCGCCTGCACAGCGCCAGCCATGGCGTGGGCTTCCAGGTGCTGTGGGGCAATCGCGTAAGCAACGTGCAGTATCTCGACTTCACGCTGAGCTGCCCGCTGCGCGTGGAAGGCGGCCAGCTTCCCGATGCGTTGCTGAACGAATGGCACCGCAGCCGCCGCTTTGCGCGCATCGCCTCCCACGGTGATTTCCTCGTGCTCGAGATGGACGTGATGGTCACCGGCGGCGTGACCGAGGCTTACCTGTCGGTGGCCATGCAGGTCTGGATCCAGGTGATGGGCCAGTTCTTCCTGCATCTGCGCAACTACCGTGCGCAGGCCCGGCAGGATGACGTCAACCCGGCGGCCACCCCGGAGGCATCCGCTGCATCCGCTGCATCCGCTGAATCTGCCATTGCCACTGCCACTGCCATTGCCGAGGCTTGAGGCACCGAACGCTTTCCATTCATTGTGACCCGATGAGGCGGCACGCCGGGGATCCCTTCGGCGCGCCGTTCTCTTTTTTGTCATGGCGATGTCACGCAACCTTCATACGCTCTGCAGCGGTGTTGCGCCGGCAGGTCCGGCCGCATCCACAGGCTCTGACCGGACACCACACCCTGCACCTGACCGGCCCGCACCCAATGAACAGGTCATTCGATCTTCATGGCATGTCTGCCAGCCTCCATCCGCGCGCACGCAAGGTCGGGGCGCGTCGCGGCCATCGCGCTCGCAGCCAGCCTGGCGTGGCCATGCGTGGCCCGTGGCGAGACTGGCATGGCCTTTGACCTGCCGGCGCAGCCGTTGAAATCGGCGCTCGCACGCTACGACGCACAGACCAGTGTGTCGGTGTTCTTCCCGTCCGAACTGGCCGATGGACGCTGGTCGCATGCGGTGCAAGGTGCGATGCCCCCTGCGCAGGCGCTGCACCGGTTGCTGGAAGGCACGGGCCTGACGGCCCGCGCCACGGCTGGCGACGCCTTCGTGCTGACCCCCACGGGCGAGACGCCGGCCACCGCCGATGCGCAAGGTGCCGCAGTGCCCCGCCAACCCTATGACGCGCTGGTGCAGTCGCGGGTACGGCAGACGCTGTGCGCGCGGCCCGCGCTGGCGCTGGGCACCTACCGGCTTGCGTTGTCCGTGCGCCTCGACCGCGCCGGCCGCGTGCAGCGCGCGCGTTTGCTGGACAGCACGGGCGACACCCGTCGCGATGCCGCGATTGTCGATGCGCTGCGCCAGACCGATATCGGCCGCGCGCCTGAGCATCCCGAGAACCCTTTCGTGCTGCTGGTGCGGCCCGTGGCATGCCCCCCGGGCGAGACCTGCGCCAAGCCTTGCGATGCGCCACGGAGCGTTCAGTGAGCGAGACCATCCGCACCAGCCTGCGCGACCTGCTGACGCAACGCTACGACGATCTCAAGCGGCGCCTGACGTGGCGGTTGGGCTCGGCGGAGCTGGCCAGCGATGCCCTGCACGACACCTGGGTGCATCTGGAAGACCGCAACGATGCCAATGGCCCGGTGGCCAGCCCGGCGGCCTACCTGATGCGCATGGCCACGAACCTGGCGCTGGACCGCCTGCAGCGCGACCGTCGCTTCATGAGCGCGGAAGAGTTGGACACGCTGATGCTGGAGATTGCCGATCCGGCGCCGGGACCGGCGCAGACGGTGGCGGCGCGCGGCGAGGTGCAGGCGCTGGCCAGGCTGATCGAGAAAATGCCGCCGCGCCGGCGTGCGATCTTCCTGGCGGTGCGCGTCGATGAACTGTCGAACCAGGAGGCGGCGGTGCGCTTTGGCGTGTCCGCCCGGTTGATCGGTCTCGAACTGAAGCGGGCGCACGAGTACTGCGTCGCGCACATGGACCAGGCATGAGCGAAGAAATCGTGCCGATCCGGCGTGCCAGAACCGTCTTGATGTCATGCGAGCTTGCTCGGCAACATCGCCTGACGCCATGACTCCCACCATGAACCGCCTGCTCCAACGGCCACGCCGCCTTACCCGGATCGAACGCCAGGCCATGCGCTGGGTGCGGCGCATCAGTGCCGGCCCGATGACCCATCGCGACGGCGACGCGCTGCGCCAGTGGTGCCGGGCCAATCCCGCCCATGCGGCCGCATTTGCCACGGCGCAACGCCAATGGCAGCTGCTGGCGCAGGGCGGTGAAGCGCTGCTTGCAGAGAAGCCGCTGGCGTCGCGCCCGGAGATCCAGGCGTCGCCCGTGCAGTGGCAGCGCCGTGCTTTCCTGGGTGGCGCCGTGGGTGCCGTCGCCGCTACGACGGCCGCGATGATCTATCCGCCGCTGGGGCTGTGGCCGTCCGCGCGCGAGATGCGTGCCGACTATCGCACCGTGGCCGGCGAACAGCGGCATCTGGCACTCGGCGACGACGTCGGCGTCGAACTGAATACGCGCACCAGCATCGCGCTACGCCAGCGTGGCCGGGTGGCGGGCATCGACCTGATTGCGGGCGAAACGGCGATCGACATGGCCGACGCCCGGCTGCCGTTCGCGGTTTCGGCCGGTGCCGGCCGTGCGGTGGGCGCGCGGGCGCGCTTCGAGGTGCGCCACGTCGCCGGGCAGGTCTGCGTGACCTGCGTGCAGGGGCTGGTACAGGTGGCGCACCCGTCCGGCTCGGTGACGCTGACCGCGCGGCAGCAGGTGTCCTATGACGACCGCAAGCTGGCGCGCGTGGTCAACCTCGACGCCGCGCGCATGCCGGCCTGGCGCGAAGGCTTCCTGCGGTTTGCGGAGACTCCGCTCGGGGACGTGGTGAACGAAATCAATCGCTACCGCACCGGCAAGCTGGTGCTGATGGCCAGCCAGCTGGCCACGCGTCCGGTGACCGGGCGTTTCCAGCTCGATGCGCTCGACAAGGCCATTGCGCAGATCCAGCATTCGTTTGGCCTGAGCGCACGCCACCTGCCCGGCGGCGTGGTGCTGCTGTCTTGATTCCGTCGCGGTCCTGTCACCAAATCTTCAAGGAAATCATTGCCGATCCGCACGGGCAAAAGGGTCTAGTTCCCAGGAGCATCGGCGGCATGGGCCGCCGATGGCAATGACGACAGGGCCGCGACGCGGCGCGTGAACGACGACGCGCACTGGCCCGCAAACTTGCTTGACGGGATCGGGGCACCATGCAGAAGCGCGTTTACCAGAAGACCTTGCTGGCGCAGGACAAAGGCAGGATCACGATGACGGTACCCCGGGTGCCGACGATAAGACCGCTGGCCCGCACCGTGGCCCTGCTGGTGGCGGCCGGCGGATTCTGGGGCCACGCGCATGCCAACCAGGCGTTCAGCCGCGCGTGGATGGCGCAGAAAAACATGATGCAGGACACGGCAACCGCCACGGGCCGGCTGCCGAACGGTACGCCCGCAGCGGCGCTGACCAGCCCGAATGCGCAGCAGCAGCGCGCCAGCGAGCAATTGCAGCGCTCGATCCAGAATCTCGGCCAGGCCGCGCAGGGCATCGCGGCCATGCAGGCGACGCAGGCGGCGGCACGGCAGGCCGCCGAGCAGCAATCGCCGGTGCCGGACGGTCTCGCCGAAGGCGGCCTCAAGGTGGACACCAACAGCCTGACCGCCGGCTGGCTCAACGCAAAGAACCCGACCCAGAAGACGGCGGATGGCCGCACGCAGGTCACCATCGAGCAGACCGCCGACAAAGCCATCCTGAACTGGGAAACGTTCAACGTCGGCCGCAACACCACGGTCGAATTCCAGCAGAAGCAGGACTGGGCGGTGCTGAACCGCGTCAATGATCCGCAGGCGCGCCCCAGCAAGATCCAGGGGCAGATCAAGGCCGACGGCACGGTCATGATCGTGAACCGCAACGGCATCGTCTTTACCGGCACGAGCCAGGTCGATACGCGCAACCTCGTGGCGGCCGCCGCCGGCATGACCAACGCCCAGTTCGGCCGCGGCCTGTTCAGCGAGTCGCGCGGCACTGGCTACGTGCCGACGTTCGCCAACGACCTGTCGGTCACGCCCACCGCCGTGACGAACGGCAAGGCCACCGGCGATGTGGTGGTGGAAGCCGGCGCACGCATTGCCACGCGCAAGCCGGAGTCCGTTACGCAAGGTGGCGGCTACGTGCTGCTTGTGGGGCGCGAGGCGCATAACCACGGCACGATCACGACGCCCGGCGGCCAGACCGCGCTGGCGGCAGGCGACAGCTTCGTCATCCGCCGCGGCTTCGGCACCGATACGAACCAGACGTCCACCACGCGCGGCAACGAGATCGATGTGCTGCGACTGGCGGGCAGCGAAGCGGGCCGTGTCAGCAACACCGGCCTGATCCAGGCGGCCACCGGCGATATCACGCTGAAGGGCCACACCGTCGAACAGACGGGCGTGCTGGTGAGTACGACGTCGGTCAATACGCGCGGCACCATTCACCTGCGCGCGGAAGGCGACGGCAAGAGCCGCGTGACGCTGGCGCCAGGCAGTGTCAGCGTCATCGCGCTCGATGAGAGCACGACCACGGCGCTCGACGTCCAGCGCGATGCGCTGCTGCGCGACTCCGCCACGGCCAGCGAGGGCGGCTACAACCGCCGTGACCAGTCGCTGGTGCAGATCGCCTCGGCGGGCGACGTGCTGTTCGATGGCGATTCGCTGACGCTGGCCACGGGCGGGCAGATCAGCGTCAACGCCGTGGGCCGTACGCAGCTGGCCAATCGCGCCATCCTCGACGTGGCCGGCGCGGTTGGCGTCAACGTGGCCATGGCCGCCAACAACGTCGAGATCAACGTCCAGGGCAACGAGCAGCGCGACGCGCCCGGCAATCGCGACTCGAAGACCCTGAACAACACCACGATGTGGGTGGACCGCCGCTACCTGGTGCGCGTGGCGGCCGGCACCAATGGCTACACCACCGATCGCTGGTACACGGGCGGGGGGCTGCTCGAAGTGGGCGGCTACCTGAGCACCAGCGGCCATGGCATCGGCGAATGGGCCGCGCTGGGCGGCACGGTGCTGTTCGATGGCGGCGCGCTGGTCTCGCAGGCCGGCTCGTCGGTCAATGTGTCGGGCGGTTCGCTGGACTTGCAGACCGGCACCATCCGGCAGAGCTGGCTGCGCGGCGAGGATGGCCGTCTCTACAACCTCGACAAGGCGCCCGCCGACGTGCTCTACAAGGGCCTGTACCGCGGTTACGAAAGCGAGCACCAGCGCTGGGGCAAGACGGCCGCCGAGCAGTTCAACAGCCCGCTGATCGCGCCGGATCGTCGCCTGGAGAATGGCTACACCGTGGGCCGCGATGCGGGCCGCGTGGTGGTCGGCACCGGCGCCGCCGTGATGGAAGGCGATATCCAGGCCACGGTGTACCAGGGCGCGCGCCAGAGCCAGGCGCGCGACGCCGGGCTCGATGGCTACCGGCAGTCGCAGTTCGCCGCGCCCATGGCCGGCGCACTGGTGATCGGCAAGGTGGTACCCGTGTACGACACCGCGTCGGGCACGCTGCGCGACTCGCCAGTGGCGGTGGCCAGGCGCGTCGAGATCGGCACGGTGGAACGCATTGCGCAAGGGCTGTCGCTCGACGATGCGCTGCCCGACACGCTGGCCGGCCGTATCCGGCTTGATGGCGAGTGGCTCAATACGCAGAAGCTTGGCGCGCTGAAGGTCTATGCCAAGGATGGCATTGCGGTGGATGCGCCGCTGACCGTGGCCCATGGCGGCACGCTGGCGCTGCACGCGGCGGACGTGGCGGCCAGCGCGGACCTGACCGCGCGCGGCGGCACGATCGCGCTGGGCAATATCGTCGACACCTACCAGCCGAACGCAGCGGCCTGGACTGCGCTGCCGATTTCGACAACGGCCCCGGCCAGGGTCGGCGTGGCCGACGGCGTCACGCTCGATGCAAGCGGCGTCTGGACCAACCTGCGTACCAACGCCGACGACATCAGTGGCCTGCCATACGTGAATGGCGGCAGCATCCTCATCAGCACGCGTGGCGATATCGACCTCGGCAAAGGCAGTGTGCTCGACGTCTCGTCCGGGGCGGCACTGCAGCCCAAGGGTTCGCTGACTGGTGGACGCGGCGGCAATATCTCGCTGCTGGCCAACCAGTATGACCTCGATGGCGTGGGGTCGGGCACGCTGCGCATGGACGGCGAACTGCGCGGCTACGGCGTGCGCGGCGGCGGCACGCTCAAGATCGATTCGGGCATCGGCGTGGCCATTGGTGGCGGGCTGCTGGCCGAGCAGGGTGTGCTCAAGGCCGGCGAGTCCGTGGCGATCCAGCTGACGCTGGCGCAGGACTTCACCATGCCGGCCGGCACGGTGCTGCCGGTGGACTACACGTTTACGTCGAGCCGCGTCATGCCGGGCGACGCGGCACCGGGCAAGATCGCGCTATCGCGCGACAACCCCGTGACGCTGCTCGGCAACTGGGTGGTGCCGCCGGGCATCGGCTTCCGGTCTTTCCTGGTCTACGACAATACGGGCAGGTTCTACGTATCGGGCCAGACCGTCCCGGCTGGCACGGTGCTGACAAGCACGCAGGAAGACATGGCTCCTGGCTATGTGGTGCCGGCTGGCGTATTCGCCAATGGCATGCCAGTGGCCCAGTTCAGCACCACGTTCAAGGCCGGCACGCCGTTCTCCAAGGGGGTCACGCTCGCCGCCGGCGACCGTTTGCCGGCGGGTGCCGTCTTCGTGACCGACGTTGCCGTCAAGCCATTGCTGGTCCTGGGCGACAAGCTGTTCCAGACCGGCTTCGGTCACTACGACATCATCGGACAGCAGGGCGCGCAGGTGGCCGAAGGCGCGCGGATCGACGTGAACATGCCGGTGCTGCGCCATGACATGGTGGCCGCGCATGCCGCCCCGACGGGGTCGCCGCCGGACAACGTGCTGCAGCGCTACCTGGCACCAGTCTGGGAGGAACACCCCGAGGATGGCGTACTGACGCAGCGCCGTGGCGCCGGCCTGGTGCTGACCGGCGGCAACGTCTATTCGCACGCGCCGGTGGTGATCGGCAAGGGCAGCGCCGTCACGGTCGATCCGGGCCAGGCCATTACCGTGCAGGGCAATGGCCAGATCACGGTCGATGGYACGCTGAACGCGTGGGGCGGCAGGATCGCCATCCTCGAAACCCCGCTGGGGCAGGGCGCTGCCGATACGCCGAGCGGCAAGGCCGATGCCAAGTCGATCTGGATCGGCAGCGATGCGGTACTCGATGCCGCGGGGCGCGCCGTGACGGCGTTTGACGGCCA
This sequence comes from Cupriavidus sp. 2TAF22, assembly GCF_052115045.1. Taxonomy (NCBI): domain Bacteria; kingdom Pseudomonadati; phylum Pseudomonadota; class Betaproteobacteria; order Burkholderiales; family Burkholderiaceae; genus Cupriavidus; species Cupriavidus sp. 2TAF22. The sequence goes on from NZ_JBFRFX010000027.1 coordinate 92,642, forward strand.
GGGCCGGCGCCATGGCGTGGCGGCGAGTGGCGGCACAATCGAGATCGGCGCGCCCTATCAGGCGGGCGCGCGCGAGGTGGATGCGGCGGACGCGTTCGTGGTGGTGCGCCCCGGTGCGCGCATCGACGCCTCCGGTGCGTCGGCGGATATCGATGTGCCGGGTCAGGGGCGCGTCACGCTGCCGGGCCATGGCGGCGTTATCGCGCTCAGTTCGATGCGCGGCGTGTTTATCGATGGCGACCTGCGCGCGATGGGCGCCGGGGCCGGTGCGGCGGGCGGTACGCTGGCCGTTGCGCTGGAGACGCCGGTGTACCTGGGCGTGGACCGCAATACGTACAAGGGTGCGAACATCGAGGATGCCGTGCGCGTGCCGCGCGAGCTGATCCTGGCACGGTTGCAGGGCGACAGCCTGCTGCCCGGCGACCTGGTGGCCGGCGCGCGTGCCGATGCGCTGGCCTATGGCCGGGGCCGCATCGGCGTGGATCGCATCCACGCCGGCGGTTTCGGCAATGTGGCATTGCTGGCCAACGGCATGATCAGCTTCGAAGGCCCGGTCGACCTGAGCGTGGAGCAGAGCCTGCGCCTGGTGGCCAGCTCGATCGGCCTGGCGGCCAATGCCGATCCGGCCACGCGCGTGACGCTGGCGGCGCCCTACGTGCAGCTTGCCGGCACCACGCGCCGGCAGGTCGACAACACCATCATGCCCAATGCCGTGGTTGGCTCGCGCAACGCCAGCGGCGTGGGTGGCACGCTGGGCGTGCCGCTGGTGGCCGACGGCACGAGCCTTGTCGTGGACGCGGGCTTCCTCGACCTGAYGGGCGCGATGCTGGTCGGCACACGCGGCGAGATCGTCGTCAACAACGGCGATCCGCTCAAGGTCGAGCGCAATGCGTTCGACAACATCACGCTGCGCAGCCGCGCCGACCTGCGGATGTCCGGCGCCGCGGAGCTGTATGTGCCGGGCAACCTGACGCTCGCCGCTTCGCAGATCTATCCCGCGTCGAACGACAGCGGCAAGGTCGTGGTCGGGGTGACGAGTTATATCGACGAGTGGGGCAACCTGTCGCGCCGTACGGACCTCACCCGCAGCCTGAATATCGAGCGTACGACCGACGCGGAACCTGCCCAACCGTATTCGGTCTTCGGCACGATCAGCCTGGCGGGCCCCACCGTCAATCAGAGCGGCGTGGTGCGTGCGCCGCTGGGCCGGGTCAGCTTCGGTTCCAGCGAATACGGCGGGGAGACCGGCACCATCAACCTGCTGCCCGGCAGCGTGACGTCGGTCAGTGCGAAGGGCCTGGCCATGCCGTATGGCGGCACGCTCGACGGGCTGAGCTATCTGTACAACGGCAAGGACGTGGCCTATGACCTCGTGGGCACGGGTCCGACCATCACGCTGACTGGCCATGCGGTGGACGTGCGCGACGGCGCGGTGCTGGACATGAGCGGTGGCGGCAGCCTCACGGGCGCGGCCTTCCTGGGCGGGCGCGGCGGTTCCACCGACGCCCGCATGTATCCGCTGATCCAGGTGGGCTCCAACGGCGGCTTCAAGCTGCCGGGGCTGTCCACCAATCCCGTCTATGCCATCGTCCCCGGCGCGCAGGCCGGCTATGCGCCGATCATCGCGGAGAAGGGTGCCGGCGATCCGGCCATCGGCCGCCAGATCACCATCGGCGCGGGCGTGCCGGGCCTGCCGCCGGGCACCTACACGCTGCTGCCGTCCACGTACGCGTTGCTGCCGGGCGCGTTTCGCGTCGAGCTCAACGGTGCGGCCAGTCCGGCGCTGGCGTCGCTGGCGTCGCCGTCGGCGCAAGGCGCGCTGGCTATGCGCAATGGTTCGCATGCCGCCAGCGTGCGTCTGAGCACGATCGATACCGGCATCCGCGATGCCCTGCCGACGCAGGCCATCATCACCTCGGCCGACACGCTGCGCCGCTATTCGCAGTACAACGAAACCAGCTATGCGGACTTCGCCGTGGCGGCAGCGGAACGCGGCGGCGTGCCGCGTTCGCTGATCGAGCGCGATGCCAAGACGCTGGCGCTGTACTTTATCGGCGCGAACGCCAAGGGTGCGATCGGCGACCTGCCGGCGCTGAAGTTCGACGGCACCACGCGGTACGACACGCCGGCAGGCGGGCTGGGCGGCAGTGCGCTGGTGCTGGCCGGCGGCGGCTCTTATGAAATCATGGGGCCGGGCGCCGAACCCACGCCGTGGGGCGCCTCGAGCCGCATCCCGGTGTCGCTGTATGCGGACGACCTGAACGCCATCGGCGCTGCGCGCCTTGGCATCGGGGCCTTGCCGCAGGTCATCGGCAACAACAGCGGCAGCCAGCGCAACAATGTGCTGGGTTTCCTCGCCAACAACGCCTACGACATCGTGCTGCGCAGCGGCGCTGTACTCAAGGCGCCCGAGGTGTTCCTGGTCACCAACGACAGGAACGGCGGAATCGTTGTCGAACAGGGCGCCGGCATCAATACGCTGGGCCGGGGCAAGGTGGCGTGGGACTCGACCCACGGCTACGTCTACGATCCGGGCGAACGTTCGGTACTGGCGGTGTCCAACGGCTGGATCGACATGCTGGCGCCGTCGGCCAGCGGCAGCTTCGCGCCGGGCAAGATCGACATCGGCGCATGCCCGGCCGGCGTGGTCTGCAAAGGCGCGGCGCAGCTCTATTCCGAAGGCACCATCGCCGCGGTCACGGACCAGGCGTTCGAGCTGCGCGATACGGCGCGCTACGGTACGCGCAACCTGTCGCTGTCCGTGGGTGCCATCAACGTGGGCAGCGACGCCGCGCTGGCGGCGGCCGCCACGCGTGGCGCGCTGCCGCCGGGCTTGCGGCTGTCGCAGGATGTGCTGAACCGCCTGCTGCAAGGCGATACCAGCACCGGCGCCCCGGCGCTGAAAAACCTGATCCTGACTGCGCGCGACGCGGTGAACTTCCACGACTCGATCACGCTGTCGACACTCGACCCGGTGACCCGCAAGTCTGCACTGGAGCGCCTGGTGCTGACCACGCCGGCCATCTATGGCGCCGGCGACGCCAATGCCGAAGCGCGCATCGAGACCGATGTGCTGGTGTGGAACGGCGCCCGCAACGCGCCGGGCCAGGTGGCCACCGGCGGCGCTGGCACCGGCTCGGGCAAGCTGACCATCGATGCCCGCGAGATCGAGTTTGGCTTTGCCCCGTCGGTGCGCGTGGACAGCGTGCACGACTTCGAGCGGCTGGCGCTCGGCTTCAGCGAAGTGAACCTGAAGGCCAACGACCGCATCACCGCCAACAACAGCGGGACGCTCGCGGTCTATCAGTCGCGTGGCGCGTGGGACGACGCGACCAACGGCTACGCGTACACGGGCGGCAACCTGCGCATCGACACGCCGCTGCTGACCGGCCACGCCGGTTCGGTGAACCGGCTGCGCGCGGGTGGCGACATCGTCGTCAGCGCGCCACAGGGTGCTGCGGCGCCGGCGCTGTCCAATGAGGCGCTGGTGGCGGCGCTCGGCGCGGAACTGAAGCTGGAAGGCCGCAGCGTCACGCTGGATAGCGCCGTGGCGCTGCCGAGCGGCAAGCTGTCGGTGACCGCGCAGGGCGACCTCGTGCTCGGTGACCGTGCACAACTGGATCTGGCCGGACGCAAGCTCGACTTCTACGACGTCAGCAAATACAGTTGGGGCGGCGATGTGATGCTGGAGAGCCAGCGCGGCAATATCAGCCAGGCGGCCGGCTCGCGCATCGACGTCTCCGCGCTGGAAAACCGCGCGGGCAGGTTCACGGCCATCGCGCTGGGCGAAGGTGCGGGCACGATCGACCTGCAGGGCAAATTCGTCGGCGGCAGCACGGGCAGTTACGATGCAGGTGGCACATGGGTGCCGTTCGCGGCAGGTGGCGCCGATATTCGCGGCCAGCGTATTGCCGGTTTCACGGGCCTGAACCAGCGCCTGAACGACGGCAACATGACCGGCAGCCGCAGCTTCCAGGTCAAGCAGGGCGACCTGACCGTGGGCGACGAACTGAAGGCGCGCGAGATCAACGTCTCGGTCGATGGTGGTCGCCTCTTGGTCAACGGCACGGTCGATGCCAGCGGCGAACAGGTGGGCAGCATTCGTCTGGCCGCGCGCGATGGCGTGACCATCGGCAGCAGTGCCGTGCTCGATGCGCATGGCCGCATGCTGCGCAAGGACAGCTACGGCCAGGTCATCGAGGCGCCGAACCGCGCCATCATCGAGATCGACAGCCGCAACGGCACGCTGTTGCTGGCCGATGGCGCGCGCATGGACGTACGGGCCGGCACCGATGGCACGCCGCTGGCGCTGGGCACGGTGGAACTGAGCGCCCGCCGTATTGGCGGCGCGCGCGGCAGCGATGTCGATATCGACGCCTCGGGCAATGTGCGGATCGATGGCGCGCGCAGCGTCACGGTCAACGCCTTCCAGCGCTACGACAACGCGCCGCTGGTGAAGGATGGCACCCCCGATGGCCGCGACTACCAGTCGATCACGCAGGGCTACCTGAACGACCTGCACGACGACAGCGTGGCGTTCATGGGCCACGCGCTGGCCAATGGCGACCTGATGACGCGCAAGCTGGCTGGCCTGCGCCAGTACGCCGACGCGTTCCATCTGCGCCCCGGCGTGGAAATCGCCAGCGCCACCCCGGGCGGCGATCTCCATATCGATGGCGATATCGACCTGTCCGGCTATCGCTACACGAGCGTCAACCCGCATTCGCGGATGACGGGCGTGTACGGCTCGGGCGAGGCGGGCGCGCTGGTGCTGCGCGCGGGCGGCAACCTCAAGATCTTCGGCAGCCTGACCGACGGCTTCGACGGCTCGGTGCTGAAGGCCACGCCGGACGACCAGGGCTGGATCCTGGTCAAGGGCCGCATTCCATGGGGCGGCGACATCATCGTGCCGACCGACGGCACCGTGACGCTGGCCGACGGCACGTTCTTCCAGTCCGGCCACACGCTGAACTATGCGCTGCCGATGCAGGCCATGACGCTGCGCGCCGGCACCCAGCTGGCCACGCGGGCCACGCTGACCGCCGATCTGGTGCTGCCGGCCGGCACGGTGCTCGGTGGCGCTGTACGCGACAGCAACGGCAACGTGATCCACGCCGCCGGCACGGTACTGTCGCAGGCGCTGACGCTGGCCAGCGGCATGCAGCTCGATGCCGGCAACCGGGTGCCCACCGCCGCCCGCGTGGCGGCCATGCTGTGGCCGGCCAATGTGCCGCTGCCGTTCCCCGATGGCGCGATCAAGGATATCGGCGACACCTTCGCCGCGGTCAACGGCGTGCAGCTTGCCGGCGCGCTGACGCTGCGCAAGGGCGCCATGATCCCGAGCGAAACCGTGGTGAAGCTGCCCGGCGACGTGGAGAGCGTGCAGATGCGTGCAGCCGATGCCGATGGCAACCAGGGCCGCAACTGGGCGCTGGCGCCAATGCTGGCACCGGGATCGCAATCTTGGTCGATCCGGCTGGTGGCGGGTGCGGACCTGGAAGCCGCCGATACGCGTGCGCTGCTGCCGCGCAGTGCCAACGGCCACGTGCTGCTGGCCGACACGCACTATGGCCTGGCCCCGGATACCGTGCTGAAGCCGGGTACCGGCCTGCCAGCCCAGCTCGTCTGGACGGAGGCGGGCGCCGCGATGCTCGGTTACGAGCCCGGCACGCTGCTCGATCTGAGTGTCTGGGGCGGGGAAGCCGCTGCGCTGGACATGAACAACTGGGGCCTGGGCGAACTGGTAAAGAAGATCGCCGACGGCACGCCACCCGAATACGAGGACAGGAATACCCCGGCACGCCAGCAATTGTTCAGCGTGCTGCGTACCGGCACGGGCGACCTCGACGTGCTGTCGGCCGGCAATTTCACGATGTCGTCGCCGTTTGGCGTCTATACGGCGGGCACGCAGTCGATCGGTGTCGATGCCGCGTACAACCAGGCCCGCTCGGTCGGGACCAACGGCATCGGCACCACGGTGCTGGGTGCGAAGGGCGCCTTCCTCGAACCCTTTGTGAACGGCGGCACGCAAAGCCTTTACCGGGCCTGGTATCCGGAGCATGGTGGCAACGTGCTGGTGCGCGCGGGCGGCGACGTTCGGGGCGACACCATCGGCGGCGGTGGCGACTCGATCCGCAACGACGACGTACTGGGCGTGATGCGCGCCCACAACGACACGTCCGCCGTCGGCAACTGGATGTGGCGGCAGGGCACGGGCAGCGTCGCGCAGCCGGGCCAAGGCTTGCCGACCGCGTGGTGGGTCAACTTCGGCACCTATGTCCCCGTGGCTGCAGGGGGGAGTGCCAAGCACAGCGACACGCCGTTCCTGGTGGGCTTCACCGGCATCGGCACGCTCGGTGGCGGCAACCTGGTGTTCGAAGCCGGTGGCGACGTGGGCATGCTGGAGTCCCGCATGGGGAATGCGTCCGGCATCCTGTCGCGCAGCCAGGGCCTGAACCTGGCGGTGGCCAGCACGGGCCGTGTATCGGCCGATGGCAGCCAGCTCACCCTGACCGGCGGCGGCGACCTCGACATCCGCATTGGCGGGGGGCTGAACCCCGTGGCGGAAGTGCGTTCGCCGAGGGACACGCCGGACGGGGAGACGCCACAGACCCGCTACGACAATGCGCGGCTGAACCTGACCGGCGTCATGACGAACCTGCGCGGTGCCATGCGTGTGGCCACCGGCTCGCTGGGCGGCATCGAACTGCGCTATGACGTATCGGACGGCAAGGAATCGCGCGCGTACCAGCCGTATGTGTCGACCTCGGCCATCGCCGGCGGCGGGCCGGTGCTGGTGCCGGGCGACGCGGGCGTGCGCATCGATGCGCGCGGTGATGTGGCCGTGGGCGGCGTTGCCGACCCGGGCCGCGTGACGCAGGTGCATAACGGCACGCCATTCACGCTCGATGGCGCGTCCTATGCCGGTGAAGGCTGGAGCTGGTTCTCGCTGTGGACGCCGTCCACAGCCATCGACCTGCTCAGCGCCGGCGGCAACCTGACGCCGTCGATGGCGTGGATGGATTTCCGCGGCGGCAACCACAGCGCCACCGATGGCCGCTTCGTGATGCCATCGATCCTGCGCGCCGCCGCACCGAACGGCAGTCTCTACTACGGCGGATCAAGTTCCGGCACGAGGGATTCGACAACCCAGAAGCCGGTGCAATCGCCGGTGGGGCTGGTGATGGCGCCTTCCCCGGTCAGCCCGCACTTCGCGGTGACGGGCACCGGCGCGCTGGAGTTGCTGGCCGGCGACTCGATCTATGCCGGCGGCTATTCGGTCACGCAATCGGGTGCCGATCCGACGGCGCTGCCGAGTCCGTTCAACCCCGGCTTTGCCGGCGTGGTGGGCCAGGCATGGTTTGGCGGCTACACGGCCAACAATGTCAGCGTGAATGGGCTGGCGCCCAGCGTGCTGTTCGGGGCAGGCCTTGGCCCCAGCCAGGTCTTCCCGATGTTCAGCCTGACCGCGCCCACGGTTTCGGGCTATGCGAGGACCGGACAACCGCCCGCGCGCTTCTACGCCAACGAAGGCGATATCGTGGGCCTGCGTACCGGTGCGATCTTGAGTCGCGGCACAATCACCTCTGCGGGCGGCATCCTGCCGACGTGGTACGAAGGTGGCGGCCCCGTGGCCATCCGGGCAGGACGCGACATCGTCAACGCAGGCACGGAACTCGGCTCAACCGAGCTGGTTCCCGAGCAGGCACTCGGCTGGTTCGGTCAGTTCTACAGCAGCCAGCCCAATTCGCCGCTGCGCCCCATGCGGTACAGCGCCGGCACCGTGCGCGGCAACCTGATCGTGCACAACAACGCCGACGACGTCTCCGTGATCTCGGCAGGCCGCGACATCCTGGGCAGCACGTTCTACGTGGCAGGCCCGGGCCTGCTGGAAATCACGGCAGGACGCGACCTCTACCTGGCCGACAAGGGCGAACTCAAGAGCCTCGGCCCGGTGGTCAATGTGCAGGCGGGCGACCGCTCCAGCGGCGCCAGCATCGCGGTGGCCGCAGGCGTGGGGGCGCGCGGGCTCGACGGGCTGGGCTTCCAGGCGTTTGCCGCGCGCTACCTCGATCCGGCCAACCAGGCAGATCCGGGCCGCGCGCTGGCCAGCCAGCCAGGCAAGGCCGTGACGATCTATGGCGGCAGCCTGACCTTGAGCGACTGGCTGCGCATGGAATTCGGCTACCACGGCGACGAGGCCGGCGCACCGGCATTCCTGGCCGCGCGCCAGGCCGATATCGATCGCGCACGGCAGCAGACGCAGGCCACGGGTACCAACATGGCCAACCGCGACCTGCAACGCGAGTACGGGCTGGCCAGCCAGCTTTATCTGGTGAACTGGCTGACCGACCGATTCGGCGGCCGCAACGGGCTGGGCCTGCATTTCGATGCCGCCACGACCGATGCGCGTGCGTTCTTTGCCGCCTTGCCGCCCGAGCAGCAGCGGGCGTATCTGCGCAACGTCTACTACGCCGAACTCAAGGCGTCGGGGCGCGAGTACAACGACACCAATGGCCCGCGCGCCGGCAGCTACCTGCGCGGCCGCGAGGCGATTGCCACGCTGTTGCCGGCGCGGGATGGCCAAGGTGGGCAGGGCGGCCAGCCGGACTACGACGGCGACCTGACCATGTTCAGCAGCGCGAAGTACTATCGCTACCTGCCCGGCAGCTCCGAGCCGGCGGTCACCACCAGGCCCGCGGCCGGCGTGACCTATGTGAGCCGGCCCCAGTGGGTGGCGCTCGGCAATCCTGCGGGCGTGCACTACTACGACGTGCTCGACTCGGGCATCCACACCGACTTCGGCGGCGACATCAGCATCCTCACGCCGGGAGGCCGCACGCTGGTGGGGGTGGATGGCGGGTTTGTGCCGGGCGATGGCTCGGGCGTGCTCACGCAGGGTTCGGGCGAGATCCAGATGTATGCGCGGGACAGCATCCTGCTGGGCCAGAGTCGTATCTTCACCACGTTCGGGGGCAATATCCTGGGCTGGTCGGCGCAGGGCGACATCAACGCGGGCCGCGGTTCGAAGTCCACCGTGGTCTACACGTCGCAGCGTCGCATCTACGACGACTATGGCCGCGTGACGCTGTCTCCGACCACGCCGAACACCGGCGCCGGTATCGCTACGCTGAACCCGATCGCCGAGGTGCCGCCCGGCGACATCGACCTGATCGCGCCGCTGGGCACCATCGACGCGGGCGAAGCGGGCATCCGCGTCTCGGGCAACGTCAACCTGGCCGCCTTGCGCGTGGTGAACGCCGAGAACATCCAGGTGCAGGGCAAGGCCACCGGCATCCCCGTGGTGGCCGCTGTCAACGTGGGCGCGCTGACCAACGCCAGCGCCGCGGCTTCGCAGGCTGCGAGCGCGGCGCAGGAGGCGGTGCAGCGCGAGCGGTCGGCCGCGCGTCAGGCCATGCCATCGGTATTCACGGTGCGCGTGCTGTCCACCGGCAACGAGCCTGCGGAGGGGACTGCCCGGCCCAGGGAAGGCGCCAGCCTGCAGTCACCGGCCTACGACTACAAGGCTGCCGTGCAGGTACTTGGGCAGATGAATCTCGATGAGGCGGCGCTCAGCCAGCTGACACCGACGGAACGAAGGAGCCTGCGACAGCCCTGAGGGAAACGCTCCCACCTTTCCCACGGCGTGGAATTTTAGAGCGCTCGTGACCGGTGCTTCCGAGTTGGGCCCGTCCTGTCGGGCCCAACGGCTGATTGAACGATTAAAGCGCAGAGGCAGGCTGCAAGCTACAGAACGCTACACTAGCTTCAAGTGCAACACCTTGAATCAAGTAAGGTGTTGCGATGACGAAGTACAAGCATCTGAGCGCAGAGGAACGCGCGGTCATCATGATCGAGCATCGGAAAGGCAGCGGCACAAGAGTGATCGCACGACTGCTTGGGCGAAGTGCCTCGACTGTTTCGCGTGAACTGGCGCGCAACCGCGATACGGCTGTACCGCACTATGATGCGACGCGTGCGGCGTCGGCGTACCGTGTTCGTCGTCGAGGTTGCGGGCGTCGCCGCAAGCTGCTTGCCGGCAACGCGCTGTATCAGCATGTGCATGACCGGTTGGTCTACTGGCGCTGGTCGCCGCAGCAGATTGCTGCCAGACTTCGCTGTATGTATCCCGACGATCCCGACCAACGCGTCAGCCACGAAACGATTTACGCCGCGATATACGCCCATCCGCGAGGTGGACTCAAGCAGGCGATGATCGAAGCATTGCGCCAGGAAAAGCCCGTGCGTGGACGCCGACGCACCACGCTTGCTGGCGGCGGATTCGTGCCCGAGGCCCTGCGCATCGTTCACCGGCCCGAGGAGATTGAACTGCGGCAGTTGCCGGGGCATTGGGAAGGCGACCTCATCAAGGGCGCGTTCAATCGTTCCGCCGTGGGCACGCTGGTTGAGCGCAAGACGCGCTTCGTGGTGCTGTGCCGTATGGACGGCTGCACGGCCCAGGACGCCCTGGAGGGCTTCACGCGCCAAATGAAGAAGCTGCCGGCCTTTCTGCGCGAGAGCTTGACCTACGATCGCGGAACGGAAATGACCTGCCATGTCGAACTCTCCAGGCGGCTGAGTTTAGATATCTGGTTTGCTGATCCGCATGCGCCTTGGCAGCGCGGCAGCAACGAGAACACCAACGGTTTGCTGCGCCAGTTTCTGCCCAAAGGCATCGACCTATCGGCAGTCACACAGACCCAGCTCAACGACATTGCCAAATTGCTCAACGGCCGGCCTCGTCAGACGCTTGGCTGGGATACACCCGAGGAAGCGATGGCCAAGGAATTGGAAATCGCTGGATTTGCTAAACGTTGCACTTGACTCTTGAGACCGCCCCCCTTCGCATTTGACTGCCTCCTCGTACGAAGTACGCACAACATGTGGGAGCAGAAAGCCTATATGACGGTCATGTGACGGATATAGCCGATAGTAAAAGTCGTTCTCGAATCCATCGCCTACGTCTTCACGGAGAAATATCGCTGGCTTATTGCAAACATCACACTTTGCGAACGTATGTTATTCAGAAGGGCCTTCTTCGGGAAGAATATTCACTTGCAATGGATGGAAGTTGGTATGCTTTTCACAGTGGTCACAATAGTAGATCAAGGATCCTCCTGATTAATCCAACAATGAATATATGCCTTGGTCGTCCGAATTAATATTATTCACAAACTGATGCTGATGCCGCTAGGTCAGCGGACGACCGTTGTTTGGTCGGGCTCCGGCGCTGGCAAGCCAGCGGCGTGCCGCTGGCGCAAGGGATAGTTTCCGTTGGTCAGAAGGAAATGCGGATCTAAGCGCCCATAGCCGGCGCGGGAGCGAGAAGCGCAGAGAGCGCCAACGCTGGAGAGGAAAATGGCGAAGCCATCGCCAATGTTGCGTTGATTGAACCGAAACTTAGACCACTAGTCCACGATTCGCCAATCCCGCCGTAAGTTGCTCTTTGAATGGCTGCATGCGCATGTAGGCGCGCTTGGAAAGATCAAGCTGATAATCGAGAGACTTGCGAATTTCGGCGTGAATGTGAATCGCGTTGCGTGCCTCGTAGAATTCAATCAACTCATCTTTTAGCCATGGATCTATCAGGCCAAGTGTTTCCGCACACTCTGCCTTTTTATCGAAGCGGACTTTCGACTCGTCTGTTCGACCTATGGCGTCGTACGTCGGGATAATCTTCTTTCCGTCGTGCTCGAGATGCTTCTCAAGGATTGTCATACTTGCGGGAGGTATTGATATTCGCTTCTTCGTCGGGAACTCAGTAAGACCGATCACTGAAGGTTCTGTTGAAAGAACATCGAACAGGATGTGATGGATTACTGCTTCATAGATCGACGCGTAAGACAAAACTTGATTCCTGATTTGTGCTCGCAAAAGCCAATCATTTGCTTCCAAACCTTCTAAGAGCTTATAAATATATCTCGTTGAGATGAACTCTTCACCGAGCCGCTTGGCTAAGTTAGCTTCACCAATGAAGTCAAAGTAGGATATATGCCAAGCCTCATCGGCGATATGCGCGCCAATGTATTGGGAAATTTGGTCTTTTACGGTTTTTTCAAATGCCATGACATTTAAAATTGGTCTGACGTATTAAGTCAACTGACTTGCGTTGATTTATGCACAAGGCGCTACGAAAAGATTGGCCCGGCGTCATGCGTTTGCAGATAAACGAGTAAGATCGATGCAGAGTTTATTCAACTCTTGCGTGAGCAGCGTCAGGCTATATCACTGAAACCCGTACACAGCGTTAATCTGCCGGAGCCTGCGTCAGTATACCAAAGGCGGCGAACAATATTTCGCATGGGTATCTGTGCAGGGACAAATTGTTTCGGTCAGTGACCGCTTTCGAGTAACTGTTCGAAAGGCCGCTAATGGCCGGCCTCAGCCGTCTGCTGCGTTTGTCCACCCTGCGCCCACCCTTCGCCCCGCCACGTAAGGGCCTATTCTTTTCCCTGCCGGGCATCCATAAAAATGGAGCCTCGCGGGCTCCATTCGTTCAGCAGGCTGGTACGCCTTACAGGGCGGCGTCCTTCAGTTTCTTCAGTGGGCGGACCTTCACCTTGACGGTGGCGGGCTTTGCTGCGAACCACTGATCCTCGCCGGTGAACGGGTTCTTGCCAAAACGCTTCTTCGTGGCAGGCACCTGAGTGGCCACGACCTTGAGCAGGCCTGGGAGCGTGAATTCGCCCGCGCCCTTCTTGTGCACGGCGCTCAGGACCGTGTTTTCCAGGTGGGCCAGCACGGTCTTGACGGTCTTGGCGTCCAGCTCGGTCTGGGCGACCAGGTGGGCCAGCAAGCTCGCCTTGGTGAAGGTTTCCTTCAGCGGCTTTGCCACCGGTGCAGCCGCTGTGGTTTTCTTCGCCGGTGCGGCCGCCGCCTTCTTGGTGGGCGCTGCTGCCTTCGTGGCGGCAGGTTTGGCCGGGGTCTTTACGACAGCTTTTGCTTTGGTTGCCATGGATTCTTTCGTGGTTGCTCGTTGATATGTTGCCGTAGAGGCGTCCGCGAGAATAGCAAATTCCATGCGGTGTGTGCGAGTGCGTGAAACCAACGATTACAACTGCGCGCCGATGGTAGCCCTGATCCGGTCACAGGTTCGCGTGCTGGCCAGCCCAAGCAGCTTGCTGACTTCATTGCGGTCGCGCCCGGCAAGTAGCCGCCGGCGGCAGTAGGTGTTGCGCAGCACCCGCGGGCTCATGTCTTGCGCTTCGAAGTCGATCGCGACGAGCGCCGCTCGCACGATCTTGCCAAGACTCATATCCGTGATCGGCTCGCCGCTGGCCCGGAGTGAGAACACGAGGTCGCCAAGGACCGGAAGGGTCTGCCGGCGAATGCACCACTTGGTCAGGATCGGCACCGCGAATGCGGCGAGAGGGATCGTGCGGGTATCACGCGCGCCGTGGGCTGGCACGCGCAGGTAGGGCGGGGCAACATCGGGCTGCAGGTCCTCCCGGCGGGCCGTGCGGCCTTCCAATGCCGTGACGCCGGTGCCGAGGAAGAGTGCCACGATGGCGCGGTTGCGCAAGGCCGCCAGGTCATCCCCGGCGTGGGGCTGCACCCACGCCTGCAGGCGGGCGTCCGCCTCCTCTGGCAAGTAGATGGGGTCCGGCTCGGCCTTCGGCCAATGACCGTCGCGGACCAATTGGCGGGCTGGATTGCTCTTGCGCACACCGATGGCAACCAGGTGGCGACACAAGCGGTCCAGCAGTTTCAAGTAGCGCATGCGCGTGGCGGGACTGTAGCCGCGCGGGTCGGGCGCTTGCCAGAAGGTATCGATATGGTCTGGGCCGAACGTGGCCACGGTGGTGTCGACGTCGAGCAGATGGCGCCGAAAATGCTCGAACATGGCCTGATGCTGGATGATCGAGCGGGCCGCGAAAGGGCGCCGGTCCGCGCCCGACGCCTCGCGGCGCTGCCAATCGGCGTAGGCGAGGGTGGGATTGGTGAGCCAGAGGCTGTCGACGGGTGTCATGACCGCATTTATATACTGAGTGCGCCGGGAGACCGGCAAGGAGTTGGTGGTGCAAGTCCACTACGATGAAGGAATAGCGAGCCACATCGGCCCCGAGCCGTGCGCAGGCCACCGCGAGGTGGTAGGCGAAGCGTCGGTAGGGGAGCGTATGGGCC